>NZ_JBTOQC010000045.1:0-419921 GCF_055284095.1 Pseudomonas sp. HP_08 | reverse complement strand
CCAATGCTGCAAAGAATATCAAAGCCGTGGGGCTCACGGTTTTAGCCTGTGGAGAGCGTGTAAGACCGATGGCTCAAGTAGCCTGAGGCTGTGCTCTGTGAAGCAGGAATCTCCTTCCTTTGCGCCTGTGGCGCCGATCGAAGATCGAGGTGGGGGAGGACGTCAACGGTAACGGTACTTTGCTGCTCAGTCGCAGCGGCAACCTGATGGCTCCGGTCCGTCAGTTCTTCGACATATGCTGCAATATTCTCAAGTGAGGAGGCAGTTTGGCGGCCTGACTCAACCCCTGTGACTGTCGCCACTTGTCCAGCTTGCATCGAGGTAACTGCCTGGTCCGCTCCGGTTTTGAGAAGGCCGATCATGGACTGAATTTCTCCCGTCGCCGTTTTGGTTCGACCGGCCAATGTCCTGACCTCGTCAGCGACAACAGCAAACCCGCGCCCCATTTCTCCGGCGCGTGCCGCTTCGATGGCCGCGTTCAATGCGAGTAGATTCGTCTGCTCCGAGATGCTGCGGATAGTTGCTAATACCTGGTCGATCATCGAAACCTGGCTGGCAAGATTCTGCACCGCGCCGGCGGCGGTGCCCATGCCTTTTGACATCCCGTGGATATGGGTAATGGAGTCACTGACGACGCCTTTGGCCTTGACCGCTTCCTGTTGAGTACTTCTGGAAACGTCCGCCGCCCCGGCCGCGTTTCGAGCGATTTCCTGGACAGTAAGCCCCATCTCATGCACAGCAGTAGCGACCATGTCGGTCATCTCATGCTGTTTGATGGCACGACCTGCCGTTCTGTCAACCACACAGGTTACGTCCTGGACACTTCGCTGTAGCTGTTCAGTCGTTTTCGACGCATCGGCTATAAGCAGCCGAAGGCTTTCAATAAATCGATTGAAGCCTCGGGCGAGATCGCCGAGTTCATCGCCCCGACGATCGTCGAGCCGCTGTGTGAGATCTCCCTCACCGCCTCCGATATTGACCAGCGCACCCGTCACCTGGCGTATCGGCCTGACAATCCCGCGGGCGATCCAGACAACAAACCCCAGGAAGATGAGTACGACCACGATACTAATGGCAGAGACCAGCTTTAACGCCTGTCTGCCCGGACCGTAGATCTCTGCAACCGGTATCTCGCTTACAAGTGTCCACCCCAGTGAGGAAACAGGCTCGGCAATCGCGACGTAGGTTTCACCGTTTCGCTCAAATTGTCTGGGCTGAATGTCCGACTTTGCCGCAGAAAGAATGGCCTGGGCCGCCGTATCGCCAACCAGCTCCTTGAGGTAAACAGTATCGTTGAGCTCAGCCCTCGGATGCACCTTCACCCTGCCGTCCGGCCCCACCAGATAGATTTGGCCAGCCGTACCGAAATGGAAGTTCCTGATCATTTCAGAGAGCGCAATCATGCTGAAACCAAGACCCGCTACACCCACCGTGACGCCGTTATATTGGATCTGCTGATTAATGAAAAGCGTAGGGGTTTTGGTGCTCTTATCGATATCAATGTCCAGAGATCGCACCTTCCCGCTGTCGATGAATCCATAAAACCAGTCATTTTCCGCTGGCCCGCGCTGGAGCGTACGGTCTGCGCCTTTGTTGGTAATGTAATGGCCTGACGCTTTGGCAACAATAAAAGTGGTCAGCGCGTTGTGCCGATCTTTTACATTAGCGAGGTACCGAATAAAGGCCTGTTGTTGGCGTGGGTCTTCACCCTGAGCCAGCCATTCACTCACCAGCGTATTATCAGCAATATCCATTGCAGCGGTCATTGGCGCTGTAAGAAGCCGCTCCAGGTCATTACGTATAGCGGTAATACTGGCCGGCATAGCCTGTTGCAGCAGATAACGATCAGTGAGTCTATCCAACGCAAATGCGTAGATGGCGATAATAATCAAGCTGCTAATTACTAACGCTGCCCCCATACCTAAAGTCAGCTGTCGTTGAATGCTTTTACGCCAGAACTGCATATCCTCAAACCCTCTCAGCGCTGCACAGAATCAAGTTGCGCAGTCGTCACGGACTGAGCACAGATCATGCCATCGGCAAATCAGAGCCAGATCAGTCGGACAAGGCAGTGATTGGTTCCGACCCATTTCAGCGCCGGTACGAATTTCGTGCATTATTTTGGAGCAACAATGCATCCATACAGCGAGTCTGCCTGGCTCTAACCCTGCTTGCAGCGCCTGATTACAGGGGCATGGCCTCTGTTCGCACATGCAGTGATATCAAATTGGCTCATTAACCTCTAGCGATCAAAAAACTGACCGTCCAGTCCAGTTAGTGGGGCTGACCGGGTCACGATCTTCTGCATGCTCACTTTGGAAATTTTGTCATGGTTATTGATGTAGACATCAGCTGGACCGACCGCTTATTGATGAACATACCACTTCGTCAGGAAGTATTACTTCCTGCTTATTTGTCCAGAGTTTTAGTGGCGGTTGTGAATCTGTCAGGTACTGGCCTGCATGCCGAGCTTGATCAGTTTGAAAAACTGGTGCTGGTATTCGGAGGCTGGTTATTCGTCGTGTTAGTCGCTTTGGCGGTAAGCAAGAACCTGATTTCATTGTTGCATTATATAGAGCGGGTTATGTCGATCATCGCGAATGGAGACGTCAGCCAACGTGTCGGTTTTTCAGGAAGTGATGAGTTTGGAAAAATTGGATCGACGACAGACAGCACGATTAATGGCCTCACTCAACTCATCGGACTTTCTATTCAAACCATTACCACACTGCAAAGCAAAAGCGGCACTATCGAACGTGAAAGCTTTTGAATTCCATCTCCGTTGCAAGGGAGATGGCCCGGATCGCCGCCCGGTCGGTCCTGCAACATAAGGCTAAGACGCCTATTGTCCCTCTCAGGTTGACAGTCAAACACATTTCAGCCGATTTATCCCTCAATCAATCACCCCTAATCTGTGCCCATGTTGAACGCAACCACTTACTCACTTAAGAAAAGGGATTCAATCATGAGCGCAGCCACTTACAACCGCCTGAACAAAGACGACGCCATTGTACTGCTGGTCGACCACCAGACCGGCCTGATCTCACTGGTGCAGGATTTCTCGCCGAACGAGTTCAAGAACAACGTACTGGCCCTCGCTGATCTGGCGAAATTCTTCGAGCTGCCGACCATCCTCACCACCAGTTTCGAGCAAGGTCCGAACGGCCCGCTGGTGCCGGAGCTCAAAGCCATGTTCCCGGACGCGCCGTACATCGCTCGCCCTGGTCAGATCAACGCCTGGGACAACGAAGACTTCGTCAAGGCGATCAAGGCCACCGGCCGCAAGCAGATCATCATTGCCGGCGTGGTCACCGATGTCTGCGTGGCGTTCCCGACCCTGTCGGCTTTGGCCGAAGGCTTTGAAGTGTTCGTGGTCACCGATGCGTCCGGCACGTTCAACGAGACCGTGCAGCGGGCTGCCTGGGACCGCATGAGCCAGGCCGGTGCGCAACTGATGAACTGGTTCTCGGTGGCTTGTGAGCTGCACCGCGACTGGCGCAACGATATCGAAGGCCTGGGCAACCTGTTGTCGCAGCGCATCCCCAACTACCGCAATCTCATGAATGGTTACGCCGCCCTGACAGCCCGTCAGGCCTGAGCAACCGCCCGAAAGCCTGCCTTCGCCCGCAGGCTTTTTTTCCGCCCCGGATTTGTGAGAGCCGCCATGAACACGCCCGCCACCAAGCTACCCACCGCCTCGCCCTGGAAACCCCTGCACACGCGGGTGTTCCTGTGGTTATGGCTGGCCAGTATCGCGTCGAACATCGGCACCTGGATGCATGAAGTCGGCTCCGGCTGGTTGATGACCTCGTTGTCGGCCAGCCCGCAAGCGGTGGCGCTGGTGCAGGTGGCCGGCGCCTTACCGGTATTTCTGCTGGCGCTGCCGGCCGGTGCCCTGGCCGACATCGTCAACAAGCGCCGTTATCTGTTGGCCGTGCAGTGCTGGATGGCGGCGGTGGCACTGGTGCTGACTGTGCTGACGGTGACTGAGCAGATGTCGGTGCCGCTGTTGCTGGCCCTGACCTTCGCCATGGGCATCGGCAGTGCGCTGATGATGCCGGCCTGGTCGGCACTGGCGCCGGAAATCGTCGCCCGTGAAGACGTGCCTTCGGCGGTGGCGTTGTCCAGCCTGGCGATGAACGTGGCGCGGGCCATTGGGCCGGCGATTGCCGGCGTGCTGGTCAGCTTGAGCGGGCCGTGGCTGACCTTTGCCTTGAACAGCGTGTCGTTTCTGGCGGTGATCGTGGCGCTGTATGCCTGGCGTCATACCCCGGCACCGGCGACGTTGCCGGCCGAACGCTGGTGGGGCGCGATGCGTGCCGGGGTGCGTTATGCCAAGGGTTCGCGGCCGTTGCGGGCGGTGCTGGTGCGTACGGCGGCGTTCTTTGTCGGGGCGGTGGTGGGCATGGCCTTGCTGCCATTGCTGGTGCGTCGCGAGATTGGCGGCACGGCGCTGGACTACGGGATTTTGCTCGGCTGTGTCGGCATCGGCGCGGTGTTGGGTGCGGTCATCCTGCCCAAATTGCGCGCCCGCTTGAGTGCCGATCAGATCGTGGTCGGCGCCAGCGTGGTGTATGCGCTGGTGCTGTTTGGTCTGGCGTGGACACGCTCCATTGCAGCGCTGGCGCCCTTGATGTTGATCAGTGGCGTGGCCTGGATCGCGGTGCTGAGCAGCTTGCAGGTGGCGGTGCAAACCACGGTGCCGTCGTGGGTGCGGGCGCGGGCGGTGTCGCTGTATATCCTGGTGTTCTTTGGTTGTTCGGCCGGCGGTGCGGCAGGTTGGGGCGCGATGGCCAGCCATGTGTCGATGAACGCGGCCTTCATGGGCGCAGGCGTGGTGCTGTTGATTGGCATCCTGTTGCGCTGGCACTTCCCGTTGCCGACCAGCGAGATGGACGAGTTGCAGCCGTCAAAACACTGGGCCACACCGCAACTTGATGAGGCGCTGCCAGCAGAGCGCGGGCCGGTAATGATCACCGTGGAGTACCGGATTGCGCTGCAGAATGCCGCGAAATTCAGCCATGCGATGCAGGCGGTCAGTCACATGCGTCAGCGCAACGGTGCGTTTTCGTGGGGCTTGATGCAGGACGCGCAGGACCCGCAGGTGTGGCAGGAGTATTTCTTCGAGGCGTCGTGGGTCGAGCACTTGCGCCATCACGCCCGGGTGACCCGCGCGGACCAGAAGCTGGAAGTGGCCGCGCGCAGGTTTCAGGAAGCGGGTGTGCCGGTGAAAATCCGGCACTTGCTGAACCAGGCGGCGGGGCATTGATGAGCGCCCCGCCGATCCTTTAGAACCCGGCCTTTTAAACCCCGGCCTTTTAAAAACCGACCGTGGCCGAGATCAGGTAGGTGCGCGGGGTCGACAGGGTCAGGCCCGGTTCGCTGTCATCCGAGGCGCCGGCCGAGGCCCAATAGGCTTTGTCCAGGACGTTCTCGACGTTGGCGCGCAGGGTGATGTCCTTACCTTCAACCTTGAAGGCGTAACGGGCGCCGAGGTCGAAGCGCTCCCAGCCATCGATCGATTTGCTGTTGGCCTGGTCCAGGTACTGCGAGCTTGAATGAATACCGCGTGCGGTCAGGGTCACGCCCTGCACACCCGGCACATCCCATTCGGCGCCGAGGTTGACGTTGAACTTGGGCGTGGCCGGGGCGCGGTTGCCGTCGTAGATGCCGCCGACGGTATTGGTCAGCTCGCTGTCGATGTACATCAAGCCACCGAGCAGGCGCACGCCTTCGACCGGTTCGCCGAACACGCTGAGCTCCACGCCGGTGTTCTCGCGCTTGCCGCTGGGACCGAAGACCCGGGTGGTGGCATTGGTCTCGTAGGCCGGCTGCTTGATGCGGAACACGCTGGCGGTGAAGGCCACCGAGCCCAGGTCATACTTGGTGCCCAGTTCGACCTGACGGCTGATGAAGGGCGCGAAAATCTGGTTTTCGTTGATCGAGGTCGACGGCGCGATCTTGCCCAGGCTCAGGCCTTCCATGTAGTTGGCGTACAGCGACCACTGATCGGTGACCTTGTACACCACGCCGCCCGAGGGCGAGAACTTCTTCTCGTCATAGGCCGTGGCGCCCTTGACGCCATCGCTCCAGTCTTCGACCTGCACGCGCTGAAAACGCCCGCCCAGTGTCACTAGCAAACGGTCGTCGAAAAAGCCCAGCGTGTCGGCGAGGCCAATACTGTCAAAACGGTTTTCGGTGTAGTCCTTCGAGTCCTGGCGCGTCGGCGTGCCGGGGGCAGGGCGCTGGATCGGGTTGTAGATATTGCCGGCGGCGGTGGCGTAGCGCGAGCCGCCGTTGGTGAAGTCCATGTAGAAGTGGGTCGCCGAAATGTTCAGCTCATGGCTGACGGGCCCGGTCTGGAACCACTTGCGCGCGCCGACGGTGGCGGTGCGCACGCTTTCGTCACGGGTGAAATAGCGCGGCGAAATGGTGAAGTCGCCGGCGTTATTGGTGACGCTGACGGCATGGCGCAGGAAATCGTGGTTGCTTTCACGGGCGCCGACGGCACCGTAGACCATGAACGAGTCGCTCAGGTCGTATTCGGCGTTCAGGTCGCCAAAGGTGTCGTTGGTGCTGGCCTGGCTCCAGTGCTGGGCGTAGTTTTTATCAACCGAGCCGGCGCTCGGCACACGGGCGTTGGCGCCGACCTGAATACGTTCTTGCGGGGCGTCGGTGTCGCGCTCGGTGCGGCCGATGTCGGCCGAAACGCGCAGGCGCTCGCCGCGGAAATCCAGGCCCAGTACCGACATTTCACGGTCGACGTTCTGGTGATCCCATGCGGTGTCGCCGGACTGCTTGACGCTGTTGAAGCGGATGCCGTACTGGTCTTCGTCACCAAAACGCCGGCCGATGTCGACAGCGCCACCGACCTGGCTGTCGGAGGCCAGGCTGCCGGTGAATTCGGTAATCGGCGTTTCGGTGGCGCGCTTGGCGACCACGTTGATGCCGCCGCCGACGCTGCCGCGTGGCGAAATACCGTTGAGCAACTGGCTGGTGCCCTTGAACACATCGATACGGTCGGCCATTTCCATGTCGATGGAATAGGTCGGCAAGACGCCGAACAAACCGTTGTACGACACGTCGGTGTTGAACAGGCTGAAGCCGCGAATGGTGAACTGCTCGAAGCGCCCTCCGGCGGGGTTAGTGGCACGTACCGACGGATCGCTGGCCACCAGGTCGCCGAGGGTGCGCGCCTGTTGGTTCTTGGCCGCTTCGCTGGTGTAGGTAGTGATGCTTTGCGGGGTGTCCATGAAGTCCCGCGAACCCAGCAGGCCCAGCGAGCCGCGCCGGGCGACCTGGCCACCGGCATAGCGCTCGCCGTCACCGTTGAACGACAGGATGCTGGTGCTGACGATATCGGTGGCATTGATTTCCAGCGTGCCCGACGCCGCCGTTGGCGCGGGCACCAGGGTGTAGCTGCCGCTGCCGACCGGCTGCAGTTGCAGGCCGCTGCCTTGCAGCAAGTGGCTGAAGCCGGCTTCGACGCTGTAGTGACCACTCAGGCCTGCGCTGCGCCGACCATTGACCAGGGACGGGTCCACCGACAGGCTGACCCCGGCCAGACCGGCAAAGCGGGTCAGCACCGAGCCCAGTTCGCCGGCCGGAATGTTGTAGCTCTGCTGCTGGCTGTCGGCCAGGGCAACGGTGGCGGTCAGCGGAGCCAGGCCCAGGGCGAGGCTCAGGCACAGTGTTGAACGGGAAATCGATGACGCCAGGAACGACCTGTGGCGTGGCAGTGCGGGCATTGGGTGGCTCTCTTTTTGGGTTCACTTGTAGCTCATGACACCCGAGCGCCAAAAAGGGGACACCGTTTTGCAAATTATTTCATCGGTGCGGTCTTTTTCCTGTGCTTGTATCGAACCTGCCGGGGCATCAAGCGTTCCGATACACATACCTTTGAAGGCAATCGACATGGAGACGATCATGCAACGACGCACTTTGGGCAGCACCGGTTTCGACATTTCACCGCTGGTGTTCGGCGGCAATGTGTTCGGCTGGACCATCGACGAGCAGACCAGCTTTGCCGTGCTCGATGCTTTTATCGACCACGGTTTCGACGCCATCGATACCGCAGACGTGTATTCGGCCTGGGCTGACGGTAACCAGGGCGGCGAATCGGAGACCATCATCGGCAAATGGCTACAGGCGCGGCCGGGCCTGCGCGAGAAGGTCAAGATCTTCACCAAGGTCGGCTCGGACCTGGGCGGCGAGGGGCGCAAGGGCCTGTCGCAGCGCTGGATCAGCGAGGCGGTGGAAAACTCCCTGAACCGCTTGCAGACCGATTACATCGACCTGTATTTCTCGCACTGGCCCGACCCTGAAACGCCTTATCAGGAGACCCTGAATGCCTACGGCCAGTTGCTGGGCGAAGGCAAGATCCGCAGCATCGGCGCGTCTAACCTCGACTACACACAACTGGCCGAAGCCCTGAGCACTGCCGGACAACCGGGCCTGCCGGCTTATCAAGTGTTGCAGCCCGAATACAACCTGTACGACCGCAAAGGCTTTGAAGGCGATCTGCAACAGCTGTGCATTCACGCCAATATCGGCGTGGTCACCTACTACAGCCTGGCGTCGGGTTTCCTGTCGGGCAAATACCGCTCGCAGGCGGACCTTGCCAAGAGCAAGCGCGGCCAGGGCATCGCCAAATACCTCGATGCACGCGGCCTGGCGATTCTCGATGCACTGGACGACATCGCCTCCAGCCACAGCGCGACGCCGTCGGAGGTGTCGCTGGCCTGGCTGCTGCGTCAGCCGGGCGTCACCGCACCGATCGTCAGCGCCACCAGCGTGGCCCAGGTCGAAAGCCTGGCACGGGCGGCGACCTTGACGCTCAGTGATGAAGACGTGGCACGGCTGGACCGGCTGTGAGGTCTCTGCCAGGTCATTTCCGGATGTGAAGCGCGAAGCGCTATGCCAGGCAGATGCCCCCACCCCACTGGGGGCGTCGGCTTCGCGGCTAAAGCCTCTGATTATCTGTTCGCGATCTGTCAGGTGAGGTGGCTTTTGCCGGTTTCTGCCTGAAACAGAGTGTGGGAGGAAGCTCTGCTCGCGACAGGGCCAGTAGAAAACGACAAACCTTTTGCGTCTATTGCGCAGCATTCGCCAGCAGAGCTGCCTCCCACAGGTCCGCGTCGAGCCTTGATTGCGCTGTGTCAGTGATCAATGCATTCGCTACACTCGCCACCTCTCACGCACCTGCACAGGACCTGCAATGCCGCGCTCACCTTCGACCCTGCGACGCACACTGGTGCTTTGGCTATACGCCGTGGCCGTGGCCCATTTGCTGGGTGGCCTGCTGGTCAGTTGGGCGGGTAATTCCGGGTTGTTCGACCCTTACCTGAGTTCACTGGAACGCGCCTTCTGGCCAGAAGCAGCGCCGGTGTTCGCGCGTCAGCAGCAGGTCTGGTGGCTGGCGTTGTTCGGCGCCACCGTGCAGAGCTTTTCGTTGTACTTGCTGGCGCTGGTGCACATTGGTAGCCAGATCAGGCGGCCAATGGTCTGGGGCTGGCTGATCGCCGGGCTGTTGTTATGGGCGCCGCAGGATCTGTTTTTCTCGTTACAGGCCGGTGTCTGGTCACACCTGTTGATCGACTCTCTGGCCTTGCTTGCCCTGTTGCCGCCGCTGTTCTGGCTGTATCGCCATGACCGCAGGAGTGCAGCATGAGCAAGCCTGTGATGTACCTGCTGGCCGGTAACGGCAGCAGCGCCCGTTGGTGGGATGACGTGATCCCGTATTTTCAGCGCTATGAGGTCGTGCCGCTGGAGTTGCCGGGGTTTGGCAGCAACCCCGAGCCACCCTGCGAGGATTTGCCAGCGTATGCCGAGGCGCTGCTGGCGGCAACTGTCAAAGGCGGCGCGATCATGGCGGTGGGCGTCAGTGCCTTGCTGGTGTTGCACGCGTTGCAGCGTCGCCCCGGGCATTTCTCGCGCAGTGTATTGCTGGCGCCGGTGGGGGCCTTTCTGTGGCAACGGCGCTTGCCGGCCCTGATGTCACCTATGCCGATCCGCAGGACCATCCATTGGCTGCTGGCCAACAAGCCAACGCTGTTTGCCAGCAAGTTCTCCCGGCAAACCTGGAGTGCGGCGCAGTACCGGCGCATGGGCGATGGCTATAACCGCTGCCGCGCATTTGTGCCGTATTGGGACTTGCTGCGGGCCGACACCGCGCTGCCATTGCTGGAATGGATCACCGACCCGGTCGAGCTGGTGTGGGGCGATCAGGATGGCGTGCTGGGCATCGAACAGGCCGCCGCGTGGTCGGCGATTCTGGCCCGCGCGGACCTGACCATCAGCCTGAAACCGGGTTGGGGGCATTATCCGTGGATCGACGCGCCGCCTGAATTTGCCGCCTGGCTGGAGTCGGGCGAGCAGGGCTTTGTCGCGCACACCAAAGGCGGGCGTCTGCGCCTGGCCGAACTGGCCGGGCAGCCGGTGCCCACGGCGTTGTCGTTGCAGGATGCCTTTGACCCACGTTTGTCTGCGCTACTGGCCAGCCAGCCGCAAGCGAGTTGGGCGGTGCGTTCGTCCAGCTATGGCGAAGACCAGGCCGACTCTGCCAATGCCGGCTTGAGCACCACGTATTTGCGCGTACCGGCGGGTGAGGTTGGTGGGCGTGTGGCCGAGTTGCGCGGCGCCGGTGTCGAAGAAGTGGTGGTGCAGCGCTTCATCACGCCGGTGCTGTCGGGCATCGCCTTCGTGCGTCATCTGGCGGTGGAACTGGAGTGGGTCGAAGGCCATCTTGAGGCCTTGGCCGACGGTCAGGTCAGCCCCGAGCGGGCAGTCATTTCCAGGCTGGGAGAGGGCTGGAGCAGTGGCGAATTCAAGCCTGTGCATGGCTTGAGTCAGGCGCAGTTGTGGGACTTTCTGCAAGGTGTACTGCGGGTTTTTCACTATGTGCCGGGTGATGTCGAGTGGGCCTGGGACGGTCGCCAGTTGTGGCTGTTGCAGTACCGGCCGATCAGCGATTACGGCTGGCGTCGGCACCTGACCGCCGCCAATATCGCCGAGATTCTGCCGCCGCAACCGAGCCGGTTTGTCGAGTACGGCCAGCGCCGGGCGGCGGCCAGTATTCCGGCGATCATGGCACGTTGGGATGCACGGGTATTGCAGGACAACGAGCCGTTCACCGCTGTGTTTGGCGGCGCTTCCTACATCAACAACGACCTGTTTCTGGCTCGCCTGGCCGACTGGGGCATCGCCGCCAGCCGCTATGCCGGTGAAGTGGGTGGTGCCACGCCGCATTTACCCTGGCGCCCGGCGCGGCTAGTGCGTTCACTGCCGGTGTTTTTGCGCATGCAACGCAGCGCGCGCGGACATTTGCCGACCCTTGAAAAGCACTTGCGCCGCTTCGACCATGAACTGGCGGGTCTCGCTCGACAAGGCGCGAGTGGGCAGCAACTGGCTGACTGGTTCACCCGCTTTTATGTGTTCGTGGTGCAGGGCAATCTGTGCATCGCGACAGCGTTGGCAAGCAGCGGCGGCGACTGGCTGGGTCGTCCGCCTACCGCTTATGACGATCTTGAGAACTGCCCACACCGCCTGCCGTGGGAAACCGATCCCGGCACCCCGCGCCCGGCGCCGACCGACCTGCCATTGCAAGCCTTCCCGCACTGGCCGCGGCGTGTTCACCTTGCGCATGCGGCAGGTTTACCGGGGCTGCGCGGTTATTACCTGCAAGTGCGCGAGTGGTATCGCGACAATCTGATGCGCGTGTTTTTCCGCCTGCATCACGCCATGCCCCAGGCCGAGCGTGCGCACTGGTTCGCACCGCACCCGCACATTCGCAGCCGCGATGGCAGCTTCTGGCAGGACGGTCGCGAAGGCAGCGAACAGGCCGCAGGTTTCATGATTTACCCAGGCCAGGTGCAGGGCATTCTGGGCCGCGACATCCTGCTCGAAGACACCCTTGACCCTGGCCGTCATGCGCATTATCAGGCCGCCCACGCGGTGATCGCGCGCATGGGCGGACGCCTGTCGCACGGCTCGACCCTGCTGCGCGAACTGCGCAAGCCGTCGGCGGTATTACCGCAGGTTGATATGACGTGGGTGGGGCGTGAAGTGGTGTATGTCGATGGAGTATTGCGGCTGGTGGAGTGACTGCAGCAGCAAGCGCCAGAAGAACTCGATTCCACAATCCCGGTCTATTCCTGTCGATTTGCCCTGGGCCTGTTATCGCCGGGGCAGCGAATTCATCAGCAGTAGAAAGGGAAGGGATACCGTGTCAGTTCAACGATTGTTCACTGCGGGCTTGCTCGGCGTTCTGCTCGGCGGCTGTGTCGAGTACCGTCATGTGCCGCCTGAAACCGCTGAAGGGCAGCAATGCGTGGTGCAATGCGAAGCCAAACGCAGCGACTGCACCCGCAAGGCCGAGGACTCGCAGAAGGTCGACAAGACCGGTTACGACTGGCAGATGATGAACTACCGGGCCTGCATGACGCAGATCGGCAGTTCATCATCGCAGCCGTCATCGGCCTGCGGTGGCGAGCCCCGCTCGCCATCCGCGCCCGATACCAGCCATTGCCGGCAGGCCTACGATGGCTGTTTCACTACCTGCGGCGGCCGGATCGAAAAGGTGCCACGTCAATAATCGATCCGGCTGCGTCAGAGCCTGTAGCGATCAATCCCCGACCAGATGCAGGAAGTGCATGTGCCGCTCGTACTGGTCGAGGATGTCGCCGATCACGTCTTCCTTCGACCAGCCCATCACGTCATGGTCCTGGCCGCCTTCGCGCAGGTGCACTTCAGCGCGGAAGTATTTGCGCTCCTCGTTTTGTGTATCACCCATCACGAAGGTGGGCATGGCGTAGGCTTGCGGGCGAATTTCGTAGAGAAATTCCGGATTGTCGGCCGGCCCCACGGTGAGTTGCACGCGGCCGTCTTCACCGTCCTGGACGCTGCAGTTATAGCCCTGGCGTCGCCATTCTTCGGCCACCGACAGGCACGCCGGTTTGGCCACTTCGCTGATGAAGCGCACCACATGCGAACGCCTCGGAAACATCGCCATGTTGCGCAGGCGCCGCTGCCAGCTGCCTGGGGTGCGGGCCACTGACGGTGACAATGCGTGATGGCGCAGGCCGCGTTTGGTCGCATCGAGTTTCAGCGCCTTGAGCAGCCCGCGCATGCTGCACAGCAGGGCAATGGTGAAGGGCAGGGCGCTGGCGATGGTTGCGGTTTGCAGGGCTTTCAAGCCGTCGGCCAGCAGCAGGGCGATGGCCACCACACCCATGGCCGAGGCCCAGAAGATCCGCTGCCAGACCGGCGTCTGGTCGTTGCCGCCCGACGCCAGCATGTCGACCACCATGGCGCCGGAGTCGGCGGAGGTGACGAAGAACACCACGACCATGATGATTGCCAGCACCGAGATAAAGCTGGCGAACGGGAAGTGCTGCAAGAAGGCGAACAGCGCCAGCGCCGTGTCCTTGTCGATGGCAGCGGCGAGATCGCTCATGCCCTCGTTGAGGATCAGGTGAATCGCGGTGTTGCCGAACACGGTCATCCACAACAGGGTGAACGCCGTCGGCACCAGCAGCACGCCGGTCACAAATTCCCGAATGGTCCGGCCACGGGAAATGCGCGCGATAAACAGCCCGACAAAGGGCGACCACGCCAGCCACCAGCCCCAGTAGAACAGGGTCCAGCCGCCGATCCAGTCGGTCGGGTTGTAGGCATACAGGTTCAGCGTGCGGCTGACGATTTCAGTCAGGTAGCCGCCGGTGTTCTGCACGAAGGTTTGCAGAATCAACACGGTCGGGCCGAGCAGCACCACCATCAGCAGCAGAAGCACGGCCAAGCCGAGGTTCAGTTCTGACAGCCGGCGAATGCCCTTGTCCAGGCCGGACACCACCGACAAGGTGGCGAGTGCCGTGGTGCCGATGATCAGGCCGATCTGCACGCCGGTGTTCACCGGTACGCCGAACATGCTGTTCAGGCCAGTGTTGATCTGCGACACACCAAAGCCCAGCGAGGTCGCAACGCCGAGCACGGTGCCGATGATCGCGAAGATGTCCACGGCATGGCCGATGGGGCCATTGATGCGCTCGCCGATCAGCGGGTACAGCGCCGAGCGCAGGGTCAGCGGCAGGCCGTGGCGGTAACTGAAATAGGCCAGGATCAGCGCGACGATGGCGTAGATCGACCAGGCGTGCAGGCCCCAGTGAAAGAAGGTGATCTTCATCGCTTCGCGGGCGGCTTCAACGCTGTAGCCGGTGCCGATCGGTGGATTGATGAAGTGCATCACCGGTTCTGCGACGCCGAAGAACATCAGGCCGATGCCCATGCCGGCCGAGAACAACATGGCAAACCAGGTGGTGCTGCTGTAATCAGGCGTGCTGTGATCGGGGCCCAGCTTGATGTCGCCATAACGGCCGATGCCAAGAAACACCACGGTGCCGAGGATGATCGCCACGGCGAGGATGTAGAACCAGCTGAGGTTGATGATGATCCAGTCCTGGATCAGGTTGAACATGTTTTGCGCCGAGTCGCGGAAAATACTGGTGAACAACACCAGGATCAGCAGCAGGATCGACGAGATCCAGAATACCGGCGGGTTGAGTGCCGACTTGGCAATAGGTTGAGGCTTTTGTGCCATGGGCTTCTCCGTGTGCGCCGTGGTGCGTTAATCACAGTCGTAAAAAAGCCCCGCCTGCGCAGCGCAGGCGGGGCTTGGGACTACAGCTCAAGCGATCAACGAATGGTCGAACGCGGTGCTACTGGCTGGTTGTCGTTGGAGATGGTCACTTCGACGCGGCGGTTCATGGCGCGGCCCGAGTTGCTGCTGTTGTCGGCAACCGGGTATTCCTTGCCATAGCCTTGAGCGACGATGCGGCTTGGGTCAACGCCTGCGCGGACCAGAGCCATGCGCACGGAACCTGCACGACGCTCCGACAGGCCCTGGTTGTAAGTCGCGGAACCAGTGCTGTCGGTGTAGCCTTCGACGATCACTTTACGGTCGGCGTTTTCTTGCAGGAATTGCGCAAGTTTGAAGATGTCGCCTTGGGCGCCTGGCTTCAGTTCAGCCTTGTTGTAGTCGAACAGGACGTCACCGAAAGTCACCAGCGTGCCGCGTTCGGTCTGCTTGGCGTTCAGGCTCTCTTTCAGTTTGGCGATCTGTGCATCACGAGCGTCAAGGCGTGCCTTGGCGCGGTCGGCGCTGGCTTTGCCCAGGTTGGCTTCAGCGGTGCGCAGGGCGATGGTCTGCTTGGCGACTTCGACGCGCTGGTTGGTCAGATAGGCCAGTTGATCGACTTTCTTGGCATCTTCACCATCACGGAAAGCCTTGTCGGCTTTTTCCAGCCACTCGCTGGCGTCTTTGGTTTCCAGCGCTGCGACCTTGGTGGCCTCAGGGTTGGTTTGCAGCGAGGTGTAGTTGGTACGAGCCTGCTCAAGGGTAGGGTTTGGCTTGGTGGCACAGGCCGCCAGGGCAACGCTCATGGCCAGCAGGGCAGGGATCATCAGTTGTTTGCGCATAATTATGTCGTCCTTAAATCAATGGCGAATACGTGAAAAACAAAAGGCAGGAGGTCGGCTTACTGGACCTGACGCATGCTTTCTTCACGGAGTTCGTTGACGCCCTGGCGAGCATCCTGCACGGCTTTTTCAGCCTTGGCGGCTTGTGCCTTGCGCTCGGCGACGCGGGCATCCCACTCGGCCTGTTGGGCCAGGCGACGCGCTTCGTCATATTTCTTGTCCTGCAGGGCCAGATCGGCGGCACGCAGTTTGTCCTGAGCGGATTTCATCTCGACGGCGGCGAACTCGGTGCCACCAGCGCTGACGGCGCTATTGACTGCCGATTGGCTCACCGCGTACTGCTCGGTGGGAGGGGTGCCGGCACAACCGGCCAGAACCAGAGTGCTTCCCAGGGCCAACGCAGCCAGTTTCAGCCCGCGCAGACGTTTGAACGAGGTTTTGGCAGTGAGGGTGTTCATGGTCATCAACTCCATTGTTTAACTCCAAGTGCTTGGTTTTCCATGACAGTCGGTGCCGGAATCAGAGGTGCAAGGGCCATGTCTGGCTGCTGCCTGCGGTCTTCCTGTAATGGCTATTGGCTGTGACCTGTGACGTTTTTGAATAGTTCACTCAAATTTCTGTACCGATGAGTCAGCTTTTTCAAGCGCCTTTAAAATCAAGGCTTGCAGCCATGTCGGTTGTGTACGGGGCAGTCTCAACGGTGCGTGTTTTGCGCTTTCAGGATGCGTTGTTCGGCCTCGACAAACGCAGGCGTGCGACCGCCGTCGGCATACACCTCATCGCCTTCTTCGACGCGGATTACTTCGGCGCTCTGTACATAGGGAATGGCCGCTTCGGCCTGTTCGAGCGCGACATGCAACAGACCTTCCGTCACTTGGGCCTCGCTGATGCCATAGGCTTCGGCAAGGGCCTTGATCTTGACCAGATCGTGGCGGTACAGGCTTAAGGTCACTTCGCTACGCTCTTGTTGCTGGCGGGCGCGGGTTTCCCATTCGTTGAGCAGGTCCTTGAAACTGTTCATGATGCCTCCGGTGGAGATTGATGCAGTCATAGGTGTGACTGCGCAAAAGCCCCGGTGGTTCGATGACAAAGGGTTTGGCGTGCAGAGGTTTTTAAGGCAATGTTCGTAACATAACAACAAACTGCAGGAGGTCAGGATGGCTGATATAGATGCCCGTTTGCGCGAGGACGTCCACTTGCTGGGCGAACTGCTGGGCAATACGATTCGCGAGCAACGCGGTGCGGATTTTCTCGACACCATCGAACGCATCCGCAAGGCCGCCAAGGCCGGCCGGCGTGGCTCGGCAGAAGGCGCCGAACAGCTCAGTTCGAGTGTCGCCAATCTCGATGACGATGAATTGTTGCCCGTCGCCCGGGCGTTCAACCAGTTTCTCAACCTGGCCAATATCGCCGAGCAGTATCAACTGTTGCGCCGGCGTGACGACGCACAGCCCGCCGCCTTCGAAAACCGCGTGTTGCCTGAGTTGCTTGAGCGCCTCAAGGGCGCCGGCCACAGCAACGATGCGCTGGCCCGGCAACTGGGCAAGCTCGACATCGAACTTGTGCTGACCGCCCATCCCACCGAAGTGGCTCGCCGCACCCTGATCCAGAAATACGATGCCATTGCCGAGCAACTGGCGGCGCTGGACCATCGCGACCTCAATAGCCAGGAATACGAACAGACTGTCACCCGCCTGCAACGGCTGATCGCCGAGGCCTGGCACACCGAAGAAATCCGCCGCACCCGGCCCACGCCGGTGGACGAAGCCAAATGGGGTTTTGCGGTCATCGAGCATTCGTTGTGGCAAGCGGTGCCCAATTATTTGCGCAAGGCCGACCAGGCGCTGCACGCCGCAACCGGCTTGCGTTTGCCGCTTGAAGCCGCGCCGATCCGCTTTGCCTCGTGGATGGGCGGCGACCGTGACGGCAATCCCAATGTGACCGCCAGCGTGACCCGCGAAGTCTTGCTGCTGGCGCGCTGGATGGCGGCTGACTTGTACCTGCGCGATGTCGACCACCTGGCTGCCGACCTGTCGATGCAAGAGGCCAATGCCGAACTGCGGGCGAAAGTGGGCGACAGTGCCGAGCCGTACCGCACCGAACTCAAGCGCCTGCGTGAACGCCTGCGCGCCACGCGCAACTGGGCGCAGGCCTCGCTGACCAGTACCCAGCCGGCGCCTGAAGCGGTGCTGCACAACAACCGCGAACTGCTTGAGCCGTTGCAGTTGTGCTTTCAGTCGCTGCACGACTGCGGCATGGGCGTGATCGCCGATGGCCCGCTGCTCGACTGCCTGCGCCGTGCGGTGACCTTCGGGTTGTTTCTGGTGCGTCTGGATGTGCGTCAGGACTCCAGCCGGCACAGCGCCGCGCTCAGCGAAATCACCGATTACCTGGGCCTGGGCCGCTATGAGGACTGGGACGAAGACGCACGCATCGATTTCCTCACTAAAGAGCTGAACAACCGTCGGCCACTCTTGCCGGCGCACTTCAAACCGGCCGCCGACACGGCCGAAGTGCTGGCCACCTGTCGAGAGGTGGCCGCAGCCCCTGCGGCATCGCTGGGCTCGTACGTGATTTCCATGGCAGGCGCGGCTTCCGATGTGCTGGCCGTGCAATTGCTATTGAAAGAGGCCGGCCTGCAACGGCCGATGCGCGTGGTGCCGCTGTTTGAAACCCTGGCCGACCTCGATAACGCGGGACCTGTGATCGAACGCCTGCTGGGTTTGCCGGGTTATCGGGCACGTTTGCACGGTCCGCAGGAAGTGATGATCGGCTATTCGGACTCGGCCAAGGACGCCGGCACCACGGCGGCGGCGTGGGCGCAGTACCGCGCGCAGGAAATTCTGGTGAAGATCTGCCGCGAGCAGCAGGTCGAGCTGCTGCTGTTTCACGGTCGTGGCGGCACGGTCGGGCGTGGCGGTGGTCCTGCGCACGCGGCCATTCTGTCGCAGCCGCCGGGTTCGGTGGCCGGGCGCTTCCGCACCACCGAGCAAGGCGAGATGATTCGCTTCAAGTTCGGCCTGCCGGGCATCGCCGAACAGAACCTCAACCTTTATCTGGCCGCCGTGCTGGAGGCGACGCTGTTGCCGCCACCGTTGCCGGAGCCGGCCTGGCGGCACATGATGGACCGCCTCGCCGCTGACGGGGTCAAGGCTTACCGCGCCGTGGTGCGCGAGCACCCCGAGTTCGTCGAGTATTTCCGCCAGGCCACACCCGAGCAGGAACTGGGTCGCCTGCCGCTGGGCAGCCGTCCGGCCAAGCGCCGCGAGGGCGGTGTCGAGAGCCTGCGCGCCATCCCGTGGATCTTTGCCTGGACCCAGACGCGGCTGATGCTGCCGGCCTGGCTGGGCTGGGAAGCGGCCTTGAGTCAGGCGCTGGCGCGCGGCGAGGGCGAGGTGCTGGCGCAGATGCGCGAGCAGTGGCCGTTCTTCCGTACGCGTATCGATATGCTCGAAATGGTCCTGGCCAAGGCCGACAGCGACATCGCACAGCTCTACGACGAACGTCTGGTAACCCCGAAGTTGCGCCATTTGGGTGCGCATTTACGCGACCTATTGTCGCAGGCGTGCGGCGTGGTATTGGGCTTGACCGGCCAGCAGCGGTTGCTGGCGCATAGCCCGGAGACGCTGGAGTTCATCAGTTTGCGCAACACCTACCTCGACCCGCTGCACCTGCTCCAGGCCGAGCTGCTGGCGCGCTCACGTGAGCGTGAAGCACGTCTGGACAGCCCGCTGGAACGGGCCTTGCTGGTTTCGGTGGCCGGCATCGCGGCCGGTTTGCGCAATACCGGCTAAGGGCCGGTTGCAGGCTTGAAGCACCCGCTGCCGCTACCGGGCAGCGGGTCGTGCCAGCCAATTCAGCGCGATACTGTAAGGCTTGCGGGGCGCGGCGTAGCTGCGACCTTGGGCGGCTTGTGCGCCCTGTGTGGGCTGTGTATCTTGATCAACCTTTTGGCCTTTGGCCGTCTATTTAGTTTTCGATTGGCCCAAGAGGCGAATCCGACGATTTCCATATAAAAATTTGAGGAGCATGACGATGCGCGTGATTCTGCTGGGAGCTCCGGGCGCCGGAAAAGGTACTCAGGCAAAGTTCATCACTGAAAAGTTCGGCATTCCCCAGGTCTCCACGGGCGACATGCTGCGCGCGGCAGTCAAGGCGGGTACCGAACTGGGCCTGCAGGCCAAGAGCGTCATGGACGCCGGTGGCCTGGTGTCCGATGACCTGATCATCGGCCTGATCAAAGACCGTCTGGCCCAGCCAGACTGCCAGAACGGCGTGCTGTTCGACGGCTTCCCGCGCACCATTCCTCAGGCTGAAGCCCTGAAGGACGCCGGTGTCGAGATCGACCATGTGATTGAAATTGCCGTAGACGACGAAGAAATCGTCAAGCGTATCTCCGGCCGCCGTGTACACGATGGTTCGGGCCGCGTTTACCACGTGATCTACAACCCGCCGAAAGTCGAAGGCCTGGACGATGTCACCAGCGAGCCGCTGATCCAGCGCAAGGACGACACCGAAGAAACCGTGCGTCATCGCCTGTCGGTCTACCACTCGCAGACCAAGCCGCTGGTTGAGTTCTACAGCAAGCTGGGCGCTGAGCAGGGCAAGCCGAAGTGCAGCCATATCGAAGGCGTGGGCTCTGTCGAGTCGATCACTGCCAAGGTGCTGGCCGCGCTGAACTAAGCATCACAGGTTTCATACGACAATGGCCCGCTTGCGGGCCATTTGTCATTTATACTGCGCCACTTTTATTTTGCGACGGATACCTCGATGACCACCCTGCTGGCCCTGGACACTGCCACTGAAGCCTGCTCGGTTGCCTTGCTGCATGACGGCAAGGTGCTGAGCCACTATGAGGTGATCCCGCGCCTGCACGCCCAGAAGCTGCTGCCGATGATTCAGGACCTGCTCGCCCAGGCAGGCATTGCCCGTTCGGCGCTGGACGCAATTGCCTTTGGCCGTGGGCCGGGCGCCTTTACCGGCGTGCGGATCGCCATCGGCGTGGTGCAGGGTCTGGCCTTTGCCCTCGACCGTCCGGTGCTGCCGGTATCGAACCTGGCCGTACTGGCCCAGCGCGCCCAGCGCGAGCATGGCGCAAGCCAGGTCGCTGCGGCCATCGATGCGCGCATGGATGAAGTGTATTGGGGTTGCTACCGCGCGACAGCCGGCGAGATGCGTCTGGTGGGCACTGAAGCGGTATTGCCACCTGAGCAGGCGCTGCTGCCTGCCGACGCCACGGGCGACTGGTTTGGCGCCGGTACCGGCTGGGGGTATGCGCCGCGTCTGCCGGTCAGCCTCAGCGGTATGGACGCCAGCCTGCTGCCTCACGCCCAGGACCTGCTGAGCCTTGCGACTTTCGCCTGGCATCGTGGCGAAGCGTTGCCGGCCGATGATGCGCAGCCGGTGTACCTGCGCGACAAGGTCGCGACGCCCAAGGGGCAGTAAGGCTCAACCTCAAGAATACCGAGCGCCTGACGATACAGAGGTGATAGAGCGGACGTGCGCCTGCGGTATAGGCGTTGGCCGGACATGTATTGCAATACAAGATGTCGATCAGCCATCTACCATTTATCGGCTGGCTCTATCAGAACGACCTGTGGCTCAAATAAATTGCGACAGGTGTGGTCTGTTTGTCATTCGGATATTTATCAAAGCGCCTGTGTGATTGCCAAAGCGCCTGTCCGTGACGTTAAATTGCCACTACAAGACGCCGAGTAACCATCGATGCGCATAGACGGTCCTTCATCACGCTCGTACCCCATCAAGCGCAAGCCGCGCCAGAGCAACGCGACGCTTGAGGGGTCGTTCGAGCAACTCGACAGTGAAGTCGAATTACCGCCGCAGCCGGCCAATACCGCCCGCCGTGAGGCCAGCGATACGCCGACGGCCAATGTGCCGGCGCGTCCGCAAGACATCATTTTTCCGCGCTCCATGAGTTCTCGCGTGGCCAATGCCCTGGCCAGCTACCTGACTACGGCGACGTTCGTCGGCGATTGGGACATGGAAGGCGCGGAACTCGATCTGTACGTCTGACGGTGTCTGATCTCCCTTACTTTCTCGGTTGCCCGTCCTGGGGCGATAACGCCTGGCGCGAGTCCTTTTACCCCAGTGACGCGCGCAGTAGCGAGTTTCTGAGCCTGTATACGCAGGTGTTCAACACGGTCGAGGGCAATACCACGCTTTACGCGCGTCCGAAACCGGACACCGTGCAGCGCTGGGCCGAGACGATGCCGGCGGATTTTCGTTTCACAGCCAAATTTCACCGCGACATTAGCCATGAGGGCGACCTGCGCTTGCAGATCGACGCTGCCCAGGCGTTTGCCGCTTTACTGGCGCCCTTAGGCGAGCGCGTTACGCCGTTCTGGCTGCAATTGCCCGCCAGCTTCACACCGCAGCGTCTGGCCGAGCTGGTCACCTTCATCGATGAACTCAAGCTGCCCATGGCGGTGGAAGTGCGCAACCTGGCGTTTTTCGAGAAAGGCGATGAAGAGCGCCTGCTCAACCGGCTGCTGCTGGAGCGTGGCATAGAGCGTATCTGTCTGGATTCGCGGGCCCTGTTCAGTTGCGTGTCCAGCGACCCTGCGGTGCTGCATGCGCAATCGAAAAAGCCAAAAGTGCCCGTGCGCCCCGCGGCGCTGACGCAAAGCCCGCAAGTGCGCTTTATCGGCCGCCCGGAGCTTGAGGCCAACGACCCGTTCATGGCCCAGTGGGTCGAGAAGGTCGCGCTGTGGATCGAAGAGGGCCGCACGCCCTACGTTTATCTGCACACCCCCGACAACCACAACGCGCCGCAACTGGCGCAGCGCTTTCATGAGCAGCTTATGGCCCGATTGCCGGGCCTGCCGCCTCTGGCGCAGATCGATCGTGGTCCGCACGTGGAGCAGTTGGGCCTGTTGTGAGGTCAATGCTGTAACTGACCGTTAACAAGGGCGTCCAGATGCGTGTAATGCTCCTGATCCTGCTGCTGTGCGGCCTGGCGACGCTGTCGGTATGGCGCGGCTGGTTCGATGTGCCGCCGCGCTGGAACCCATGGGCGCCGCTGGATGTGCGCGCCGAGCCGAACTTTCTGACCTCGTTCAAGCTCGGTCGTCTGCAGGATGATCCGGCGTTGTGCGATCAGGCGCTGGCCACCTCAAACTTGCGCTACAGCCGCCAGGCCGACAGCCCGGCCTCGGCGCGTTGTCCGTTGAGTAACACCTTGCGTATCCAGGGCGGCGATGTGGCGCTGAGCAGCAGCTTTCTGGCCAGTTGTCCGCTGGCGGTGGCCTACGCCATGTTCGAATACCACAGCCTGCAATCCACCGCCCAGGCCGTACTGGGCCAGCGCGTGGCACGGATCGACCACCTGGGCAGTTTTGCCTGTCGCAATGTCTACAACCGCAGCGAGGGCCGCCTCAGCCAGCACGCCAGCGCCAATGCCCTGGACATTGCCGGCTTTCGCCTGGCTGACGGACAACGCATTGATCTGCTCAAGGACTGGAATGATTCAGGCGAAAAGGGGCGTTTTCTGAAAGCGATACAGCAAGCGGCCTGCACGCATTTCAATACCGTGCTGGGGCCGGAATACAACGCGGCGCACCGTAATCATTTTCATCTGGACATGGGCTTGTGGCGGGTGTGCAGGTGAGGCGTGCGGATCAGGCGACCTGGCGCAGGTTCTGCAGAATCAATGGCCGGGCCCAGCCATTGTCGTAATCCAGCTGGCGCTGTTGGGCGGCCATGGTGGCTTCGTCGAACGGCACGGCAGGCTTGTCGGCCAGGTCCCATTCCAGTTCGGCAATCGGCAGGTTCAGCGGACGCGGTTTCGGTGCCTGGCCAGGTTCTGCGCGATCGTCGTAGGCGTGGAACACGGTAGGGCGTACCCACTGGGTGTCGAATTCCAGGCCGCGCTGCTGTTCGATCAGCGCCAGCGCATCGAAAGGTTCGGCCGCCGGTGGCAGCAGGTCCAGTTCGAATTCGGCGATTGGCAGGAACAGAGGCTCCGGTGGACGCACTTCGGTGTCGGTCACCGGCAGGTTGCGCTGGGCGACGATCTGGCTCAGGGTCTGCGCGCCGGCGATGGGTTCGCCTTCGCTGCTGTAGACCTCGACCGCCGCGGCGGGTACGGAGGACTGCTTGCCATCGCCAACCTGTTCAGCCATCGCCCGGGCGAACGCATCAGACCAGAGCTGGGTAACGCCACCCAGTGCCTGGTTGTTGCGCAGGCTATAGTCGCCAGCATGCGACAAGTAACCTATGGATTGAACAATCTCTGACATAGCGATCAGTACTGGCCTTGGCTCTGGCAAAATGCCTGATACAGAAGTTATCGGCTGTTTTGGCCGATCATTAATTTATTTTTCGAGTGTGTAAGTGCAATGAGCGAGCAGCAATCGGGCAGTCGTATCCGGGTCGAAGCCTTCGATGAAAGCGGGCAGGAACAGGCCGGCCACTGGGCGCGACGCCTGGGGTTGCCGTTGCAGGCTATCGATGCGGATTTTGCCCTGCAGGTGACCGCTGACGGCCTGCAATTGCAGCAACTGGGCAAAGATGCGCCGGGCGCGGTGCGGGTCGATTTCGTCGAAGGCGCCACCGCTCACCGGCGCTTGTTCGGTGGCGGCAGCGGGCAAATGATTGCCAAGGCTGTCGGCGTGCAACCGGGTGTGCGTCCACGGGTACTGGATGCCACCGCAGGGCTGGGCAAGGATGCGTTCGTACTGGCCAGCCTGGGCTGCGACATGCATTTGATCGAGCGCCAGCCGATCATCGCCGCCTTGCTGGAAGACGGTCTGGCGCGTGGACGGCAGAACCTTGAGGTCGGCGAGATCGTCCAGCGTATGCACCTGCTGGCCGGCAACTCCATCGAGCTGATCCGCGACTGGCAACAGGAGCCGCCGCAGGTGATCTACCTCGACCCGATGTTTCCGCACCGCGACAAGAGCGCGCTGGTGAAGAAAGAGATGCGCCTGTTCCGCCCGCTGGTCGGCGACGACCTCGACGCGCCGGCGCTGTTGCAGGCGGCTCTGGCCCTGGCGACCCATCGAGTGGTGGTCAAGCGCCCGCGCAAGGCGCCGTGCATCGACGGCACCAAGCCCGGCTATACGCTGGAAGGCAAATCCAGCCGCTACGACATCTACCCGAAAAAGGCGCTCAAGCCCAAGGCAGACGACGCGCAGGAGTGATTTGTCCTACGGCGCGTACGCGCGCATGAACAACTGCACCACTTCCTGTACATGCGCCTCGATGTCGGCTTCTTCCAGCGCTTCGCAACAGCCCACCAGCAGGCGGAAGTGGTCGATACCCTTCACCAGGCTGAAAAAGTGCCCGGCGGCCTTGTCGGGGGCGGCGATACGCAGATGGCCGCTAGCGTCGACCAGGGTCAGGAAGCGCTGCATGCTGTCGAGCAACCGCTGAGGCCCGGCAGCGAAGAAGGTTTGCGAAAGCTTCGGGTCCTGAATGCCGAGGTCGGACATCAGGCGATGCAGTTGCAAGGATTCGGGGCTGTTGACCAGCTGTTCAAAGGCCCGGCCGATATTCAGCAGCACCGGTTGCAGTGGCTGGTCAGGATCGAAGGCGAAATACAGGTCAGGCAGTTGCTCTTCGCAACGCGCCATGACAGCGGCGGTAAACAGCGTTTCCTTGTCGGTAAAGTGGTTGTAGACCGTGAGCTTGGAGACCAGGGCTTCGCTGGCGATGGCGTCCATGCTGGTGCCGGCGTAACCATGGCGCACGAACAGGTTCTTGGCGGCTTCCAGGATGGCGTGGCGTTTTTCCAGGTCTTTGGGGCGACCGGGACCTGCGTTTGAAGGGGTATCAGGCATGTGGGTTCTAATAATGTACTGGTGGGTTCGGTAATTTTTAATATACTCGCCGGTACAATTATTCCAAGCCTCCTTCAGGGAAGAACCCTTCATATCATGTTGCGCAAACTCCTGATTCCCTGCCTTGGCGCAGGTTTGACAGTGCTGCTGACCGCGTGTGGTCAGGACATTGCCGCCCCGGTTACCGTTCGTCCGGCCATGGTGGTCCAGCCGCTGCCTTCGTCCCGATCGCTGGACAGTTACCCCGGTGAAGTGCGTGCCCGCTTCGAGCCGGAGCTGGCCTTCCGGATTGCCGGCAAGGTCAGCCGTCGGCTGGTCGAGGAGGGCCAGCGGGTCAAGGCCAATCAACCGCTGGCCGAGCTGGATGCTCAGGATGTGCGCCTGCAACGTGAGGCCATGCGCGCCCAGGTCACGGCCGCCGAAGCCGACCTGCAACGGGTGCGCACCGACCGCGAGCGCTACAAGACCTTGCTCGGCAAGCAAATGGTCAGCCAGTCGCAGTACGACAATTCTGACAACAGCTATCGCGCCGCCGAAGCGCGGGTGAAGCAACTGCGTGCCGAACTGACCGTCGCCGACAACCAGGCCGATTACACCGTGTTGCGTGCCCCGCAGGACGGCGTGATTGCCCGGCGTTCGGTGGAGGTCGGCCAGGTGGTCGCAGCCGGACAGACCGTGTTCAGCCTGGCGGTCGATGGCGAGCGTGAAGTTGCCATCAGCCTGCCGGAGCAGAACTTTACGCGCTTCAAGATCGGCCAGCCGGTCACCGTGGAGTTGTGGACCCAGCGCGACGTGCGCCTGGCCGGGCGTATTCGTGAACTGTCGCCGGCCGCCGACCCGCGTTCGCGCACTTTCGCGGCAAGAATTGCCTTTGATGCAGGCCAGGTGCCGGTCGAGCTGGGCCAGAGCGCCAAGGTATCGATTGCCACCGGGCAAGCGGTGTCGCTGGCGCTGCCGTTGTCGGCGATCAGTGCCAATGACGGCGTCAGTTATGTCTGGCGGGTCGAGCCGGACAGCACCCTGAAGCGGGTGCCGGTGCAGCTCGGCGCCTGGGGGCAGGAAACGGTGCCGGTGCTGGACGGCCTGCGCGCCAGCGACTGGGTGGTGGCGGCGGGCGTGCATGTGCTGCGCGAGGGCGAGCGCATTCGCCCGGTGGACCGCAGCAACCGGGCGGTCAAGCTGACCGGCCAGGAGTAGCCCGCCATGCACTTCAACCTTTCCGAATGGGCGTTGCGTCATCGCCAGGTCGTGCTGTACCTGATGATCGTTCTGGCCGTGGTCGGGGCGCTGTCCTACAGCAAGCTGGGGCAGAGCGAAGACCCGCCGTTTACCTTCAAGGTCATGGTCATCCGTACGATGTGGCCGGGCGCCAGTGCCGAGGAAGTCGCGCGTCAGGTCACTGACCGGATCGAAAAGAAACTGATGGAAACCGGCGAGTACGAGCGCCTGTCGTCGTTCTCGCGGCCTGGCGAGTCGACGGTCATTTTTGTCGCCCGCGATTCGCTGGTGTCGGCCTTGCTGCCCGAGCTGTGGTATCAGGTGCGCAAGAAGGTTGGCGATATTCGCCAGACCTTGCCGCCCGGCGTGCAAGGGCCGTTTTTCAACGATGAGTTCGGCACCACCTTCGGCAATATCTATGCGTTGACCGGCCAGGGTTTTGACTATGCGGTGCTCAAGGATTACGCCGAGCGCGTACAAGTGCGGCTGCAACGGGTCAAGGATGTCGGCAAGGTCGAGCTGATCGGCCTGCAGGACGAGAAGATCTGGATCGAGCTGTCCAACACCAAGCTGGCGACCTTGGGCGTTCCGCTGTCGAGCGTGCAGCAGGCGCTGGAAGAGCAGAACGTGGTGGCCTCGTCGAGCTTCTTCGAAACCCCCGAAGAGCGCATTCATCTGCGCGTCAGCGGGCGCTTTGTGTCGGTGGACGAGATCCGCGATTTCCCGATTCGCGTGCAGGGCCGCACGCTGCGCATCAGTGATCTGGCCGAGGTGCATCGCGGCTTCAACGAGCCGCCGGCACCGGGCATGCGCTTCATGGACCAGGACGCGATTGGCGTGGCGGTGGCCATGAAGGACGGCGGCGATATTCTGATTCTCGGCCGCGCGCTGGAAGCCGAATTCACTCGCTTGCAGAACAACCTCCCGGCCGGCATGCAACTGCGCAAGGTGTCCGATCAGCCGGCGGCGGTGAAGACCAGCGTCGGCGAGTTCGTCCAGGTGCTGGCCGAAGCCTTGATCATCGTCTTGCTGGTGAGCTTTTTCTCGCTGGGCGTGCGCACCGGCATGGTGGTTGCGCTGGCGATTCCGCTGGTACTGGCCATGACCTTTGCCACCATGCTTTTTCTGGGGATCGGCCTGCACAAGATTTCCCTCGGCGCGCTGGTGCTGGCGCTGGGCCTGTTGGTGGACGACGCGATCATTGCCGTGGAGATGATGGCGATCAAGATGGAGCAGGGCTACGACCGCTTGAAGGCGGCCAGTTTCGCCTGGACCAGCACGGCGTTTCCAATGCTCACCGGCACATTGATTACCGCCGCAGGCTTTTTGCCGATTGCCACCGCGCAGTCGAGCACCGGCGAATACACCCGCTCGATCTTCCAGGTAGTCACCATCGCGCTGCTCGCGTCATGGGTGGCGGCGGTAATGTTCGTGCCGTATCTGGGCGACCGCTTGCTGCCGGACCTGGCCAGGCGGCATGCGGCCAGACAGGGCAGCGGACACGGTGCTGGACATGACCCTGATCCTTATGCCACGCCGATGTATCAGCGCGTGCGCCGCGTAGTGGAATGGTGCGTGCGGCGGCGCAAGACGGTGATCGTCGCGACCGTGGCCTTGTTTGTGCTGTCGGTGCTGATGTTCCGCTTCGTGCCGCAACAGTTCTTCCCGGCTTCCGGGCGTCTTGAATTGATGGTCGACCTGAAACTGGCCGAAGGCGCGTCGCTGCGCAACACCGGCGAGCAGGTCAAGCGCCTGGAACAGATGCTCAAGGACCACGACGGCATCGACAATTACGTGGCCTATGTCGGCACCGGCTCGCCGCGTTTCTATTTGCCGCTGGACCAGCAATTGCCGGCCGCCAGCTTTGCCCAGTTCGTGGTGCTGGCGAAAAGCATCGAAGACCGCGAAGCCCTGCGCACCTGGCTGATTACCGCGCTGAACGAAAACTTCCCGACCTTGCGTTCGCGGGTTACCCGTCTGGAAAACGGCCCGCCCGTGGGTTACCCGGTGCAGTTCCGCGTCACCGGCGAGCACATTGAGGTGGTCAGGGCGCTGGCGCGTCAGGTGCAGGACAAGGTGCGTGAGAACCCGCATGTGGCCAATGTGCATCTGGACTGGGAAGAGCCCAGCAAAGTGGTGCATCTGAATATCGATCAGGACCGCGCGCGGGCGCTGGGCGTCAGCAGCCGCGATGTGGCGGCGTTTCTGCAATCGTCGCTGACCGGCGCCAGCGTCAGCCAGTTTCGCGAAGACGACGAACTGATCGACATCGTGCTGCGCGGCACGCGCAGTGAACGCGAGCGCTTGCAGGACCTGTCGAGCCTGGCGGTGCCGACCAGCAACGGCGCGAGCATCGCCCTGTCACAGATCGCGACCCTGGAATACGGCTTTGAAGAGGGTGTCATCTGGCACCGTAACCGCCTGCCCAGCGTGACTGTGCGCGCCGATATCTATGGCCGCGAACAACCGGCGACGCTGGTCAATCAGATCCTGCCCAACCTTGAGTCGATTCGTGCCGATCTGCCCGATGGCTATCTGCTGGAGGTCGGCGGTACGGTGGAGGACTCGGCTCGCGGGCAGAACTCGGTCAACGCCGGCGTGCCGCTGTTCATCGTCGTGGTGCTGACCTTGCTGATGATCCAGCTGCGCAGCTTCTCGTTGATGTTCATGGTGTTCATCACCGCGCCTTTGGGGCTGATCGGCGTGACGCTGTTCCTGCTGGTGTTCAACCAGCCGTTCGGCTTTGTCGCCATGCTCGGCACCATCGCGCTGTCGGGGATGATCATGCGCAACTCGGTGATTCTGGTGGATCAGATCGAGCAGGACATCGCTGCGGGGCTGGACACCTGGCACGCGATCATTGAGGCCACGGTGCGGCGCTTCCGGCCCATCGTGCTCACCGCGCTGGCGGCAGTGCTGGCGATGATTCCGCTGTCGCGCAGCCTGTTCTTCGGCCCGATGGCGGTGGCGATCATGGGCGGGCTGATTGTGGCGACGGCCTTGACCCTGCTGTTTCTGCCCGCGCTGTATGCCGCGTGGTTCAGGGTCAAGAAGCCCCTGTAGTAGCTGGATGCCTTCCACTGGTCTGTGGGAGGCAGCTCTGCTGGCGAAAAGGCCAGTACATCCGGCACATTTCCTGTGCCTGTAATACCGTATTCGCGAGCAGAGCTCCCTCCCACGGTTACGAAGTGAAGCCTGGATTTCTGGCTTGCACAGACCCGTGGCGGGTACGTTACAGCGCGCCGAACACCTTTTTCGCCAGGCTGGTCGCGGCGGCGGCCGGGTTGGCGCGGATGCTTTCTTCCTGCTTGGCGATCATCTCGAACAGGCCGTTGAGCGCCTGTTCGGCCACATAGTTCTCGACGTTGGCGCTCTTGGCGTCGACCAGGCCGAATGCCGCCGCTTGACCGGCGAAGGTGTTGTATTTCTGGGCCACGCCAACTTTGTCGGTGGCCTGCTTGACGATAGGCAGGAACCTGGCGCGGATCGCTTCGCGGCTGCTCTTGTCCAGGTACTGGGTCGCCGAGTCCTTGCCGCCACTGAGGATCGACTTGGCGTCGGCCACGGTCATCTTCTTCACCGCATCGACCAGCAGCGCCTGCGCCTGCGGTACGGCAGCTTCGGCAGCCTGGTTCATGCTGGTTTCCAGCTGGTCGACCTGAGCGCCCATGCCGAACTGACGCATCTTTTTCGCGGCCTTGCCCAGATTGCCCGGCAGCTCGATGCGCACCTCTTCGTTATTGCTGAAGCCGCCCGGCGTGCCCAATTGCTTGACCGCGATCTGTGCGCCCTGGGTCAAGGCGTCCTTGAGCCCGCCGCTGGCGTCCGACTGGCTCAGGTCGCTCAACGACAGGGCAAAGACATTGGCCGACAGCAACAGGCCCGCGCACAGGCCGGCAAGGGTAAACGAGGGGCGAAACATGGCAGTTTCCTTTTGCAATAAGGGTGTCTGAACAGTGCCTGCGCAGAATATCAGGGATGCGCCGGGTTGACGCGGATGCGCAGCGGTTGCACGTCGCTGCCGTCAAGCTTGACGCTGTGCTGCTCGGTATTGATGAACAGCAGGCGCCCGCCATCCTCGATGCGTGCGCTGACGGCATAGCGATGGCCGGGCAGAATCTGCTCCGGCTGATAGCTCAGCTTGAACGGCACCTGGCCGTTGATCTGAGCGCTTTGCTGCGCCAGAACCAGGGCCGGGGCATCGGCAAGGGAGACGTCTTGCAGGCTGACGCTGAGGGTGGCCGAGGGCGGCAAAGCCATGCGTTGCAGATAGAACACTTCACCGTCGAGGCTGGCCACGGGGGCGTTCGAGGTTGAACAGGCGGCCAGCAAGCTGGCCAGTGCGATCACGGGCAGGGTTTTCATACAAGTGTCTCCTTGGCGGGTTCATCGCCATTGCCGTGCGAGGTCACCTGACGAATCGACAGGCGGATCTCGGCGGTCAGTACGCGCTTTGCAGCGCCCTCGGCCAGTTCACCGAGCAACGGGTGGTAACTGAGCTTGCCGTTGCCATCCTTGCGCAATACGCCCAGGTCGAGCAGCGTCTGGATGAAGTGGCGGAACAGGCTCTTGTCAAAAAATTCCGGGGCATTCAGGCCATGCAGGATCGACAGGCGCTGGGCCATGACCGTGCACAGGTCTTCGAGCTCTTCGGCGCTGAGGCTGTGCTGGCCGTTATTGAGCAGCAAGGCGATCGCCATGTAGAAGCGTTGCAGGGTCTGGGTAATCGGCTTGGACAGCAGGCTCAGTTGCACGAACTCGCGCGAGCTGGGCTCCGGACGCAAGTACACGTCGTTTTCCAGGCGCAGCAGGCCTTGGGACACGAAGGCCTCCAGCCACTGCTCGATGACCTCGTCCAGCTCTTCCAGCGGCCAGCGGATGAACAGCTCCGATTGCAGGAACGGGTACAGGGCGCGCACATAACGGAAGATCAGCTCGCGGCTCATGCGCGACCAGCTCTGGAAGAAGCACGCCAGCAGCGAGGGCAGGGCGAAGATGTGCAGCACGTTGTTGCGGTAGTAGGTCATCAGGACGGCATTCTGCTCGTCCAGATAGTAGATACGGCCCAGCGCGTCTTTCTGTTCGGACAGCAGCTCCATGCTTCTGACATGGGCGATCAGCGCCTTGCCGTCGCCTGCGGGCAAGGTGATGTGCGGCGAGTACGGCACCTGGCGCAGCAGGCTCAGGAACAGGTCGAGCGTGCGTTCCAGCGCCTGGTCATCCAGCGCCAGGCGCGGGGTCGAGAGCAGCGCCAGCGCGACCAGGTTGACCGGGTTGATGGCCGCCGCCGCATTGAGGCGCTGGGCCACCTGATCGGCCAGCCGGTGGGTGGTCGCGTTCAGCCATTCCGGGCGGTCCTGCGGTGCCAGCGCCTGCTGGCGCCAGTCGGGTTGCTCGCGGTCGAGAAAGTCGTCCAGGTGCAGCGGTTCACCAAAGTTGACCGCGACTTCGCCGAAGCGCTTTTTCAAGGCGCTGAACACCTTGAACAGGTCGAACACCGACTCTTTCTTCTTGGTCGCGCCACGCAGCTCGCCCAGGTAGGTGCGGCCTTCGAGTACCCGCTCATAGCCGATGTACACCGGGATGAAGACGATCGGCATGCGTGAATTGCGCAAAAAGCTGCGCAGGGTGATGGCCAGCATCCCGGTCTTGGGTTGCAGCATGCGCCCGGTGCGCGAGCGTCCGCCTTCGACGAAGTACTCGACCGGGAAGCCCTTGCTGAACAGGGTATGCATGTATTCGTTGAACACGGCGGTGTACAGCGGGTTGCCCTTGAAGGTGCGGCGCATGAAAAACGCACCGCCCCGGCGCAGCAGGCCGCCGACCACCGGCATGTTGAGGTTGATGCCGGCGGCGATGTGCGGTGGGGTCAGGCCGTTGCGAAACAGCAGGTACGACAGCAGCAGGTAGTCGATGTGGCTGCGGTGGCAGGGCACGTAAACCACTTCGTGGCCCGGCGCGACCTTTTGCACGTTCTCGATGTGGCTGACCTTGATGCCGTCGTAAATCTTGTTCCAGAACCAGCTCAGCACCACTTCCATGAAGCGGATCACCGTGTAGGTGTAGTCCGAGGCGATTTCGTTGGCGTAGCTCTGCGCCTGAGCGCGGGCTTTTTCCCTGGAAATATTGTCGCGTTCGGCGGCCTCGTTGATTGCCTCGATGACCAGCGGCTCCTGCAGCAGGTCCTTGACCAGGTTACGTCGGTGCGAGACGTCCGGACCGATGACCGCGCTCTTGAGGTTGCGAAAGTGCACGCGCAACAGGCGTTGGGTCATGCGCAGGGTCAGTGCCGGGCCCTTGTTCTGGTTGAGCAGGTCGCGCAGGTGGATGGGCGCGGAGAACTGCACGCGGGTCTTGCGTCCCAGAATCAGGATGGTGACCAGCCGCCGCAGGCGTCCGGTGACGGCCCAGCTGTCGGCGAACAGCAGTTTCCAGGCGCTGGACTCACGATCCGGCGACTGGCCCCAGAACACGCTGACCGGAATGACCTGTGCGTCAAGGCCGGGATGCTCGCCGAGGGTCGTCATCAGCCGCTCCAGCGTGGGCGGCGCGCCGCGCTTGTCATGGCGGCCCAGCCAGTCGGGTTCCGGGGTCAGGTAGAAAAAACCTGCCGGCTCCAGCAACTCACCCAGCGCCACCGGCAATACCGGGCGCGGCAGCCCGACCTTGCTGCATTCGCGGTCGATCACTGCCAGATCGCTCAGCGACGGCGATTGCAAGGCATAGAACACCGGCTTGCTGCGATCCAGATCCAGGCCCAGAGACGACTGATTGATGGTTTCGGAGCGAACCCAGAGGTACAGCAAGCGGCGCAGGGCACCGAACACAAAGCGACGCAGGGGGGAACGAGTCATACAGTTCTGCTGAATAGAGGGCTCGGGCGGCAGTGTGCCGTATCTGCCTGAGAACGGCAAAAGGGCCGGTGTCGTCTATTGGTGTCGTAGAGCGTAGGAATGTTCCGTATCCGCAGGATCGCCGTGCGGCAATCCTGCAGTGCAGGGAGGGTTACGAAGTGCGCCAGACGATCTCTTGCTCGCCATCTTCGCTCACGCGAATCCAGCGGTCGGCGTCGTCTTCGCCTTCTTCCTCGACCCAGGTGCCCGGTGCGCAGCGCACCTCGACACCCAGTGCGGCAAAGGCGGCGCGCGCGCAGGCAATGTCGTCGTCCCACGGTGTCTGTTCGCTTTCAAGGTACAGGCTGTTCCACTTGCCGACCGCCTTGGGCAGCCAGGTCACCGGCACGTTGCCTGCGGTGCATTTCCAGGTCTGGCCGCGTTGCTTCCATTCGCTGCACGGGCCCAGGGCCACGCTCAGCCAGGCAGTGATTGCCTTGTGGTCGACGTCTTCGTCCTTGAGGTAAATCTCGATATCGGGTTGACGCATGATGGCCTCGAATAAGTGCTTAACGCAGGACGAAATAATCGTAGCGCATGGATACAGTGACCTTGAACGGCCCCGGGTACTCGATGACCGCTGTGCGCCGCTCGGCACTGGCGCGCCAGCCGTGAGGCGTCATGGCCAGCAGGTCGGCGCGGGACTGGTTGTCGATCAGCTTGAGGGTGTAGGTCAGGGTTTCGCTGTGCGCAAGCTCCATACCTGCTGGCACCAGGGCCAGGTGCTTGTCGTCGGCGTAGTCGCGCACTTCGTCGTAGAGCTTTTCGCGCATTTCCATCAGGTGGCCGCTGGTCGGGCCAACTCGCATCAGGCCGCCACCGGGTGTCAGCAGGCGCCTGGCCTCGGTCCAGTCCAGCGGGCTGAACACGCTGGCGAGAAACTGACAGCTGGCATCGGGCAATGGAATGCGCGCCATGCTTGCGACCAGCCAGGTCAGCGCCGGATCGCGCCGACAGGCACGCTTGACCGCCTCGCGAGAAATATCCAGCGCATAGCCGTCGGCCTTGGGCAGCGCTTCGGCCAGTTGGGCGGTGTAGTAGCCCTCGCCACAGCCGATGTCCAGCCAGCGTTTGGGGCTACGTTCGGCAGCCAGCTCCGCCAGGCGCCGGGCCACCGGGGCGTAATGCCCGGCGTCGAGAAAGCGCCGCCGCGCCTCGACCATGGCCTGGTTATCGCCCGGGTCGCGGCTGTTTTTATGCTGCACCGGCAGCAGGTTCAGGTAACCCTGGCGCGCGCGGTCGAAGCGATGATTGGCCGGGCACGCGACGCCATGCTCGACGGCGCTCAAGGGGGCTGAACAGATTGGACAGGTCAGCATCAGGCGAGCAACTTGACCAGGGTCTGGTAGTAAATCTCGGTCAGCACATCCAGATCGCTGGCCAGAATGCGCTCGTCGACCTGATGAATGGTGGCGTTGACCGGGCCCAGTTCGACAACCTGGGTGCCGAGGGTGGCGATAAAGCGCCCGTCGGAGGTGCCGCCGCTGGTCGAGGCCTGGGTTTCACGGCCGGTGACCTGGCGAATGCTCGCTGACACCGCGTCGAGCAGTGCGCCCGGCTCGGTGAGGAACGGCAGGCCCGACAGCGCCCAGTCGATGTGCCAGTCCAGGCCGTGCTTGTCCAGAATCGTCGCGACGCGCTGCTTGAGGCCTTCAACCGTCGATTCGGTCGAGAAGCGGAAGTTGAACACCGCCACCAGATCGCCGGGGATCACATTGGTCGCACCTGTGCCGGAATTGAGGTTGGAAATCTGGAAGCTGGTGGGCGGGAAGAAATCATTGCCTTCATCCCAGTGCTCGGCGGCCAGTTCCGCCAGTGCCGCAGCGGCCAGGTGAATCGGGTTACGGGCCAGGTGCGGGTAAGCAACATGGCCTTGCTTGCCGCGCACGGTGAGGGTGGCGCCCAGCGAGCCGCGACGACCGTTCTTGACCACATCGCCGACCAGCGTGGTGCTCGACGGCTCGCCGACGATGCACCAGTCCAGACGCTCCTTGCGCGCGGCCAGACGCTCGACGACGGCCTTGGTGCCGTGGTGCGCCGGGCCTTCTTCGTCGCTGGTGATCAAAAACGCCACCGAGCCCTTGTGGTCCGGGTAGTCACCGACAAAGCGCTCGACCGCCACGACCATCGACGCCAGGCTGCCCTTCATGTCCGCCGCGCCGCGCCCGCAGAGCATGCCGTGTTCGTCGATCGACGCCTCGAACGGGTCGTTCTGCCAGGCTTGCACGGGGCCGGTCGGCACCACGTCGGTGTGCCCGGCAAAGCACAGCACCGGGCCGTCGCCGTTGCCATGAGTGGCCCAGAAGTTGTCCACGTCTTCGATGCGCATCGGTTCAAGCTTGAAACCGACCGCGCCCAGGCGGCGCATCATCACAGCCTGACAATCGGCGTCGATCGGGGTGACCGACGGGCGGCGGATCAGGTCGCAAGCCAGTTGAAGAGTGGGCGAAAGCTCGGCTGGGGCCGTCATGAACAGAACTCCGGTAACAGGGCGCAAGGCGAAAAGGCGGGTATCTTAAAGCAAAGACGGATGCCGCGCCTGTCATCACAGCCTATAATGCGCGCCGGTTTTTGAGGGCAGGCACATGAGTACAGCAGATCCACGGTTCGCCGGTATCGCACGTTTATACGGCAATGAGGGGCTGGCGCGCCTGCGTAGCGCCCATGTGGCGGTAATCGGCATCGGCGGCGTGGGCTCCTGGGTCGCCGAGTCGCTGGCCCGTTCCGGGGTCGGCGAAATCTCGCTGTTCGATCTGGACGATGTCTGTGTCAGCAACGTCAACCGCCAGTTGCATGCGCTGGACGGCACCGTAGGGCGCAGCAAGGTCGAGGTCATGGCCGAGCGCATTCGCGCCATCAACCCTGAGTGCGTGGTGCATGCGGTGGCCGACTTTGTCACCGCCGATACCCTGGCCGAATACATCACTGCCGAACTGGACTTCGTTGTCGACTGCATCGACAGCGTCAAGGCCAAGGCGGCGCTGATTGCCTGGTGCCGTCGGCGCAAGATCCAGTTGGTGACCACCGGCGGCGCCGGCGGGCAAATCGACCCGACCCAGATTCAGGTAGCCGACCTCAACCGCACGTTCAACGATCCGCTGGCGGCCAAGGTGCGCTCGACCCTGCGCCGCGAATACGGTTTTTCACGCACGCCCAATCGTAGTTACAGCGTGCCTTGCGTGTTTTCCAGTGAGCAGCTGCGCTACCCGATGCCCGACGGCAGCGTGTGCCAGAGCAAGACCTTTGTCGGTGAAGGTGTGCGGCTGGACTGCGCCGGCGGCTTTGGTGCGGTGATGATGGTTACCGCGACCTTCGGCATGGTCGCGGCCAGCCGTGCGGTAGACAAACTGGTGGCCGGCGCGCGCCGGCCTTCGGAGCGGGTCAAGGCAGAACCTGTTCAGGCTGATGCCGATTCGACTCAGGCCTGAGCCAGCTCGCGCATGCGTTGCAACACCGCGTTAAGGCCGTTGCTGCGCGACGGCGAAAGCTGACGGCTCAAGCCCAGGCGTTCGAACCAGTCGACCAGGTCGATCTGTTGCAGCGCTTGCGCCGGCAGGTCGTTGATCCGCACCAGCAGCACCGCCAGCAGGCCGCGCAGCAGCCGGGCATCGCTGCTGGCCCGAAACTGCCAGCGGCCGTCGTCAACCTCGGCCAATAGCCACACCTGACTTTCGCAGCCATGCACCCGATGCTCGTCGGACTTTTCTGCGTCACTCAAGGCTGGCAGGCGCTCGCCCCATTGCATCAGCAGGCGCGCGCGTTGCTCCCAGCCCTGGGCCTGGGCAAATGCGTCCAGCGCAGCCTGGGCCTCGGCGGTCAGATTCATGCCAGCAGCTCCAGGCCCTGATCCAGCGCGCTGAAGAAACGCAGCAAGTCGTCGGAGTCGTTGTACAGCCCCAGCGAAACGCGGATCGCACCCGGCAAGCCGAGGCTCTTGAGCAATGGCATCGCGCAATGATGACCGGCGCGCACGGCAATGCCTTGTTCGGTCAACAGGTGCGCCAGATCGGCATGGTGTACGCCCTCAACCACGAAACTGACCAGCGCCAGCTCCGGCGCACCGAGCACGCGTACCTGCTCGCGTTGCTGCAGGCCTTCAAGCAGACGTTGATGCAGGCGCGCTTCATGAACGCCCAGCGCCTGCTGGTCGAGGCTGCCGAGGTATTCAAGGGTCGCGCCCAGGCCAATGACGCTGGCAATCGGCGGCGTGCCGGCTTCAAAACCCAAGGGGGCAGGGCGAAATTCGGCGTGGTGGTAGTCGGCAGTCAGCACCATCTCACCGCCGAACTGCCAGTGATCAAGCTGCGCCAGCGCCTCAGTGCGGCCAAACAGCACGCCCAGCCCTTCAGGGCCATACAGCTTGTGGCTGGAGAACACATAGAAATCGCAGCCCAGCGCCTGTACATCGTGACGGCCGTGAACCACGCCTTGCGCGCCGTCGACCACGGTCAGCGCGCCTTGTGCGCGGGCCAGCGCCAGCAGGCGGGTCAGCGGCTGCCAGGCGCCAAGCACATTGGAGAACTGGCTGACCGCCAGCAAACGGGTACGCGGGCCGATCAGGCTGGCAGCGGCGTCCAGATCGATCAGGCCGGTACTGTCCAGCGGCAGTACGACCAGACGCAGCTTGCGCCGGCGTGCCAGTTGTTGCCAGGGCAACAGGTTGGCGTGGTGTTCCAGGGCGCTGATGACGATCTCGTCGCCCTCGGCAAAGCGCTCTTGCAGACCGTAGGCCAGCAAATTGAGGGCCGAGGTGGCGCCGTGAGTGAAGATGATCTGCCCGGATTCACCGACGTTCAGCCATTGGCCGACCGTATGCCGCGAGGCTTCGAACGCCTGGGTGGCATGCGCGCCGGGCAAGTGCTGGGCACGGTGCACATTGGCGGCACCGCTCAAGTAATAGTGGTTCAGGGCATCAAGCAAGGCCCTTGGCTTTTGCGTGGTGGCGGCACTGTCCAGATAGGTCTGGCCTTGCCGTTGCAGAGCGTCGAGGGCTGGAAAGTCCGCGCGCCAGGGAGAAATGAGGGGCATTGGTCCATCCGGCTCGGTCAGTCGGCGCCTGCCCAGCGGGGTCAAGCCGCAAGGCAGGCGCCGCCGACAACATCAGTTGTGAGCGTGCAGTGCTTCGTTCAGCTCGATGGCCGACTTGTGGGTCTTGCATTCCACCGCGCCTGTCTGCGAGTTGCGGCGGAACAGCAGGTCGGCCTGACCGGCCAGGTCGCGGGCCTTGACGATGCGCACCAGCTCGTTGTTTTCGTCGAGCAGTGCCACTTTGGTGCCGGCGGTGACATACAGGCCCGACTCGACGGTGTTGCGATCGCCCAGCGGGATGCCGATACCGGCGTTGGCGCCGATCAGGCAGCCTTCACCGACCTTGATGACGATGTTGCCGCCACCGGACAGGGTGCCCATGGTCGAGCAGCCGCCGCCCAGGTCCGAACCCTTGCCGACGAATACACCCGCCGAAACGCGGCCTTCGATCATGCCCGGGCCTTCGGTGCCGCCGTTGAAGTTGACGAAACCTTCGTGCATCACGGTGGTGCCTTCGCCAATGTAAGCGCCCAGACGCACACGGGCGCTGTCAGCGATACGCACGCCGCTCGGCACGACGTAATCGGTCATTTTCGGGAATTTGTCGACCGAGAAGACTTCCAGCAGCTCGCCCTTCAGGCGTGCTTCAAGTTGACGCTCGGCCAGCTCGCTCAGGTCTACGGCACCGGCGCTGGTCCAGGCCACGTTCGGTAGCAGCGGGAAGATGCCGGCCAGGCTCAGGCCGTGCGGCTTGGCCAGGCGGTGCGACAGCAGGTGCAGCTTGAGGTACGCCTCGGGTGTCGAGGTCAGGGCTGCATCTTCGGCCAGCAGGGTGGCGACCAGCGGCTTGTGGCTTTCAGCCAGACGGGTCAGCAACGCGGCCTGGGCTGCATCGACAGACTTGAGTGCGTCGGCCAGTTTCGATGCCAGGTCGGTGGTGAAGGTGATCGCCTGGTTGCCGCCGGTATAGCCCAGCAGCGGAGTGACGGCGGCGACCAGTTCGGCCGACGGATTGATCAGCGGTTGCGCGTAGAACACTTCCAGCCAGGTGCCTTGACGGTTTTGAGTGCCGACGCCGAAGGCCAGGCTGAACAGGGTGGTGGACATGCAGATTCCTCTTGGTGGTCGGGGGTGTCAGTAGCGCTTGGGCTTACTGCAACGCCGCCGCATACAATTCTGGTTTGAAGCCAATCAGGGTTCGGTTACCGAGATCGAGCACCGGGCGCTTGATCATCGACGGTTGCGCCAGCATCAGTTCGACTGCCTTTGCCTGGTCGAGGTCGGCTTTCTGCGCCTCGTCAAGCTTGCGAAACGTCGTACCGGCGCGGTTCAGGACCACTTGCCAACCGTGTTCGTCACACCACTGCGTCAGGTGTTCACGGTCGATGCCCTGGGTCTTGTAATCATGAAACTCATGGCTCACGGCATGTTCATCGAGCCATGTACGGGCCTTTTTCATCGTGTCACAGGCTTTGATGCCATAAAGACGAATGATGTTGCTGCCGTTGGTGGTATTTCCCATTGCCAGAACTTCCCATGCATCGCTGAAAACAGCCGGGGATTATGCCATGGCAAACGCCGCTGTGCCCGGCTCGTCTCGACATCTGTCGGACAATCCGGGTACAGCAGTATGGCGCGCGCCCTATGGGAATGGCCGGGCAGCAGTCCATGGATCAGCGGGTGACGAATGCCCGGATGCGCTCGGCCGCTTCAATGCATTCGGCCAGCGGCGCGACCAGGGCCAGGCGTACACGGCCGGCACCGGGGTTGAAGCCGTCGACTTCACGTGACAGGTACGAGCCGGGCACAACGGTCACGTGCTGTTCGGTGTACAGGTCACGGCAGAACACCGCATCGTCGCCGCCGACGTTGGGCCACAGGTAGAAGCTGCCATCGGGGCGTTGTACATCCAGCACAGGACCCAGGATATCCAGCACGGCATCGAACTTCTCGCGGTACAGGTCGCGGTTGGCGAGTACGTGGGCTTCGTCGTTCCAGGCCGCGATGCTGGCCAGTTGGGTTTGGACCGGCATGGCGCAACCGTGGTAGGTGCGGTACAGCAAAAATGCCTTGAGAATCTCGGCATCACCGGCCACAAAGCCGGAACGCAGGCCTGGCAGGTTGGAGCGCTTGGAGAGGCTGTGGAACACCACGCAGCGCTTGAAATCCTTACGGCCAAGTTCCACGCAAGCGGTCAGCAAGCCTGGCGGTGGCGTCTCTTCGTCGAAGTACAGCTCGCTGTAGCACTCGTCGCTGGCAATCACGAAATCGTATTGGTCGGCCAGCGCGATCAGCTTTTTCAGGGTTTCAAGCGGCACCAGTGCGCCGGTCGGGTTGCCGGGCGAGCACAGGAACAGGATCTGGCAGCGCTGCCAGACCTCTGGCGATACCGCATCGAAATCCGGGTTGAAGCCGTTTTCGCTCAGGCACGGCAAGTAGTGCGGCTGGGCACCGGCGAGCAGGGCCGCGCCTTCGTAGATCTGATAGAACGGGTTCGGGCTGATTACCAGGCCGTTGTCTTCACGGTTGACCACGGTCTGGGTGAAGGCGAACAGGGCTTCGCGGGTGCCGTTGACCGGCAGCACGTTGCGCGCAGGATCAATCCAGCCTTCAGGGACGCCAAAGCGCCGCTCGCACCAGTGGCCGATGGCTTCGCGCAGTGCCGGGATGCCCAGCGTGGTCGGGTACACGGCCATCTGGTCGAGGCTGTCGGCCAGGGCCTGGGCAACGAACGCCGGCGACTTATGCTTGGGTTCGCCGATCGACAGGGCAATCGGGCGTTTGTCCGGGTTGGGCGTCACGCTGCCGAGCAGGGCGCGCAGCTTTTCGAACGGGTAGGGCTGAAGCAGTTGCATGGCGTTGTTCATGGTGCAAATGTCCCAAGGCAAAGTGCAGGGCGCCCGTCTTGCGGGCGCCATCGAATCAGATGCTGAGTCGAAAGCCCACGGTGGGCTCGCTGGTGACGCTCAATTGCTCGGCGATTGCTTCTTGCAGGCGCAGGCACAGTTGCGGGTCGGACAGCGGCTGGTTGTGGGCGTCGGTGATGAAAAAAACGTCCTCGACCCGTTCGCCGAGCGTGGCAATCTTGGCGTTTTGCAGCGACAGGTCGAACTCCAGGAAGATCTTGCCGATCCGCGCCAGCAGGCCGGGACGGTCCGGTGCCAGCAGCTCCAGTACGGTGACCGGGCGTTGGGCATCGTTGTGGATAGTGACCTGCGGTGCAAAGGCAAAATGCTTGAGCTGGCGCGGCACCCGGCGTTTGATGATGGTCGGGTAGTCGTCGGGGTTGCGCAGCGCGTCGGTCAGGCCGCGGCGGATCTCTTCGATGCGCTCGGGGTTGTTGCCGATCGAGCCGCCATCGCTGTCGAGCACCACATAGGTGTCGAGGGTGAAGCGGCTGCTGGAGGTGATGATTCGTGCGTCATGAATGTTGAGGTTCAACTGGTCCATGGCTGCCACGGTCACGGCAAAGAAGTCATGCTGGTCCGGGGCGTAGACGAAGATCTGCGTGGCGCCTTCGAATTCGCGCTGGGTGGTTTCCTTGATCAGCACCAGCGGGCCGCCGTCGGCCGGTTGCTGGAGAATCGCATCGCTGTGCCAGGCCACATCGCCTGCGGTGTGGCGCAGGAAATAGTCATCACCCAGGCCCGACCACAATTGCTCGACATCGTCCGGGTCGGTGCCGTTGCGCACCAGAATATCCAGGGCGGCGGTCTGTGTGCGGCGGATCTGCTCTTCGCGGTCGACCGGATTCTCCAGGCCGCGGCGCAAGGCACGCTTGGTCTCGGTGTAGAGCTGGCGCAGCAGGCTGGCGCGCCAGGAGTTCCACAGCGTCGGGTTGGTCGCGTTGATGTCGGCGACGGTCAGCACATACAGGTAGTCCAGGTGCACTTCGTCACCGACGAACAGCGCAAAGTCATGGATGACCTGCGGGTCGGAGAGGTCCTTGCGTTGCGCGGTGGTCGACATCACCAGGTGGTGGCTGACCAGCCAGACGATCAGGCGGGTGTCCCACTTGGGCAACTGATGACGGTTGCCAAAGGCCTCGGCATCTACCGCGCCCAGCTCCGAGTGGTCGCCACCACGGCCCTTGCCGATGTCGTGGTACAGCCCGGCCAGGTAGATAAGCTCCGGCTTGGGCAGCCGCGCCATGATCTTGCTGGCCAGCGGAAATTTCTCCGACACCTCGGTGTACTGCAGCTTGCGCAGGTGCTTGATCAGGTTGAGCGTGTGCGCATCCACGGTGTAGATGTGGAACAGGTCGTGCTGCATCTGCCCGACGATGTGCCCGAACTCTGGCAGGTACAGGCCCAGAATGCCGTAGCGGTTCATGCGCCGCAGGTTGCGGTGGATGCCGATCTCGCACTTGAACAGCTCGATGAACAGGCTGGTGTTGCGAATATCGTTGCGGAAATCGTCGTTGATCAGGTGCCGGTGCTCGCGCAACAGGCGAATGGTGTTGGCGCGCACACCCTTGATTTCCGGGCGCTGGGCCATCAGCACGAAGATTTCGATAATGGCGAACGGCGTGCGCTTGAAGACGTTGGGGTTGGTCGCTTCTATATAGCCGTCATGCAGCTGGAAGCGCGAATTGATCGGCTGGGTGCTGCCGTCGTCGTCGCTGAGGATCACCTCTTCGAAATGCTGAATGATCAGGTCGCTCAACTGGGCGATGCTCATGACCACGCGGTAGTACTTCTGCATGAAGCGTTCGATGGCGCGCTTGGCGTCGCTGTCCTCATAGCCCAGCAAGGCGGCGATGGTGCGCTGGTGATCGAACAGCAGCCGGTCTTCGGCGCGGCCGGCCAGCATGTGCAGGGCATAGCGCACCTTCCAGAGAAACTCCTGGGAGGAGGCCAGCAGGTTGTTCTCGCTTTCAAGCAGAAAGCCTTCGCCGGCCAGCGCGTGCAGGTTCAGCGTGCCGTACTGGCGGCGGGCGACCCAGAGGATGGTCTGGATGTCGCGCAGGCCGCCCGGCGAGCCTTTGACGTTGGGCTCCAGGTTGTACTCGGTGTCGTTGTACTTGTGGTGCCGGGCGCGCTGTTCGGCGCGCTTGGCCAGAAAGAAGTCCTTGCTCGGCCACATGTTCCGGGTGCTGGTGACTTCGAGCATGCGCTGGCGCAGCGGCTCGGGGCCGGAAATCGTGCGGCTTTCCATCAGGTTGGTGATCACCGTCAGGTCGGCCTGGGCCTCGATGGCGCACTCGTTCACCGAGCGCACGCTTTGCCCGACTTCCAGGCCGATGTCCCAGAGCAGGGTCAGAAAGCGCTCGATGGAATCGCGAAACAGCTCGTGATCGTCGTTGTCGAGCAGGATCAGCAGATCGATGTCCGAATAAGGATGCAGCTCGCCACGCCCGTAGCCACCGACGGCCAGCAGGGCGATGTCGGCTTGCTGGCTCCAGTCGAACTGGCTCCAGGCCTGCTGCAGGATATTGTCGACGAACCAGGCGCGGTCTTCGATCAGGCGGCGGATGTCGCGGCCCGAGCGAAAACGCTGGTCAAGCACATCGCGTGCGTGACGGATGGCTTTCTTGAAGGCGGCAATAGGGCTGGCCTTCAAGGCCAGTTCGGCCTGGAACTGGCCGCGATCGAACAAATCAGGATCCACCTGCGGCATGGCAACTGCTTTCCTTCTGGGTTGTCGGCAAATAAACGGCGTGAATCAACCTGCGTTGGTGCGCGGGATGGTGTCGTCGGCGCGCAAGGTGAAGATTTCGTAGCCGGTGGCGGTGACCAGCAGGGTGTGTTCCCACTGGGCCGACAGCTTGTGGTCCTTGGTCACGGCGGTCCAGCCATCGGCCAGTAACTTGGTGCCGGCACGGCCCTGGTTGATCATCGGTTCGATGGTGAAGGTCATGCCTTCCAGCAGCTCGATACCGGTACCGGCCACGCCATAATGCAGCACCTGCGGTTCTTCGTGAAAGACCGTGCCGATGCCGTGGCCACAGAAATCTTCTACCACAGACAGGCCGTTTTTCTCGGCGTGCTGCTGGATCACTGCGCCAATGTCGCCCAGGCGTGCGCCGGGGCGAACGACTTCGATACCTTTATAGAGGCATTCCTGGGTGATGCGCGACAGGCGCTCTACCCAGGGTGCAACCGGGCCAACGTGGAACATCTTGCTGGTGTCGCCGTAGTAACCGTCCTTGATGACGGTGATGTCGATGTTCAGCGCATCGCCTTTCTTGAGCTTCTTGTCGCTGGGGATGCCGTGGCACACCACGTGGTTGATCGAGGTGCAGATCGACTTGGGGAAGCCTTTATAGTTGAGCGGCGCAGGGATGGCCTGTTGGACGTTGACGATATAGTCGTGGCACAGGGTGTTCAGCTCATCGGTGGTGACGCCGGGCTTCACGTAGGGTTCGATCATGTCCAGTACATCGGCGGCCAGGCGTCCGGCGATCCGCATCTTTTCGATGTCTTCGTGGTTTTTGATGCTGATGGTCATACAGGCTCTCTCAGGAAGCCGCGTGCGGCTTGAAAATACGGAAAACGGCCATTCTACCAGACCGCCGGGCGGGCAGTGGCGATGGGCTTGCAGGCAGGTTGCTGCGGGTTGTGAAAGGCGGGCGCATCGGGCGGTTTTGTTTGTCAGGCTTTTGTGATATAAAGTGCGCCGCTTTGCAGGGCTAGCCTGCAGGGCATAAACCCACACACGTATCGACACGATGACCTGGGTGCCTTGGGCAATGCCTCTGGTTGGTCATTGGGATGCGTGGAGGCCTAACCCGACTTATCAAGGAACTATCATGTCCCAAGTCAATATGCGCGATATGCTGAAGGCCGGTGTGCACTTCGGCCACCAGACCCGTTACTGGAACCCGAAAATGGGCAAGTACATTTTCGGCGCGCGCAACAAGATTCACATCATCAACCTCGAAAAAACCCTGCCACTGTTCAACGAAGCACTGACTTTCGTTGAGCGTCTGGCGTCGGGCAAGAACAAGATCCTGTTCGTCGGCACCAAGCGTTCCGTCGGCAAGATCGTTTCCGAGGAAGCAGCACGTTGCGGTTCGCCGTACGTCGACCATCGCTGGTTGGGCGGCATGCTGACCAACTTCAAGACCATTCGTCAGTCGATCAAACGTCTGCGCGACCTGGAAATCCAGGCTGAAGATGGTACTTTCGCCAAGCTGACCAAGAAAGAAGCGCTGATGCGCACCCGTGATCTGGAAAAACTGGATCGCAGCCTGGGTGGTATCAAGGACATGGGCGGCCTGCCTGATGCCCTGTTCGTTATCGACGTTGATCACGAGCGCATTGCAATCACCGAAGCCAACAAGCTGGGTATCCCGGTTATCGGCATCGTCGATACCAACAGCAGCCCGGAAGGCGTTGATTACGTGATTCCAGGTAACGACGACGCCATTCGCGCCGTTCAGCTGTACATGGGTTCGATGGCTGACGCCGTCATCCGTGGCCGCAACAACGTTGCCGGCGGTACCGAAGTCTACGTTGAAGAAGCTCCGGCTGCTGCCGTAGAAGGCTGAGTAACCAACGCCAGGCGTTGACTCAGTGCGCAAAAAGGGGGCTAGGCCCCCTTTTTGCCACCTCGGAAAACATCGAGTGTCCAGGTCGCGGTCTGCTTGTCATCTGTGACTGCCACGATGGTTTTCCAAGAATTTGAACACCCGCGAGTTCGGGTGGTTTGGTTTAAGACCTTTCCAAGAGGATTTTGAAATGGCAGAGATTACTGCAGCGCTGGTCAAAGAACTGCGCGAGCGTACCGGCGAAGGCATGATGGATTGCAAGAAGGCGCTGACCAAGGCCGGCGGCGACATCGAAAAAGCAATCGACGACATGCGTGCTTCCGGCGCCATCAAGGCCGCCAAGAAAGCCGGCAACATCGCTGCCGAAGGCGCGATCGGTGTCAAGGTTGCCGAAGACGGCAAAGCTGCGGTCATCATTGAAGTCAACTCGCAGACCGACTTCCTGGCTCTGCAGGACGACTTCAAGAACTTCGTTACCAGCAGCATCGAAAAAGCCTACGCCGACAAGGTTACCGACGTCGCCGTGCTGATCGAAGCCCAGGAATCGGAGCGTCAGGCTCTGGTTGCCAAGGTTGGCGAAAACGTCAACATCCGTCGTCTGGCGCGTGTTGAAGGTGATGTGGTCAACGCTTACCTGCACGGCAACAAGATCGGTGTGGTCGTGGTCCTCAAAGGCGGTGACGCCGAGCTGGCCAAAGACATCGCCATGCACGCTGCTGCCAGCAACCCTGAGTTCCTGCTGCCGTCGGAAGTTTCGGCTGAAGCGATCGAGCGCGAGAAGGGTGTCTTCCTGCAACTGAACGCCGACAAGATTGCCGGCAAGCCGGAAAACATCGTCGAGAACATGGTCAAAGGCCGTATCGCCAAGTTCCTGGCCGAAGCCAGCCTGGTCGAGCAAGCGTTCGTCAAGAACCCGGAAATCAAGGTCGGTGAACTGGCCAAGAAAGCCGGTGCTGAAATCGTTTCCTTCACCTACTTCAAAGTGGGCGAAGGCATCGAGAAGCCGGTCGACAACTTCGCTGAAGAAGTTGCTGCTCAAGTAGCTGCCAGCAAGAAGTAAGACGGTTCCACGCGTCTGTCAAAGAGGCTGCCCGCACAAGCGCGCGGCCTCTTTGTCAAAGAAAGAAAGGGAATTTTTTCTTGTAAAAGCAGTCTGCAAGGCAGCATTTTCTGGCGCCTGCGTGGTGCCGGACTAGAGTTGACGCAGGCCTTGGTGCCTGCACGGATTTCATTATCAAGTAACGCCGCAGGAGAGATTCGCAATGGCTCAGCAGAGCAGTGGTCATCAGGCTCGCTATAAACGCATTCTACTCAAGCTTAGCGGCGAGGCCCTGATGGGCTCCGAAGAGTTCGGGATCGACCCCAAAGTGCTTGATCGCATGGCGCTGGAGGTGGGTCAGCTGGTAGGTATCGGTGTACAGGTCGGCCTGGTCATCGGTGGCGGCAACCTGTTCCGCGGTGCAGCGCTCAGTGCTGCCGGCATGGACCGGGTCACCGGCGATCACATGGGCATGCTTGCCACGGTGATGAACGCGCTGGCCATGCGTGACGCGCTGGAGCGTGCCAATATTACCGCCATCGTGATGTCTGCCATTTCCATGGTGGGTGTGACCGATCACTATGATCGTCGCAAAGCCATGCGCCATCTGAGCGCCAAGGAAGTGGTCATCTTCGCCGCCGGCACCGGCAACCCGTTTTTCACCACCGATTCGGCGGCCTGCCTGCGAGCCATCGAAATCGATGCCGACGTTGTCCTCAAGGCGACCAAGGTCGATGGCGTTTACACCGCCGATCCTTTCAAAGACCCCAATGCCGAGAAGTTCGATCATCTGTCTTACGATGAAGTGCTGGATCGCAAGCTGGGCGTCATGGATCTGACCGCCATCTGCCTGTGTCGCGACCACAAGATGCCGTTGCGCGTCTTCAACATGAACAAGCCTGGCGCCCTGCTCAATATCGTGCATGGTGGCGCTGAAGGAACCCTGATCGAGGAAGTTCAATAATGATCAATGAAATCAAGAAGGATGCTCAGGTCCGTATGCAGAAGAGCCTGGAATCCCTGGCTCATGCATTTGGTCGCATCCGCACCGGCAAGGCGCATCCGGACATCCTTGAAGGTGTGATGGTGCCGTATTACGGTTCCGACACGCCGATCAGGCAAGTGGCCAACGTCACGGTCAAGGACGCTCGTACCCTGCAAGTGGTCGCATTCGAGCGCAACATGCTCGGCGCCGTCGACAAGGCCATCATGAACGCCGGCCTGAACCTGAACCCGACCAACCTGGGTGAACTGCTGCTGATCTCGATGCCGGCCCTGACCGAGGAAACCCGCAAGGGCTTCACCAAGCAGGCGCGTGATGCCGCTGAGGATGCTCGTGTTGCAGTGCGCAACATCCGTCGCGATGCCCTGAGCCAGTACAAGGATCTGGTCAAGGAAAAGGAAATCAGCGAGGACGAGGAGCGTCGTGCGGCTGACGATATCCAGAAGCTGACTGACAAGTTCGTGGCAGACATCGAAGTGGCTGTTAAGCAGAAAGAAGCCGACCTGATGGCCGTATAAGGCTCGGGGCGTTTTCATGGAAAAGACCAAGCAAGCGGCACTGTCCTCGGTGCCGCGACACGTCGCGATTATCATGGACGGTAATAATCGCTGGGCGAAAAAGCGCCTGCTGCCCGGTGTTGCCGGGCACAAGGCAGGTGTGGATGCGGTGCGTGCGGTGATCGAGGTGTGTGCCGAGGCCAAGGTCGAGGTGCTGACCCTGTTCGCGTTCTCCAGCGAGAACTGGCAGCGGCCGGCCGAAGAAGTCGGCGCGTTGATGGAGTTGTTTCTGACTGCCTTGCGACGTGAGACGCGGCGCCTGAACGAAAACGACATCTCGTTGCGGATCATCGGTGATCGCTCCCGCTTTCATCCCGAGCTTCAGGCTGCGATGCGCGATGCCGAGCAGCGTACTGCCGGCAACGATCGCTTCATCCTGCAGATCGCGGCCAATTACGGTGGTCAATGGGACATTGCCCAGGCTGCCCAGCGCTTGGCGCGTGAAGTGCAGGCCGGGCATCTGCAGCCCGAAGACATCACGCCGGGGTTGTTGCAGGCGTGCCTGTCCACCGGTGATCTGCCGGTACCGGACCTGTGTATTCGCACCGGCGGCGAGCGTCGTATCAGTAACTTCCTGCTTTGGCAGCTGGCGTACGCCGAGCTGTATTTCTCCGACCTTTTCTGGCCGGACTTCAAACACGACGCCATGCGCGCAGCGCTGGCCGATTTCGCTTCCCGCCAACGTCGCTTCGGTAAGACCAGCGAACAGGTAGAAGCCGGAGCCCGCGCCTGATGCTCAAACAACGGATCATCACTGCTCTTATTCTGTTGCCGATTGCCTTGGGCGGTTTTTTTCTGCTCAAGGGTGCAAGTTTTGCCCTGTTCATCGGCCTGGTGGTCGTCCTCGGTGGTTGGGAATGGGCGCGTCTGGCCGGCTTTGCCAGCCAGTCGATGCGCATTGCCTATGCGGTGACGGTCGCTGTTTTGCTGTTTCTGCTGTACCTGCTGCCGGGTCTGGCGCCGTGGGTGCTGACCGCTGCGGTCATCTGGTGGTTGCTGGCGACTTGGCTGGTCTTGACCTTTCCGGCCTCCAGCGATCACTGGGCAAGTGCAGTGTGCAAGCTGGCGATTGGCTTTCTGATCCTGTTGCCGGCCTGGCAAGGCCTGGTGCTGATCAAGCAATGGCCCTTGGGCAACTGGTTGATCCTGTCGGTGATGGTGCTGGTGTGGGCGGCCGATATCGGCGCCTATTTCACTGGCAAGGCACTGGGCAAGCGCAAGCTGGCACCCAAGGTCAGCCCGGGCAAAAGCTGGGAAGGTTTTTATGGTGGCCTGGTCGTCAGCCTGGTAATCACCCTTGTGGTCGGTGTCATGCGCGACTGGTCGTTCGGCCAGTTCATCGCAGGGCTTCTGGCGGCAGCGGTGGTGGTGGTGATTTCCGTGGTCGGCGACCTGACCGAAAGCATGTTCAAGCGTCAGTCCGGGGTCAAGGACAGCAGTAACCTGCTGCCCGGTCACGGCGGTGTGCTGGACCGTATCGACAGCCTGACGGCGGCCATTCCGGTATTTGCAGTGCTGCTGTGGGCTGCTGACTGGGGTGTGATGTGAGTACGCCGCAACAGATCACGGTACTGGGGGCTACAGGCTCCATCGGGCTGAGCACGCTGGATGTCATTGCCCGTCATCCTGATCTTTATCAGGTGTTCGCCCTGACCGGTTTTGCGCGTCTGGATGAGCTGTTCCAGCTGTGCGTCGTGCACCGGCCGCGTTTTGCCGTGGTGCCTGCGCCCGAGGCGGCGAGCCGGTTGCAGGATCAGTTGCTCAGTGCCGGGCTTGAAACCCGTGTGCTGGTCGGGGAGGGCGGTCTGTGTGAAGTGGCCGCTCACCCTGAAGTCGATGCGGTGATGGCGGCCATCGTCGGGGCGGCCGGGCTGCGTCCGACCCTGGCGGCGGTCGAGGCTGGAAAGAAGGTGTTGCTGGCCAATAAAGAAGCGCTGGTCATGTCGGGTGCACTGTTCATGCAGGCTGTGCGGCGCAGCGGTGCGGTATTGCTGCCGATCGACAGTGAGCACAATGCGATCTTTCAGTGCCTGCCACAGGATTTCTCCCGTGGTCTGGGCGCGGTAGGCGTTCGGCGCATCCTGCTGACGGCCTCCGGTGGCCCTTTCCGGCAGACCCCTCTTGAGCAATTGCAAGCCGTCACGCCGGAGCAGGCCTGTGCGCATCCGGTGTGGTCGATGGGGCGCAAGATTTCCGTCGACTCGGCCACCATGATGAACAAGGGGCTGGAACTGATCGAGGCCTGCTGGCTGTTCGATGCGCGCCCCGATCAGGTCGAGGTGGTCATCCATCCGCAAAGTGTGATCCACTCGCTGGTCGATTATGTCGACGGATCGGTCCTGGCCCAGCTGGGCAACCCCGATATGCGCACGCCCATTGCCAATGCCCTGGCGTGGCCTGCACGTATTGATTCCGGCGTAGCACCACTGGATCTGTTTCGTATTGGTCAACTGGACTTCCAAGCGCCGGACGAGCAGCGCTTCCCTTGCCTGCGCCTTGCGCGTCAGGCGGCAGAGGCGGGTGGCAGTGCGCCGGCCATGCTCAATGCGGCCAATGAGGTGGCGGTGGCCGCTTTTCTCGATGGCCGTATCGGCTATCTGCAGATTGCCAGCCTGATCGAGTCAGTGCTTGCGCGCGAGCCGGTTGTCGCGGTCAATGAGCTGGAGACAGTATTTGCGATGGATGCCAGGGCACGGCTTCTGGCCGGGCAATGGCTTGAGCAAAATTGTTGATAAGATCATGTGCGAAAAATCCATGGACGGTCGGGTGATGCGTCAGGGGTGGCTACAAAAGCCTGCAATGATTGGCACACCGGCTCGCATGCCGGTCCCCGGAGAAGATAAATGAGCGCGTTATATATGATCCTCGGGACCCTCGTGGCCCTGGGTGTGCTGGTGACCTTTCACGAATTCGGCCACTTTTGGGTGGCGCGCCGCTGCGGCGTCAAGGTGCTGCGGTTCTCGGTAGGCTTCGGCACGCCGCTGGTGCGCTGGCACGACAAGCAGGGCACCGAGTTCGTGGTGGCAGCCATTCCGTTGGGCGGCTACGTCAAGATGCTCGACGAGCGTGAAGGGCATGTGCCGCCGGAGATGGCGGAGCAGTCGTTCAATCGCAAGACCGTTTATCAGCGCATTGCCATTGTCGCAGCAGGCCCGATTGCCAACTTTCTTCTGGCCATCGTGTTTTTCTGGGCGCTGGCGATGCTGGGCAGTCAGCAGGTCAAGCCGGTCATCGGTTCGGTGGCACCGGACAGCATCGCGCAGCAGGCGGGCTTGAGTGCTGGCCAGGAAATCGTTGCCGTTGACGGCAAGCCGACCATCGGCTGGTCGGCGGTCAATCTGCAACTGGTTCGCCGTCTGGGCGAAACCGGCACGGTCAATGTGGCGGTGCGTGAGCAGGGCGCCAGTGCCGACAGCGTGCACCAGCTGGTGCTCAAGGAATGGCTCAAGGGCGCAGAAGAACCTGACCCGATCCGCTCGCTGGGTATTCAGCCGTGGCGGCCGGCCCTGGCGCCGGTGCTTGCCGAACTCGATCCCAAGGGGCCTGCGCAAGAGGCAGGCCTGAAGACGGGCGACCGCCTGATTGCTCTGGACAGCCAGCCGCTGAATGAGTGGCAGCAGGTCGTCGACTGGGTGCGTGAGCGACCCGATGCGCGTATTTCGGTGACCGTCGAGCGCGACGGTGCCCAGGTGGTGGTGCCGTTGACTCTGGCGGCGCGTGGAGAGGGTAAGGCGGCGACCGGTTACCTGGGCGCAGGCGTCAAAGGCGGCGAGTGGCCGGCCGAGATGCTCCGGGAAGTCAGCTACGGGCCATTGGAGGCAGTGGCCGAGGGCTTCAGGCGCACCTGGACCATGAGTGTGCTGACCCTTGAATCGCTGAAGAAAATGTTGTTCGGGGAGCTCTCGGTAAAAAACTTGAGTGGACCGATAACCATTGCTAAAGTGGCGGGCGCTTCAGCCCAGTCGGGCGTGGGTGACTTCCTGAACTTCCTGGCGTATCTGAGCATAAGCCTGGGGGTTCTCAATTTGCTGCCCATTCCAGTGCTGGATGGGGGGCATTTGCTGTTTTATCTGATCGAATGGGCCCGTGGGCGTCCTCTTTCGGAAAAGGTACAGGGTTGGGGGGTTCAGATTGGTATCAGTCTGGTAGTGGGCGTCATGTTGCTCGCACTGGTCAACGATCTGGGTCGACTCTAAAGTTTCGCTCCATTGCGAATCTGCCGCCTCAGGCGGCAGTTTGTTTATTGCCAGTTGGAATAAAGGACTTCATGAAACGTCTGCTGCTAACTGCGGCTCTTGCCGTACTGATGATCGCTGAAGTTCACGCCGAGTCCTTCACCATCTCCGATATCCGAGTCAATGGCCTGCAGCGGGTTTCCGCCGGCAGCGTCTTTGGTGCCTTGCCGCTCAACGTTGGCGAGAACGCTGATGACGGCCGTCTGGTCGAAGCCACTCGTGCGCTGTTCAAGACCGGGTTCTTCCAGGACATCCAGTTGGGGCGTGACGGCAACGTTCTGGTCATCACTGTGGTCGAGCGTCCATCGGTCGCCAGTATCGAGATCGAAGGCAACAAGGCGATCTCCACTGAAGACCTGATGAAAGGCCTGAAACAGTCGGGTCTGGCCGAGGGTGAAATCTTCCAGCGCGCCACTCTCGAAGGTGTGCGTAACGAGCTGCAGCGTCAGTACGTTGCCCAGGGCCGTTATTCCGCTGAGGTGAAGGCCGAGGTCGTTCCCCAGCCACGCAACCGCGTCGGCCTGAAGATCGACATCAACGAAGGCACCGTTGCCGCTATCCAGCACATCAACGTGGTGGGCAATACCGTTTTCGCTGAAGACGAACTGGTCGACCTGTTCGAACTCAAGACCACCAACTGGCTGTCGTTCTTCAAGAACGACGACAAGTACGCCCGTGAAAAACTCTCCGGCGACCTTGAGCGCCTGCGTTCCTACTACCTGGATCGCGGCTATATCAACATGGATATTGCCTCCACCCAGGTATCTATCACCCCTGACAAGAAGAGCGTGTACATCACGGTCAACGTCAACGAGGGCGAAAAATACACCGTCAAGTCGGTCAAGCTCAGCGGCGACCTGAAAGTGCCTGAAGACCAGGTCGAGTCCCTGTTGCTGGTGCAGCCAGGCCAGGTGTTCTCGCGCAAGGTCATGACCACCACCTCCGAGCTGGTCACCCGTCGTCTGGGTAACGAAGGCTATACCTTCGCCAACGTCAACGGCGTGCCGACCCCGAACGCTGAAGATCGCACCGTCGATATCACCTTCGTGGTCGATCCGGGCAAGCGTGCCTACGTCAACCGCATCAACTTCCGTGGCAACACCAAGTCGGCCGACGAAGTGCTGCGTCGCGAAATGCGTCAGATGGAAGGTGGCTGGGCTTCGACCTACCTGATCGACCAGTCGAAAGTGCGTCTGGACCGTCTGGGCTTCTTCAAGGAAGTCAACGTCGAAACGCCTGCCGTACCGGGTACCGACGACCAGGTCGATGTGAACTACGCCGTTGAAGAACAGGCCTCCGGTTCCATCACCGCCAGTGTTGGTTTTGCGCAAAGCGCAGGCCTGATCCTGGGTGGCTCGATCAGCCAGAACAACTTCCTGGGTACCGGTAACAAGGTCAGCATCGGCCTGACCCGCAGCGAATACCAGACCCGCTACAACTTCAGCTATGTCGATCCGTACTACACGCCGGACGGCGTGAGCCTGGGTTACAACGCCTTCTACCGTACCACCGACTACGATGACCTCGACGTCGACGTGGCCAGCTACGCGGTAGACAGCATGGGCGCCGGCATCAGCCTGGGTTACCCGATCAGCGAGACCGCGCGCCTGACCTATGGCCTGAACGTGCAGCAGGACAAGATCAAGACCGGTACCTACACCGTTGATGAAATCTTCGACTTCATCGACAAGGAAGGCAGCAACTTCACCAACTTCAAGGGTTCGATCGGCTGGTCCGAGTCGACCTTGAACAAAGGCGTGCTGGCGACCCGTGGTCACTCGCAAAGCCTGGTGGCCGAAGCGACCCTGCCGGGCAGCGACCTGTCGTTCTTCAAAATTGACTACCGTGGTCAGTACTTCTATCCGATCAACGATACCTACACTGTGCGCCTGCACACTGAACTGGGCTTTGGCGACGGTTACGGTTCTACCAGCGGCCTGCCGTTCTATGAGAACTACTATGCCGGTGGCTTCAACTCGGTACGTGGCTTCAAGGACAGTACGCTCGGTCCGCGTAGCACACCAAGTAAAGGCGCTGACGATCCGGCTGGACGGCCCGGCACCTTGCGTGATCCGGATCAGGATCCGCTGCCATTCGGTGGCAACGCACTGGTACAGGGTGGTGTAGAGCTGATGTTCCCGCTGCCATTCATCAAGGACCAGCGTTCCCTGCGTACCTCCCTGTTCTGGGACGTGGGTAACGTCTTCGATACCAACTGCGAATCCAAAACACGGACCGGTACTGGTGAAAAAGTCGAATGTAACGGCGTCGACTTCTCCGGTATGGCCAGCTCTGTTGGTGTTGGTGTGACCTGGATCACCGCGCTTGGCCCGCTGAGCTTTGCTCTGGCGATGCCGATCAAGAAGCCGGACAACGATTCGGAAACCCAAGTGTTCCAATTCTCCCTGGGCCAGACGTTCTAAGCGTCTGACTCTACGAAACGAAAACGAATTCTGTAGGAGTGTATTTGTGCGTAAGTTGACCCAATTGGTACTGCTGGCCACTGTCCTTGTAGCAACCCCGGCCTTCGCTGACCTGAAAATCGCCGTTCTGAACTATCAGATGGCCCTGCTGGAATCCGATGCTGCCAAGCGTTATGCCGTGGATGCCGAGAAAAAATTCGGTCCACAAGTCACCAAGCTCAAAGGCCTAGAAACCAGCGCCAAGGGCATCCAGGATCGTCTGGTCAGTGGCGGCGACAAAATGGCCCAGCCAGAGCGCGAGCGTCTTGAGCTCGAGTTCAAGCAAAAGGCCCGTGACTACCAGTTCCAGTCCAAGGAACTGAACGAAGCCAAAGCCACTGCCGACCGCGAAATGCTCAAGCAGCTCAAGCCGAAGCTGGACCAGGCTGTTGAAGAAGTCATCAAGAAAGGTGCTTTCGACCTGGTGTTCGAACGTGGCGCAGTGATCGACGTCAAGCCTCAGTATGACGTCACTCGCCAGGTCATCGAGCGCATGAACCAGCTGAAGTAATCATGAGCGCACCCATCAAGCTCGGCCAGCTGGCCGAGTTCCTGGGCGCCACCCTGCGTGGCGACAAGGACAAGGACATTACCGGGCTTGCCACCTTGCAAGAGGCGGGGCCCGGTCAAGTCAGTTTTCTGGCCAACCCGCAATATCGAAAGTTTCTCGCCGAAACCTGCGCTGCGGCCGTGCTGCTCAAGCCAGCCGATATCGACAGCTATGCAGGTGACGCGCTTCTCGTTCCCGATCCCTACCTGGCTTATGCGCGGGTGTCGCACCTGTTCGACCCCAAGCCCAAGGCTGTTGTAGGGATTCATCCAAGTGCCATCGTTGCCGATGATGCCCATGTCGACCCAAGCGCCAGCGTGGGGCCTTATGCGGTGATCGAAAGCGGCGCGCGGATTGCGGCAGGGGTTACCGTCGGCGCTCATTGCTTTATCGGTGCGCGCAGCGAAATCGGTGAGGGCGGCTGGCTGGCATCGCGTGTCACGTTGTATCACGACGTGCGCATCGGCCAGCGTGTGGTCATCCAGTCCGGCGCGGTACTGGGCGGTGAAGGCTTTGGTTTCGCCAATGAAAAGGGCGTCTGGCAGAAAATCGCCCAGATCGGCGGTGTGGTCATCGGTGACGATGTGGAGATCGGCGTGAATACCGCCATCGACCGCGGCGCGCTGGCCGACACCCGGATCGGCAACGGGGTGAAGCTGGACAACCAGATTCAGATCGCGCACAACGTGCAGATCGGCGATCACACGGCAATGGCCGCCTGTGTCGGTATTTCCGGCAGCACCCGAATCGGCAAGCACTGCATGTTGGCCGGTGGCGTGGGGCTGGTCGGGCATATCGATATCTGCGACGGGGTGTTCATCACCGGCATGACCATGGTCACCCACTCGATCACCGAGCCGGGTTCCTATTCGTCGGGCACTGCCATGCAGCCTGCCGCCGAGTGGCGCAAGAGCGCAGCGCGCTTGCGCAAGATCGATGACATGGCTCGACGCCTGCAAAAACTCGAAAAAGTCGTCGAGACCGTGACCCGCGACGCCAATGATTCATCTGATGGCTGAAATCTCTTTCATATCGGGTCAGTACGGTCGATAGACCGCCTGCCCGATTTGCAGAAGAGTGCGTGCAGTCGTTACGCATTCTCACTCTTTACTACAGGCTTTCCCTCGAAATGATGGACATCAACGAAATACGCGAATACCTGCCTCATCGTTACCCTTTCCTGTTGGTGGATCGTGTTGTAGAGCTGGATATCGAGGGCAAGACAATTCGTGCCTACAAGAATGTCAGCGTCAACGAACCGTTCTTCAATGGTCATTTTCCCCAGCATCCGATCATGCCGGGCGTACTGATCATTGAAGCCATGGCTCAGGCCGCCGGTATCCTGGGCTTCAAAATGCTTGACGCCAAGCCTGCCGATGGCACTCTCTACTACTTCGTAGGTTCGGACAAACTGCGTTTTCGTCAGCCAGTCGTGCCGGGTGACCAGTTGCTGCTGGAAGCCAGATTCGTCAGTTGCAAGCGTCAGATCTGGAAGTTCGAGTGCAAGGCATCGGTTGACGGCAAATCGGTTTGCTCCGCTGAAATCATCTGTGCGGAACGCAAACTATGAGTTTGATTGACCCTCGCGCAATCATCGATCCGACGGCCGTACTGGCCGACAATGTTGAGGTCGGCCCCTGGTCGATCATCGGAGCCGGTGTGGAAATTGGCGAGGGTACAGTGATCGGTCCTCACGTGATTGTGCGTGGACCGACGTACATCGGTCGTCATAACCGGATCTACCAGTTTTCCTCGGTAGGTGAAGACACCCCTGACCTCAAGTACAAGGGTGAAGAGACGCGTCTGGTGATCGGTGATCACAACGTGATTCGTGAAGGGGTGACGATTCATCGCGGCACCATTCAGGACCGCGCTGAAACCACGTTGGGCGACCACAATCTGGTCATGGCTTATGCCCATATCGGCCATGACAGTGTGATCGGCAATCACTGCATTCTGGTCAACAACACCGCATTGGCTGGCCATGTGCATGTCGATGACTGGGCGATTCTGTCCGGTTACACCCTGGTGCATCAGCATTGCCATATCGGCGCCCACAGCTTTTCCGGCATGGGTACGGCGATTGGCAAGGATGTGCCTGCGTTCGTCACGGTATTCGGTAATCCGGCCGAAGCGCGCAGCATGAATTTCGAAGGCATGCGCCGTCGCGGCTTCTCGGAGCTTGCCATTCAGGCGCTGCGCAAGGCCTACAAGACGGTTTACCGGCAAGGGCTGACCGTCGACCAGGCGATTGTCGAGCTGGCCGAGCCGGCTGCTGCCTTTCCTGAGGTGGCCATCTTTCTCCAGTCGATCCAGTCCTCGACTCGCGGCATTACCCGCTGACCATGGCCAGTTCATTGTGTATCGCTCTGGTCGCCGGCGAAGCGTCCGGCGATATCCTCGGTGCCGGCCTGATGCGTGCGATCAAGGCGCGCTACCCGGATACCCGGTTTATCGGCGTGGGCGGGCCGCTCATGGAAGCCGAAGGCATGGCCTCGTACTTTCCCATGGAGCGTCTGTCGGTCATGGGCCTGGTCGAGGTGCTCGGCCGTCTGCGTGAGCTGCTGGGCCGGCGCAAGGAGCTGATAGCGACCCTGATCGCCGAGCGTCCTGATGTGTTCATCGGCATCGACGCACCGGACTTCACCCTCAATATCGAGCTGCAACTGCGCCGTGCCAGTATCAAGACTGTGCACTACGTCAGTCCGTCGGTCTGGGCCTGGCGGCAGAAGCGGGTGTTGAAGATCCGTGAAGGCTGCGACCTGATGCTGACCCTGCTGCCGTTCGAGGCGCGCTTCTATGAAGAAAAGGGCGTGCCGGTACGTTTTGTGGGTCACCCGCTGGCCGATACCATCGCCCTTGAGTCCGATCGCGACGCTGCCCGGGCGCAGTTGGGGCTGGGTGATGGCCCGCTGGTTGCGTTGATGCCGGGCAGCCGTGGGGGCGAAGTCGGGCGCCTGGGGGCGCTGTTTTTCGATGCGGCGCAGCGCCTGCTGGCCGAACGGCCTGAGTTGCGTTTCGTGTTGCCCTGCGCCAGCCCGCAACGGCGCGTACAGATCGAGCAACTGCTGCAAGGTCGTGACCTGCCCGTCACGCTGCTGGACGGCGGTTCGCATCTGGCATTGGCGGCGTGTAACGCGGTATTGATCGCCTCCGGCACCGCGACGCTCGAAGCGCTGCTGTACAAGCGCCCGATGGTGGTGGCCTATCGCATGGCGCCGTTGACCTTCTGGATTCTCAAACGGCTGGTCAAAAGTCCTTATGTCTCGCTGCCCAACCTGCTGGCCGATCGTGGCCTGGTGCCTGAGTTGCTGCAGGATGCGGCGACGCCCGAAGCGCTGGCCGCTGAAATACTGCCCTTGATCGATAACGGCCAGGCGCAGACCGAGGGCTTTGACGCGATCCACCGCACGCTGCGTCGCGATGCATCCAATCAGGCCGCCGAAGCCGTGTTGGCATTGATCGGCCGCCCTTCTTCACTGTGAGTGTACGAACAATGCAAATGGGCCTGGATTTCACCCTCGTCGAAGAACTGGTTGCCGGCGTCGATGAGGTCGGGCGTGGCCCGTTGTGCGGTCCGGTGGTCACCGCTGCGGTGATTCTCGACCCGGCCCGGCCGATTCTTGGCTTGAACGACTCGAAGAAGCTCACCGAGGCGCGGCGCGAAAAACTGTTCGACGAAATTCGCGAGAAGGCCCTGTGCTGGTACATCGCACGAGCCGAGGTCGATGAGATCGACCGCCTGAATATTCTGCATGCCACCATGCTGGCCATGCAGCGGGCCGTCGAAGGCCTGAGCATTACCCCAAGGCTGGCCCTGATCGATGGCAATCGCTGCCCGAAACTCTCGGTGCCGTCGGCGCCGGTGGTGCAGGGCGATGCCAAGGTGCCGGCGATCGCTGCCGCCTCGATTCTGGCCAAAGTCAGCCGTGACCGTGAGATGGCAGCCTTTGAGCTGATTTATCCCGGCTACGGCATGGGCGGGCACAAGGGCTATCCGACGCCCGTTCATCTGGAAGCGCTGGCCCGCCTGGGACCGACGCCCATCCACCGGCGCTCCTTTGCCCCGGTGCGCGCCGCTTGGGAGGCACTTGCCGTGGCACCCGGTGCGCCGGTCAGCCTGCTTCAGGACTGATGTTGCGGGACTGACGTTTCAGGTCCGGCTGGGTACAATCCCGATCTTCGTTTTTCGTGTTCCCGCGTTATAGGATCTTCATGTCGGCTTCTTTCGTTCATCTGCGCCTGCACACTGAATACTCCCTGGTCGACGGGCTGGTCCGGGTCAAGCCGCTGGTCAAGGCGCTGACGGGCATGAACATGCCGGCGGTGGCCGTCACCGACCAGGGCAACATGTGCTCGCTGGTCAAGTTCTACAAGGCGGCGCAAGGGGCGGGCATCAAGCCGATCTGCGGTGCTGACTTGTGGCTGGCCGGCAAGAATGCCGATGCGCCGCTGAGCCGCCTGAGCCTGCTGGTGATGAGCCCGCTGGGCTACCGCAACCTCACCGAGCTGATTTCCCGTGGTTTCACCGAAGGCCAGCGCAACGGTTTTGTGATCATCGAGCGCGAGTGGGTGGCCCAGGCCAGTGAAGGCCTGATCGCATTGTCGGCGGCCAAGGAGGGCGAAATCGGCATGGCCCTGCTCAGCGGCAATGCCGATGAGGCCGACCAGCTGTTGCGTGAATGGATGGCGGTGTTTCCCGACCGCTTCTACATCGAGTTGCAGCGCACCAACCGGGTCAACGACGAAGAGCATGTGCATGCCGCTGTCGCCCTGGCCGATCGCCATGGCGCGCCGCTGGTGGCGACCAACGATGTGCGGTTTATCCGCGAAGAAGATTTTGCCGCCCACGAAACCCGCGTCTGCATCGGCGAAGGCCGGGCGCTGGACGACCCGCGTCGCTCGCGCAATTACAGCGATCAGCAGTACCTCAAAAGCGCAGAAGAAATGGCTGAGCTGTTCAGCGACCTGCCCGAGGCGCTGGAAAACACCGTCGAGATCGCCAAGCGCTGCAACATCGACGTCAAGCTGGGCACGCACTTCCTGCCCAACTTCCCGATCCCCGATGGCATGACCATCGACGAATACTTTCGCAAGGTCTCTTTTGACGGCCTTGAAGAGCGCCTGCAGGTACTGCTGCCCAAAGACTCGGAAAACTATGACGAACGCCGTCAGGTGTATGTCGACCGGTTGAATTTCGAGCTGGATATCATCATCCAGATGGGCTTTCCCGGTTACTTCCTGATCGTGATGGACTTCATCCAGTGGGCCAAGAGCAACGGCGTGCCAGTGGGCCCGGGCCGGGGTTCGGGTGCCGGATCGCTGGTGGCCTATGTGCAGAAGATCACCGACCTGGACCCGCTGGAATACGACCTGCTGTTCGAACGCTTTCTTAACCCCGAGCGGGTTTCGATGCCCGACTTCGACGTCGACTTCTGCATGGACGGTCGCGACCGGGTCATCGAATATGTGGCCGAGAAATACGGCCGCAATGCGGTCAGCCAGATCATCACCTTCGGTTCCATGGCGGCCAAGGCGGTGGTACGCGACGTGGCGCGGGTGCAGGGCAAGTCCTACGGCCTGGCCGATCGCTTGTCGAAGATGATCCCCTTCGAAGTCGGCATGACGCTCGAGAAGGCTTTCGAGCAGGAAGAGATTCTGCGCGACTTCCTCAAGAACGATGAAGAAGCGGCCGAAATCTGGGAGATGGCGCTCAAGCTTGAAGGCGTGGTGCGTAACGTCGGTAAACACGCCGGTGGTGTGGTGATCGCGCCGACCAAGCTGACCGACTTTGCACCCATTTATTGCGACGAGGCCGGTGATGGCCTGGTGACCCAGTTCGACAAGGACGACGTCGAGGCGGCGGGTCTGGTGAAGTTCGACTTCCTCGGCCTGCGGACCCTGACGATCATCGACTGGGCGCTGGACACCATCAACCGCGAGCGGGCCAAGGAAGACAAGGCGCCGCTGGACATCGCCTTTATCCCGCTGGACGACAAGCCGACCTACGAGCTGTTGCAGCGCGCTGAAACCACGGCGGTTTTCCAGCTTGAATCGCGCGGCATGAAAGAGCTGATCAAAAAGCTCAAGCCCGACTGCCTGGAAGACTTGATCGCACTGGTGGCGCTGTTTCGTCCCGGTCCTTTGCAATCGGGCATGGTCGATGACTTCATCAACCGTAAGCACGGCCGCGCCGAACTGGCGTATCCGCACCCCGATTATCAGTACGAAGGCCTCAAGCCGGTGCTGGCACCGACCTACGGCATCATCCTGTATCAGGAACAGGTGATGCAGATTGCCCAGGTCATGGCCGGCTACACTCTGGGTGGCGCTGACATGCTGCGCCGCGCCATGGGTAAGAAAAAGCCCGAAGAAATGGCCAAGCAGCGCGGCGGTTTCATCGAAGGTTGCAAGAACAACAATATCGAGCCGGACCTGGCGGGCAACATTTTCGACCTGGTGGAAAAATTCGCCGGTTACGGTTTCAACAAGTCTCACTCGGCCGCCTATGGCCTGGTCTCTTACCAGACCGCCTGGCTGAAAATGCACTACCCGGCGCCGTTCATGGCGGCGGTATTGTCGGCGGACATGCACAACACCGACAAGGTCGTGACCCTGATCGAAGAAGTGCGCAGCATGAAGCTGCGCCTGGATGCGCCGGATGTGAACATGTCCGAGTTCAAGTTCACGGTCAGTGACGACGGACGCATCATCTACGGCCTGGGCGCGATCAAAGGCGTCGGCGAAGGGCCGGTGGAAGCGATCACCGAGGCGCGTCAGGCCGGGCCGTTCAAGGATCTGTTCGATTTCTGCGCCCGGGTCGACCTCAAACGGGTCAACAAGCGAACCCTGGATGGCCTGATTCGCAGCGGTGCGCTGGACCGGCTGGGGCCGTATTTCGAGCTGGAACCCAAGGCGTATCAGGCCAATATCGACCGTAACCGTTCGGTGTTGCTGACCGCGCTGGAAGAAGCCATCCAGTCGGCCGAGCAGACTGCACGCAGCCGCGACAGCGGGCACAGCGACCTGTTTGGTGGCCTGTTCGAAGCCGCAGATGCCGATGTCTATGCCAACCATCGCAAGACCCGTGAGATCACGCTCAAGGAGCGTCTTCGCGGTGAGAAAGAAACCCTGGGCCTGTACCTGACCGGCCATCCGATCGATGAGTATGAAGGCGAGATCCGCAGGTTCGCCCGCCAGCGCATCATCGACCTCAAGCCGGCCCGCGATACGCAGACCGTGGCCGGGCTGGTGATTGCCCTGCGGGTGATGAAAAACAAGAAGGGCGACAAGATGGGTTTCATCACCCTGGATGACCGCTCGGCGCGTATCGAAGCCTCGTTGTTTGCCGAGGCTTTTCACGCCGCGCAGTCACTGTTGCAGACCGATGCTATCGTGGTGGTCGAGGGTGAAGTCAGTAACGATGATTTCTCCGGTGGTCTGCGCTTGCGTGCCAAGCGCGTCATGAGCATCGAAGATGCCCGCACCGGCCTTGCCGAAAGCCTGCGCGTGACGGTGGATGCCGCAGCGCTCAAGGGCGACCGGCTGCGCTGGCTGGGTGACCTGTGCAAGCGCCATCGCGGTGCCTGCCCGGTCACGCTCGACTACACAGGGATGGACGCCCAGGCGATATTGCAGTTTGGCGACAGCTGGCGAATCGATCCCGCCGACAGCCTGATTCAGGCGTTGCGTGACCAGTTCGGCAAGCAGAACGTCTTCCTCCAGTACCGTTAAGCGCTTAAAGTACCGAATTTTTAACCTCGACCTGAATGCGCCCCTTCCGTATGGTGGGGCGCTTTTACAGATCAACCGGCCGGCCTCTTGGCCGTCGACCCAAGACGGATGCCTATGAACCCGAATTTTCTCGATTTCGAACAGCCTATCGCTGACTTGCAAGCCAAGATCGAAGAGCTGCGCCTGGTAGGCAATGACAACTCGCTGAACATCAGCGACGAGATCTCCCGGCTGCAGGACAAGAGCAATACGCTTACCGAAAGCATCTTCGGCAACCTGACCAGCTGGCAGATCGCCCGGATGGCGCGTCACCCGCGTCGTCCTTATACCCTGGACTACATCGAGCACATCTTTACCGAGTTCGACGAGTTGCACGGCGACCGGCACTTTGCCGATGACGCCGCTCTGGTCGGCGGTGTCGCGCGTCTGGACGATCAGCCGGTGATGGTGATCGGTCACCAGAAAGGCCGTGAAGTGCGCGAGAAAGTGCGCCGTAACTTCGGCATGCCGCGCCCTGAAGGCTACCGCAAGGCCTGCCGTCTGATGGAAATGGCCGAGCGCTTCAAGATGCCGATCATGACCTTCATCGACACCCCGGGCGCGTACCCGGGCATCGATGCCGAAGAGCGCAACCAGAGCGAAGCGATTGCCTGGAACCTGCGCGTGATGGCGCGTCTGAAAACCCCGATCATCGCCACTGTGATCGGTGAAGGCGGTTCCGGCGGCGCACTGGCCATCGGCGTTTGCGACCAGTTGAACATGCTGCAGTATTCGACCTATGCGGTGATCTCGCCTGAAGGTTGCGCATCGATTCTGTGGAAAACCGCCGAAAAGGCACCGGATGCCGCTGAAGCCATGGGCATCACCGCCGAGCGCCTGAAAGGCCTGGGGATCGTCGACAAGGTGATCGGTGAGCCACTCGGTGGCGCGCATCGCGATCCAGCCGCCGCCGCTGCGCTGATCCGCGAAGAGTTGCTCGGTCAACTGGCCGCGCTGAAGAAATTCGACAGCGCTGCATTGCTGGCGCGCCGTTATGAGCGCCTGATGAGCTACGGCGTCTGATATGACCCCGGGACAGTGTCATGAGCGATAACGCGCTGCACACAGCGCTCGCTCAGGCGCTGTCCGGGGCCGGCGCGGCGCCTGCCTTGCATGTCGCGTTCTCCGGTGGCCTGGATTCCACTGTCCTGCTGCACCTGCTGGTCACGTTTTCAAGACGCCAGCCACTCCCTCCCATTCATGCCATTCATGTCCACCACGGCCTGCAGGCGACGGCTGACGCCTGGCCGGAGCATTGTCGTCAGGTCTGTGCGGCGCTGGGTGTGCCCTTGCGCATAGAAAAGGTTCAGGTGCGCAGCGGCGCCAGCCTTGAAGAGGCGGCGCGTCAGGCGCGCTATGCCGCGTTTACGCACGTGCTGGGGCCGGATGAATGGCTGCTTGTGGCCCAGCATCGCGATGATCAGGCCGAAACGCTGTTGTTTCGTCTGTTGCGGGGTGCCGGAGTACGCGGTCTGGCGGCCATGGCGCCGCGCCGGGCGCTGGGGCAGGGCAGCCTGCTGCGTCCATTGCTCGGCGTTTCTCGCTCGGTGCTCGAGGGCTATGCGCAGCGCCACGGGCTGAGTTGGGTCGAAGATCCAAGCAATCAAAACGCTCACTATTCGCGCAATTTTCTGCGGGCGCAGGTGTTGCCGCTGTTGCAGGCGCGCTGGCCGCAGGCGCAGGCAAGCCTGGCGCGCAGTGCGGCGCACCTGGCCGAAGCACAGCAATTGCTGGATGAGCGGGCGGTCGAGGACCTGACGACTGCGCGGCGATATGACGCATCGGCCGCTGCTTTTCACTGGCTTGATCTGCCGTGTCTGACCCTGGCGCCGCTGGCCGGTTTGTCCGAGGCGCGCCAGCGCAATGCTCTGCGACACTGGCTGGCGCCGTTGACCCGGCTGCCGGACACCGACCATTGGGCCGGCTGGAGAGACCTGCGCGATGCGCAGCCGGCAGCGCACCCCGTCTGGCGCCTGGCCGATGGCGAACTGCACCGCGCCGGCGAGCAGGTGTTCTGGCTGGCGGGTGACTGGCTGCATGAGCCTTGCGGTGTGTTGGACTGGCACGATCCGTCGCAGCCGCTGGCATTGCCTGGCAATGGGGTACTGCGTTTTGCAGGGCACGTGCCGCCAGGATCGTTTCAAGTGCGCTATCGCCACGGCGGTGAGGTGATGAACGTGCCCGGCCGCGGGCAGCGCGATCTCAAGCGGTTGCTCAACGAAAAAAGACTGCCCGGTTTTGTCCGCGGCCGTCTGCCACTGCTGTTTCAGGGCGATCACCTGGTGGCGGTGGCCAATCTGCCAGGCCTGGACGAGGTGGGTGAAAAAGGTGCGCGGTTGTACTGGCATGCACCGACGAACGACCAATGTTTGAGCTGATAGGCCCTTTCCGGTAGACTACGCTCCCTTCTTGATACAGCTTGTGTCAGTGGTTTCCAATTGACCCAAGTTGCCGATTCAAAACCCGTGTTTACGGGGCAATCTTTAACGTGTGGCGCGATGGGCAGGCTTTTTTTGCCGGTCGGTTTCAACGCAGCAGTTTCAGGAGTGCACTGTGAACCTGGTGGGTAATCGGAGGCTTCGGCCTTCCTTCGCTTTCCCCGGCGGCTCTGACCGCTTTAACGCAGACTTCTAGGGTTTTTCATGACGCGCTACATCTTCGTCACGGGCGGTGTTGTTTCTTCATTGGGGAAAGGCATTGCCTCGGCTTCATTGGCGGCCATCCTGGAGGCGAGGGGACTTAAGGTCACCATGCTCAAGCTGGACCCCTACATCAACGTCGACCCGGGCACCATGAGCCCGTTCCAGCACGGTGAAGTGTTCGTCACCCACGACGGCGCCGAAACCGACCTGGACCTGGGCCACTACGAGCGGTTCATCCGCACGACCATGACCCAGAACAACAACTTCACCACCGGCCGTGTGTACGAACACGTGCTGCGCAAGGAGCGCCGTGGTGATTATCTGGGCGCGACCATTCAGGTCATCCCGCACATCACCGACGAAATCAAGCGCCGGATCATCAAGGGCGCCGGCGATGCCGACGTGGCCCTGGTCGAAATCGGCGGCACGGTCGGCGACATCGAGTCGCAACCGTTCCTGGAAGCCATTCGTCAACTGCGCTTCGAAGTGGGCGCCAAGCGCGCCATGCTGATGCACCTGACCCTGGTTCCGTACATCGCCACTGCAGGCGAAACCAAGACCAAGCCGACCCAGCATTCGGTCAAGGAACTGCGCTCCATCGGCCTGCAGCCTGACGTACTGATCTGCCGTTCCGATCACCCGATCGACGTTTCGTCGCGTCGCAAGATCGCGCAGTTCACCAACGTTGAAGAGCGTGCGGTCATCGGCCTGGAAGACGCCGACACCATCTACAAGATCCCGGGCATCCTCCACGCTCAAGGCCTGGACGATTTCGTCGTCGAGCGCTTTGGCCTGCAATGCGGCGGCGCCGATCTGTCCGAGTGGGAAGCGGTGGTCGATGCCAAGCTCAACCCGGAGCATGAAGTGACCATCGCCATGGTCGGCAAGTACATGGAATTGCTCGATGCGTACAAATCGCTGATCGAGGCCATGAGCCACGCCGGTATCACCAACCGCACCAAGGTGAACCTGCGCTACATCGATTCCGAAGACATCGAGAACCAGGGCACCGGCCTGCTTGAAGGCGTCGACGCCATTCTGGTGCCGGGCGGCTTCGGTCTGCGCGGTGTCGAAGGCAAGATCACTGCGGTGCAATACGCTCGCGAAAACAAGGTCCCTTACCTGGGCATCTGCCTGGGCATGCAAGTGGCGGTCATCGAGTTCGCCCGTAACGTGCTGGGCTGGAAAGATGCCAACTCCACCGAGTTCGACCGTACCGTCGAGCATCCGGTAGTAGGCCTGATCACCGAGTGGGAAGACGCCACCGGTGCGGTCGAAACCCGCACCGAAAGCTCGGACCTGGGCGGCACCATGCGTCTGGGCGCTCAGGAATGCCAACTGCTTCCTGGCACCAAGGTGCACGACTGCTACGCCAAGGATGTGATCGTCGAGCGCCATCGTCATCGCTACGAGGTCAACAACAAGCTGCTGCCACAACTGGTCGAGGCTGGCCTGAAAATCTCCGGTCGCTCCGGTGACGGCGCGCTGGTTGAAGTGGTCGAGGCGGCTGACCATCCGTGGTTCGTGGCCTGCCAGTTCCACCCTGAGTTCACCTCGACGCCACGTGACGGACATCCGCTGTTCAGCGGCTTCGTCAAGGCAGCCCTGGCTCAACATCAGAAGAACGCCTGATTCGGGATATCAAGTACATGGCTCAGAAAATCATCCGCGTAGGCTCCATCGAGATCGCCAACGACAAGCCGCTGGTCCTGTTCGGCGGCATGAACGTGCTGGAGTCCCGTGACCTGGCCATGCAGATCTGCGAGCAATACGTACGCGTTACCGAGAAACTCGGTATCCCGTACGTGTTCAAGGCCAGTTTCGACAAGGCTAATCGCTCGTCGATCAACTCCTATCGGGGGCCGGGTCTGGAAGAGGGCTTGCGCATTTTCGAAGAGATCAAGCGCACCTTCAATGTGCCGCTGATCACCGATGTGCATGAGCCGCATCAGGCCGCTCCCGTGGCCGAAGTGTGCGACATCATCCAGTTGCCGGCCTTTCTGTCGCGTCAGACCGATCTGGTCGTGGCGATGGCAAAGACCGGTGCCGTGATCAACATCAAGAAAGCCCAGTTCCTCGCGCCCCAGGAGATGAAGCACATCCTGACCAAATGCGAAGAGGCGGGTAACGAGCAGTTGATCCTCTGCGAGCGCGGTTCGAGCTTCGGCTACAACAACCTGGTAGTGGACATGCTCGGCTTCGGCATCATGAAGCAGTTCGAGTACCCGGTGTTCTTCGACGTGACCCATGCCCTGCAAATGCCGGGCGGTCGCTCCGATTCGGCCGGCGGTCGCCGCGCCCAGGTACTGGAGCTGGCCAAGGCCGGTCTGTCGCAAGGCCTGGCCGGGTTGTTTCTTGAGGCGCACCCGGACCCGGACAACGCCAAGTGCGATGGTCCTTGCGCCCTGCGCCTGGACAAGCTTGAGCCGTTCCTGACCCAGCTCAAGGCACTGGATGATCTGGTGAAAAGTTTTGCACCCGTAGAGACCGCGTAAGCCCGGCTCTGCGGTAAAGTGCGCGCCCGGTCCTGCCGGTTTCTGGCCGGGCGCCACCCGTTTTTCCCTGCTGTGTCGTTTACGTCAATCTTGGAGTGTTCACAACAATGGCAAAAATCGTCGACATCAAAGGTCGTGAAGTTCTCGACTCCCGTGGCAACCCCACTGTCGAAGCTGACGTGCTTCTCGACAATGGCATCACCGGTTCGGCCTGCGCGCCATCCGGTGCTTCGACCGGCTCGCGCGAAGCGCTCGAGCTGCGTGATGGCGACAAGAGCCGTTACCTGGGTAAAGGCGTTCTGAAAGCGGTAGCCAACATCAATGGCCCGATTCGCGATCTGCTGCTGGGTAAAGACCCGGTCGACCAGAAAGCCCTGGACCAGGCGATGATTGCCCTCGACGGTACCGAGAACAAAGGCAGCCTGGGCGCCAACGCCATCCTCGCCGTGTCCCTGGCCGCTGCCAAGGCCGCTGCCCAGGATCAGGATCTGCCGCTGTACGCGCACATCGCCAACCTCAATGGCACCCCTGGCGTCTACTCGATGCCGGTACCGATGATGAACATCATCAACGGTGGCGAGCACGCTGATAACAACGTCGACATTCAAGAATTCATGGTTCAGCCGGTCGGCGCCAAGAGCTTTTCCGACGCGCTGCGCATGGGCACCGAGATTTTCCATCACCTCAAGGCTGTCCTGAAGGCCCGTGGCCTGAACACTGCCGTGGGTGACGAGGGCGGTTTTGCCCCTAACCTGGCTTCCAACGAAGACGCTCTGGGCGCCATCGCAGAAGCGGTAGCCAACGCCGGTTACACCCTGGGCACCGACGTGACCCTGGCACTTGACTGCGCGGCCAGCGAATTCTTCGAAGAAGGCGGCACCTACAACCTGTCCGGTGAAGGCCAGTCGTTCGACGCCGCAGGTTTTGCCGACTACCTGGCAGGTCTGGCCAGCCGTTACCCGATCATCTCGATCGAAGACGGCCTGGACGAGTCCGACTGGGCTGGCTGGAAAATCCTCACCGACAAGCTCGGCGACAAGGTGCAACTGGTCGGCGACGACCTGTTCGTGACCAATACCAAGATCCTGAAAGAAGGCATCGACAAGAAGATCGCCAACTCGATCCTGATCAAGTTCAACCAGATCGGTACCCTGACCGAAACCCTGGAAGCCATCCAGATGGCCAAGGCCGCCGGTTACACCGCCGTGATCTCGCACCGTTCCGGTGAAACCGAAGATTCGACCATTGCCGATCTGGCCGTGGGCACTGCGGCTGGCCAGATCAAGACGGGCTCGCTGTGCCGTTCCGATCGCGTCTCGAAGTACAACCAACTGCTGCGTATCGAAGAGCAATTGGGTGCCAAGGCTGTGTATCGCGGTCGCGCAGAGTTTCGCGGCTAAGCCATAGATGGTAAAACGGCAGGGCCGGCACGCAGTGTGTGCCGGCCCATGCCGATGTTGCACTGATTAGGCCTGGCATTTGTCAGGCCTAATGCCGTTGGTCGCTATGTTTCTGGCGCTGCCGCCTCATTACCGGGTCACTGATATTTAAATGCGCAGTCCTTACTGGTTGTTTCTCGTCCTGCTGCTGTTACTTGCCGGTCTGCAATATCGACTGTGGGTAGGCAACGGAAGCCTGGCGCAAGTGGCCAGCCTGACCCAGCAGATCGCGGATCAACATGCCGAGAATGAAAACCTGCTCGAACGCAATCGGGTGCTGGATGCTGAAGTCATGGAGCTGAAAAAGGGTCTGGAGACCGTCGAAGAGCGTGCCCGCCATGAGCTGGGCATGGTCAAGGACGGTGAAACGCTTTATCAGCTGGCGCGCTAGGCATGAGCACTGCATTGCCTTTTTTCTGGGCCGTCATTCCCGCCGCAGGCGTGGGTGCGCGTATGGCCGCAGACCGTCCCAAGCAATATCTGGCATTGGGCGGCCTCACTATTCTTGAACACAGCCTGCTGTGTTTTCTCGATCATCCAAGGCTCAAGGGGCTGGTGATCAGCCTTGCAGCGGATGATCCCTACTGGCCGACCTTGCCCTGTGCCCTGGATTCACGTATCCAGCGCGTCACCGGTGGCAAGGAGCGCGCCGACTCTGTCCTCAACGCCTTGCTGCACCTGCACGCGCAGGGCGCAAGCGACGATGACTGGGTGCTGGTGCACGATGCCGCACGGCCTAATCTGGCGCGCAGCGATCTGGACAACCTGCTGGGCGAACTGGCCGATGATCCGGTCGGTGGTCTGTTGGCGGTGCCGGCCCGTGACACCCTCAAGCGTGCCGATGCTCAGGGGCGGGTGACCGAGACGGTCGATCGCAGCCTGATCTGGCAGGCCTATACGCCGCAGATGTTCCGTCTTGGCGCCCTGCACCGTGCGTTGGCCGACAGTCTGGTGGCGCATGTGGCGATCACCGATGAGGCTTCGGCCATCGAGTGGGCTGGTGCTGCGCCGCGTCTTGTCGAGGGGCGGGCGGATAACATCAAGGTTACGCGGCCTGAAGATCTTGAGTGGTTGCGTCAGCGTCGGCAGGGTCGCTTCTAGAGGGTCGCCTCTAGTCGCTTCTAAGTGGGTGATTATGTTGTCGGTGCGTGCTGTGGTGGCCGTTAGCCGACACCATATTCCTTACGCTGCGCCAATCCCTGCTTGAGATAGTCGACCAGCTTGCGCACTTTGGGCGACAAGTGCCGTTGTTGCGGGTACAGCGCCCACACCGCCGTGTTGGGCGGCTGATGCGCCTCAAGCAGGGAAACCAGCGCGCCGCTGTGCAGATGCTCCAGCACGTAATAATCCGGTAGCTGGCACAGGCCCGTGCCGTGCAAGGCCGCGTCCAGTACCGCCTGGCCGCTGTTGCAGCGCCAGTTGCCTTGCACGCGCTGGGAAAACTCCCTGCCATTTTGCTGCAATAGCCAGGTGTCGCTGCTGCCGATCAGGCAATTGTGGCGGCTCAGTTCCGACAGGCTGTGCGGCCGGCCATAACGCTCCAGGTACGATGGCGAAGCGCACAGGTACATGCGTCGCGGCGCCAGGCGCGTGGCGACCATTCGTGAGTCTTGCAGCCGTCCAAGGCGGATCGCCAGGTCCAGGCCCTCGTGGACCAGGTCCAGGGTGTCGTTGCTCAGTTCGAGGTCGACGCGCAATTGTGGGTAGTTTTCCATGAAGCGGGTCACCAGCGGCGCGATGAATCGTTCGCCGTAGGCCACCGCGCAGGTCATGCGCAACAGCCCCTTGGGTTCGCTATTCAAATCGCCGACTGCGCGCAAGGCTTCTTCGCGGCCGTCTTGCAGGCGCTGGCAGTGCTGCAAAAAAGTCTGCCCGGCCTCAGTGAGTGTCACCCGTCGGGTACTGCGGTACAGCAGGCGGGTTTGCAGGCGCTCTTCAAGGCGCATGATCTGCCGGCTGACATGTGAAGACGACACGCCCAGACGCAGCGCAGCCGCAGTGAACTGGCCGCTTTCAGCGACCGCAACAAACTCGTCCAGACCTTCCCAGCGATTGGCGTACATCGATTGTCCCTGTACAGCAATAATGTTTTGCTTTTGCCTGGATTATTCATCATTCGGTAGCGTAATACACTCCGTGTCTGTTTTTACCCTAATGGAGAGACCCAATGATCAAGTCACGCGCCGCTGTCGCCTTTGAAGCCAAGAAGCCACTGGAGATTGTCGAAATCGATGTGGCCATGCCCAAGGCCGGCGAAGTGTTGCTGCGGGTCGTGGCCTCCGGGGTTTGCCATACGGACGCCTACACCTTGTCCGGTGCCGACCCTGAAGGCATTTTTCCGGCAATCCTGGGCCATGAAGGTGGTGCGATTGTCGAGGCTATCGGCGAGGGTGTGACCTCGGTGGCGGTGGGCGATCACGTCATCCCGCTGTACACCCCCGAATGCCGCCAGTGCAAATTCTGCCTGTCGGGCAAGACCAACCTCTGCCAGTCGATTCGTGCGACCCAGGGCAAAGGCCTGATGCCGGACGGCACTGCGCGCTTTTCCTACAAAGGCCAGCCGATTTTCCATTACATGGGCACCTCGACCTTTTCCGAGTACACCGTCTTGCCGGAAATCTCGGTGGCCAAGATCCAGAAAGATGCACCGCTGGAAAAAGTCTGCCTGCTGGGCTGCGGCGTGACCACCGGCATCGGTGCCGTGCTCAACACCGCCAAGGTCAAGCCCGGTGACACCGTGGCCATCTTCGGTCTGGGCGGCATTGGTCTGTCGGCCATCATCGGTGCGGTCAAGGCCAAGGCCTCGCGCATCATTGCCATCGACATCAACCCGTCCAAGTTCGATATCGCCCGCCAGTTGGGCGCTACCGACTTCATCAACCCGAAAGAATACGATCGCCCGATCCAGGAAGTGATCGTCGACCTGACCGATGGCGGCGTGGACTTCTCGTTCGAGTGCATCGGCAACGTGCAACTGATGCGTGCAGCGCTGGAGTGCTGCCACAAGGGTTGGGGCGAGTCGGTGATCATCGGTGTGGCCGGTGCCGGCCAGGAAATCGCCACCCGTCCGTTCCAGTTGGTGACCGGTCGCGTCTGGCGCGGCTCGGCCTTCGGTGGCGTGCGCGGTCGTACCGAACTGCCAAGCTACGTCGACATGGCGCAAAGCGGCGAGATTCCGCTGGATGACTTCATCACCCACACCATGGGTCTTGAGGACATCAACAAAGCGTTCGACCTGATGCATGAAGGCAAGAGCATCCGCTCCGTCATCCATTTCTGAGGAAGCCGCAAGTTTTGAGCTGCAAGCGGCAAGAGGGCACCCGCCTTTACTTGCCGCTTGCAGTCATGAGCTTGCAGCCTGGAGCTGTCCAATGAGTCTTGAAAACATTTCTTGCCAGAAGAGCTTTGGTGGCTGGCACAAACGCTACAAGCACACCTCCAAAGTGCTGGGGTGCGACATGGTGTTTGCCGTGTACCTGCCACCTCAGGCAGAGCAGGGCGGCAAGCTGCCGGTGCTGTACTGGCTGTCGGGACTGACCTGCACCGATGAAAACTTCATGCAGAAGGCCGGCGCGCATCGGCTGGCGGCCGAGCTGGGGATCATCATCGTGGCGCCGGACACCAGTCCGCGTGGCCCCGATGTGCCGGGCGACCCGGACGGTGCCTGGGATTTCGGCCTCGGGGCGGGGTTCTATCTCAATGCCACCGAGCAGCCCTACGCCAAGCATTACCAGATGCATGACTATGTGGTTGATGAGTTGCCGGCGTTGATCGAAGCGCACTTTCCGGCTTCCCAGGCGCGCGGCATCAGCGGCCACTCCATGGGCGGGCATGGTGCGCTGGTCTGTGCCTTGCGCAACCCTGGGCGCTATCAGTCGGTGTCGGCGTTTTCGCCCATCAGCAATCCGGTCGATTGCCCGTGGGGCCAGAAGGCGTTTTCCCGCTATCTGGGGGAAGATCGCTCGCGCTGGCGCGAGTGGGATGCCAGCCTGCTGCTGGCTCAGGCCACCCAGAAGCTGCCGATCCTGGTGGACCAGGGCGATCGCGACGATTTTCTGGTCAATCAGCTCAAGCCCGAAGCGCTGGTACAGGCCGCCAAGGCCGCCGGTCATCCATTGAACCTGCGTCTGCAGCCCGGCTATGACCACAGCTATTACTTCATCGCCAGCTTCATCGAAGAGCACCTGCGTCATCACGCCACAGCCCTGAACGCGTATTGAGTGCAATCAGGTCAGTTCAACTGACCTTGTGCCCTGCAAAGCAGGTAGAATCGCGCCCTGACTTTTTTCAGGGCGTTTTTCTATGCGTATTGGCCATGGCTACGATGTGCACCGTTTCGCCGAAGGCGATTTCATTACCTTGGGCGGCGTGCGGATTGCACACGGTTTCGGCCTGCTGGCCCATTCCGATGGCGATGTCCTGTTGCATGCCCTGAGCGATGCCTTGCTGGGAGCCGCCGCACTGGGCGACATCGGCAAGCACTTCCCGGACACCGATCCACAATTCAAGGGCGCCGACAGCCGCGTATTGCTGCGCCATGTGCTCACACTGGTGCAGGGCAAGGGCTGGAAGATCGCCAATGTCGACGCCACCATCGTTGCCCAGGCACCGAAGATGGCGCCGCACATCCAGGCCATGCGCGAGCTGATCGCCGAAGACCTGCAGGTTGACCTCGACCAGGTCAACGTCAAGGCCACCACCACAGAGAAACTTGGCTTCGTCGGCCGCGAAGAAGGCATCGCGGTGCATGCCGTCGCGCTGTTGCTGCGCGCATGAACGACCTTCAATTGCTGGGCCCGCGGGCTTACGGAGAGGCGTTGGGTACGGCTGTGCTCAAAGCCACTGCCGATGATTTTCAGGTCGACGAAGTGCTGGACATTCCGTTGTCCGGCGATGGCGAGCACCTGTGGCTCTGGGTTGAAAAGCGCGATCTGAACACCGAAGAGGCCGCCCGGCGCCTGGCGCGTGCTGCCGGCGTGCAATTGCGCACGGTCAGTTATGCCGGTCTCAAGGACCGGCAGGCGCTGACCCGGCAATGGTTCAGCATTCAGTTGCCGGGCAAGGCTGACCCCGACCTGTCGGCGGCCGAAGATGCCACCCTGACCATTCTTTCGCGCAGCCGGCACCGCCGCAAACTGCAGCGTGGCGCGCATGCCGCCAACGGTTTTACCCTGCGCCTGACCGGTCTCAAGGCCGACAAGCCTGCCTTGCAGCAGCGCCTGGAAGCGATCGCGGCCCAAGGCGTGCCCAATTACTTCGGTGCCCAGCGTTTTGGCTACGAAGGCGGCAACCTGGCGCAGGCCCGCGACTATGCCGCGCGCCTGGCCTTGCCCGAGCAGCGCGCAGTGCGCTCGCGGCTGTTGTCCACGGCGCGCAGTTACCTGTTCAACCGGGTATTGGCGGCGCGGGTCAGCGACGGCAGCTGGAATACGGCGCAAGCAGGCGATTTGCTGGCATTCACCGACAGTCGCAGTTTTTTCCCGGCCGGCCTCGAGGAGTGCAACGATCCTCGCCTGGCGATTCTTGACCTGCACCCCACCGGGCCGCAGTGGGGCGCAGGCGCCTCACCTGCCAGCGGCGCCACCGGCGAGCTGGAAAACAGCCTTGCAGACAGCGAGGCGGCGCTGTGCGAATGGCTGGTGCGGGCGGGGATGGAACACGAACGTCGTATCCTGCGACTGCCCATTGGCCGTTTGGCATGGCATTATCCCGAGCCTGACATTCTGCAACTGGAATTTGTCCTTCCGCCCGGATGTTTCGCCACCGTTCTGGTACGCGAACTCGTCGATCTGGTGCCGGTCGGGCTAACGGATAGCCCATGCGTATTCTGATTTCAAACGATGACGGGGTCGCTGCGCCCGGTCTGGCAGCGCTGTATGCCGCGTTGTCGGATTATGCCGAGTGCACGGTGATTGCCCCGGATCAAGACAAGAGCGGTGCCAGCAGTTCATTGACGCTGGATCGCCCGCTGCACCCACAAACCCTGGGGAACGGTTTCATCAGTATCAACGGTACGCCGACCGATTGTGTGCACCTGGGGCTGCACGGGCTGTTGCCTTATGAGTGCGACATGGTGGTGTCTGGCATCAATCTGGGCGCCAACCTTGGCGATGACGTGCTTTATTCGGGCACTGTGGCCGCCGCACTGGAAGGCCGCTTCCTGCAGCGTCCCAGCATGGCCTTTTCATTTCTGTCGCGTGAGCCGGACAACCTCGCGACGGCGGCGCATTACGCGCGCCTGCTGGTCGAGGCGCACGAGCTACTCGACCTGCCGCCACGCACCGTGTTGAACGTGAACATTCCCAACCTGCCGCTGGACCGCATACGTGGCATCCAGTTGACCCGGCTGGGCCATCGGGCCCGCGCTGCGGCACCGGTCAGAATGGTCGATCCGCGTGGCCGTGCCGGTTACTGGATCGCTGCAGCCGGTGATGTCGAGGACGGCGGTGCCGGCACCGATTTTCATGCGGTGATGCAGGGTTATGTGTCCATTACGCCCTTGCAGCTCGATCGCACCTTTCAGGACGGCTTCAGCAGCCTGAACACCTGGCTTGAGGGCTTGCGCTGATGTCCCGTGACCATGATGACTTGCTGCGCCGTGGCATCGGCATGACCTCGCAGCGCACCCGTGAACGGCTGATCCAGCGATTGTCCGAAGAGGGCGTGGCCGATAACCGGGTGCTGGACGTCATTCGCAAGACCCCGCGTCACTTGTTCGTCGATGAGGCGCTGGCACACCGGGCCTATGAAGACACCGCCTTGCCGATCGGCCATAACCAGACCATTTCCCAGCCCTACATGGTGGCGCGCATGAGCGAGCTGCTGCTGGAGGCCGGGCCTTTGGACAAGGTGATGGAAATCGGTACGGGCTCCGGTTACCAGACGGCTGTGCTGGCGCAACTGGTCGAGCGGGTGTTCTCGGTCGAGCGCATCAAAGTGTTGCAGGATCGTGCCAAGGAACGCCTGATCGAACTGAACGTGCGCAATGTGGTGTTTCGCTGGGGTGACGGTTGGGAAGGCTGGCCGGCGCTGGCGCCTTACAACGGCATCATTGTCACCGCGGTGGCTACCGATGTCCCTCAGGCGTTGCTCGATCAGCTGGCGCCCGGCGGGCGTATGGTCATACCGGTGGGCTCCGGCGAGGTTCAGCAGTTGTTGATGATCGTACGTGAAGAACACGGGTTCTCCCGGCGTGTGCTGGGTGCTGTGCGTTTTGTGCCGTTGCTCAATGGCCCACTGGCCTGAACGGTCTGGCCTGTTGTCGGGAATTCTGTACGCCACTGCGGGTCTATCACCTGCCTGACGGTCTTGATATGGCAGCATGGCATTATCGTGTAACGCCGCTTGTTTCAGGCAAGCGCGCGTAACACCGGTTACACTCGCTGCTCATCGTATTTGTAACGTAACAGCATCATTTCAAATCAATCACCAGGAAAGGGAGTGGCGGGTGAGTCACACAGTCATTCGGCAGCTTAGGTTTTTGACAGGTTTTCAGCGTCTGGTGATTGGCCTTGCCCTGAGCGTCCTTCTGGTCGGCTGCTCCAGTTCGCCTTCGGGCGGCGTTCGCGTTGTCGATCGCAATGGCAATCCTGTCGAGCAGCGCTCGCCAGTCACCTCCGGCCAATACGTGGTCAAGCGTGGCGATACCCTGTTTTCCATCGCCTTCCGTTATGGCTGGGACTGGAAAGCACTGGCGGTGAGCAACAGGATTCCAGAGCCCTACACCATTCGTCCGGGTCAGACGATTCGCTTTGACGGGCGTTCCGATGCCGCGTCGAGTGTGGCGAGCACGCCGGTGCGAACCGGACCTGTCAGTACCTCGACATCGGTCTCCAGCAGTGGCTCGGGTTCTGTAAAAACCACCGTTATTTCCAGGCCGGTTGCTGTAACGCCCGTGGTCATTCCACCGGCGGCGACCAATGCGCAGACCCCGGCGGGGCGCTCTCCAACGGGCTGGACGTGGCCTGCCAGTGGCGTGTTGATAGGAAAATTTTCTTCAAACGGCAGTTTGAATAAAGGCGTTGATATCGCCGGGGATTTGGGACAGCCTGTTTTAGCTGCGTCTGATGGTTCAGTTGTTTACGCCGGGAGTGGATTGCGGGGCTACGGCGAATTGATCATCATCAAGCACAGCGATACCTACGTCAGTGCCTACGGTCATAACCGCAGGTTGCTGGTTCAGGAAGGGCAACAGGTCAAGGCAGGGCAGACAATTGCCGAGATGGGGTCAACGGGGACTGACCGGGTGAAGCTGCATTTCGAGATTCGCCGCCAGGGTAAGCCTGTAGATCCGCTGCAATTCTTGCCACGTCGTTGAAAGTTGTCAGCCTGTTCCCGGCGTAGAGGAACAGGCTCAGGCGTTGCCACGGAAGTCAGGTGACGCGGGGGCTTGAGGTCGAACTCACCAAAGGACTATAACAATGGCTCTTAGCAACGAGGCGCCGGAGTTTGACATCGATGATGAAGTGCTCCTTATGGAAGCAGGCATTGTCCTGGAGCCGGTGTCTGACGAAAAGCAGTCGTCAACCGCAGTCTCGGCTCGCGCCAAGGCCAAAACTTCTTCTTCGCTCAAACAGCACAAGTACATCGATTACACCCGGGCGCTAGACGCCACCCAGTTGTACCTCAACGAAATCGGTTTCTCCCCTTTGCTGTCTCCGGAAGAAGAGGTTCACTTTGCGCGTCTGTCGCAACGTGGCGATCCTGCCGGGCGCAAGCGCATGATCGAGAGCAACCTGAGGCTGGTGGTCAAGATTGCCAGGCGCTATGTCAATCGCGGCCTGTCACTGCTGGACCTCATCGAAGAAGGCAATCTGGGGCTGATTCGGGCCGTCGAGAAATTCGATCCTGAACGCGGTTTCCGTTTTTCGACCTATGCCACCTGGTGGATTCGCCAGACCATCGAGCGGGCGATCATGAACCAGACGCGCACTATCCGTCTGCCGATTCATGTCGTCAAAGAGTTGAATGTCTACTTGCGGGCTGCCCGTGAGCTGACCCAGAAGCTTGATCACGAACCCTCTGCCGAAGAGATCGCCCACCTGCTGGAAAAACCCGTGAGTGAGGTCAAGCGCATGCTGGGCCTCAACGAGCGGGTGTCCTCGGTGGATGTATCGCTGGGGCCGGATTCGGACAAGACACTGCTCGACACCTTGACCGACGATCGTCCAACCGACCCGTGCGAGTTATTGCAGGATGACGACCTCTCGCAAAGCATCGATCAATGGCTTTCGGAATTGACCGAAAAGCAGCGCGAGGTGGTGATTCGCCGCTTCGGCCTGCGCGGTCATGAGAGCAGCACCCTTGAAGATGTGGGGCTCGAGATCGGCCTGACCCGTGAGCGTGTCAGGCAGATTCAGGTCGAGGGCCTCAAGCGTCTGCGTGAAATCCTCGAGAAGAACGGCCTCTCGAGTGAGTCGCTCTTCCAGTAAGTCGCCTGGCGAATAAAAGGCCGATAGCAACAGGTTTGTTGCTATCGGCCTTTTTGCTTTGTGCATACTTGCATTGCGCTATCGTGACAGTAGTGGCTATAAGCAGTGAATCGTTATTTCAGGACCGGCTTTTTGATATCAACTAAGCGTTGTGTAAGTCATTGCTTACGCATGCTGTAAGTATTCCTGGTTTTAATGTGTTGATTTATGCCAGACATGCCTTGATAAAATTCTTATGTCGTTGATTTATATGTGTTTTTATTTATTTCTGTGCAGTATCTGGACACTTTTTATGCCGATGAAAGGGGTTGCTCTTGGCTGAGAAGTCACTACTATCGGAACTGTGCCAACGGAGCGGCACAGGCTCTCAAGGATGAAAGTCGACAGGGACATCGCTGGATGCGATTCATCAGGATGATGAAAGGGATCAAAAGGACAAGGGAAAAAATGTGGGCGGTCATACCGCCCCTTTTTTTTGCCTGCAGAAAAGTCATCAGGCCAGAATATGCAAAAGGCCCGCAAGGGGCCTTTTGATCAACGTTCCAGATCAGCGATCTTGCCGGGCTTGCCATCCCATTCGGCGGCATCGGGCAACGGATCGACACGTTCGGTAATGTTGGTCCAGATTTCGGCGAGCTCGGCATTGAGCTCAATGAAGTTCTCCATGCCGGCCGGGATCTCGTCTTCCGAGAAAATGGCTTGCGCCGGGCATTCTGGCTCGCAGAGCGCACAATCGATGCACTCGTCCGGGTGAATCACCAGGAAATTCGGGCCTTCGTAAAAGCAGTCCACCGGACAGACTTCTACGCAGTCGGTGTACTTGCACTTGATGCAGTTGTCGGTGACGACGAAGGTCATTTCTAATTTTCTCCTCAGGCGGCGGCAGCATCGCTATATCAGACAGCGATGCCAGGTTCGGGAGGTTATCGCCCGAGCCGTATGAAAACATGTGCTTTAAGTGAGCGGTCTCAAGGCGGGTGGCTGTGTCCGCCTGCCGCTGACCTTTGGTTCGCTACGTTCTCACGCGGCCCGGATAGCGGCTTGACCAGGCTAAATGTCAAGAGCATTCTAAAACCGCGCGGGATTCTAACAGTATGTAACGCTCTACGTCACAGGCGAGTTTGCAATGAGTACAACAAATCCAGCGCCTGACGTGGTGTCAGATCGTCGGGTTTGAGGCGTCCAAGCTCTTCAAGCACCGGATGAGGCAGGCTGGCGAACAGGTCGCTCTGCTGAGGCACGGCAGGTTTGCCGGACTTCGACCTGGTCTGAACATGCGGCTGCTCATGAGGCAGGCTGGTCGTTTCCAGTCGATGCAGATGCTCCTTGGCGCGGTTGATCACCTGGCCTGGAACCCCCGCCAGCTGCGCCACGGCGAGGCCGTAGCTCTGGCTGGCCGGCCCCGGCAGAACCCGGTGCAGGAACACGATGCGTTCGTTGTGCTCGGTGGCATTGAGGTGCACGTTGCTCACCAGAGGCTCGCTTTCGGGCAGCACCGTCAGTTCGAAATAGTGCGTGGCGAACAGCGTATAGGCGCGTAGCTGGGCGAGACATTCTGCCGCAGCCCAGGCCAGCGACAGACCGTCAAAGGTACTGGTCCCGCGCCCGACTTCGTCCATCAGGACCAGGCTGCGGTCGGTGGCGTTGTGCAAAATGTTAGCGGTTTCGCTCATTTCGACCATGAAGGTCGAACGTCCGCCGGCCAGATCGTCGCTGGAGCCGATACGGGTAAAGATCCGGTCGACCAGCGACAGCTCGCAACTGGCCGCTGGCACATAGCTGCCGATGTGGGCCAGCAGCACGATCAGCGCGGTCTGGCGCATGTAGGTCGACTTACCGCCCATGTTCGGGCCGGTAATGACCAGCATGCGGGTGTTGTCGTCCAGATCCAGGTCGTTGGCCACGAACGGGCTGGACAGCACTTGCTCGACCACCGGGTGACGGCCTTGCTCGATCTTCATGCACGGCTGCGCAACGAAGCGCGGGCAATTGAGGTCCAGGTTCAGGGCGCGTTCGGCCAGGTTGCTCAGCACGTCCAGTTCCGCCAGGGCGGCGGCGGTGTCCTGTAGCGGCGCCAGATGGCCGATCAGGTCTTCGAGAAGTGCCTCGTAAAGTATTTTCTCTCGTGCCAGGGCACGGCTCTTGGCCGACAGTGCCTTGTCTTCGAACGCTTTGAGTTCCGGGGTGATAAAGCGCTCGGCACCCTTGAGCGTCTGGCGGCGAATATAGTCGGCAGGGGCCTGTTCGGCCTGCTTGCTGGGCAGTTCGATGAAGTAGCCGTGCACGCGGTTGTAGCCGACCTTGAGGTTGGCCAGCCCGGTGCGGGCTTTCTCGCGGGTTTCCAGATCGATAAGAAACTGGCCGGCGTTTTCGCTCAGCGATTGCAGGTCGTCGAGTTCGGCATCGTAGCCGGTCTTGAGTACGCCGCCATCGCGAATGACCGCCGGCGGGTTGTCGATGATCGCGCGTTGCAGCAGCTCGGCCAGCTCCGGGTAGGTGCTGGTGGTGTGCGCCAGCTGTTGCAGGTGCGGCACTTCAAGGTCGGCCATGGCCCGTTGCAGATCGGGCAGGGCGCTCAGGGCATCACGCAGACGAGCCAGATCGCGCGGGCGGGCATTGCGCAAGCCGATACGCGCCAGAATCCGCTCGATATCGCCAATTTCCTTGAGCTGCGGTTGCAGGCCCTCGAAGCGGTACTGCTCCAGCAGGCATTCGATGCCGCTCTGCCTGGCTTGAATCACCGGCAGATCGCGCAACGGACGATTCAGCCAGCGGATCAGCATACGAGTGCCCATGGCGGTCTGGCAGCGGTCGATGACCGACAGCAGGGTGTTGTCGCGCCCGCCGGCCAGGTTGGTGTCCAGCTCCAGGTTGCGACGGCTGGCACCGTCCATGATCACAGTATCGTCCAGACGCTCGTGGCGCAGGCTGCGCAGGTGCGGCAGCGCGGTACGCTGGGTTTCCTTGGCGTAGCCCAGCAGGCAGCCGGCAGCGCCGATGGCCAGGGTCAGGTTTTCGCAGCCAAAGCCCTTCAGGTCCTGGGTCGAAAATTGCTGGCACAGGCTCTTGTGCGCCGAGTCGCGCTCGAAATCCCATGGCGCACGGCGTCGCGCGCCCCGACGTTTTTCGGCCGGCAGGCCTTGTGGCCAGTCATCAGGAATCAGCAGTTCGACCGGGTTGATGCGCTCCAGCTCGGCCAGCAGGGTTTCCCAGCCCTTGAACTCCTGCACGCTGAACAGGCCGCTGGTGATATCCAGCACTGCCAGGCCAAACAGACGCTCGTCGCCCAGCACAGCTGCCAGCAGGTTGTCGCGGCGCTCGTCGAGCAAGGCTTCATCGCTGACGGTGCCCGGCGTGATGATGCGCACCACCTGACGCTCCACCGGTCCCTTGCTGGTGGCCGGGTCGCCAATCTGCTCACAGATCACCACCGACTCGCCCAGTTTGACCAGCTTGGCCAGGTAACCCTCGGCGGCGTGGTAGGGAATGCCGCACATGGGAATGCTCTGGCCAGCCGACTGGCCGCGAGCGGTCAGAGTGATGTCCAGCAACTTTGCGGCTTTCTTGGCGTCTTCATAGAAGATTTCGTAGAAGTCGCCCATGCGATAGAACATCAGCTGGTCCGGGTGCTGATTTTTCAGCCTCCAGTATTGCTGCATCATGGGAGTGTGGGAGGACAGATCGGAAATGGCTTTATTCATCAGTGGGTTATGGCAGATTCGTAAATAAATGGGGCAACGCCAGGGGCAAAAGCGCATCTCGGCTTGCAACAGAAGATGTCAGCTGGCGACTGGGTAATGGGCGCAAGATTACCACGCGTGCAGGGCCGTTGCAGGCATGCGCCGGGGTGTGCACCGGATGGCTGCGAAGGATGCCTACACATTTGCCCGGCTATGCAAGGGCTTGCGTGTGTGTAGACTCGCCAACCGTTGGCCGCTGGCTTGGCTGACGACTTTCTTTCCTGTCAGGAATTGCACCATGGATGACATTACCCGGCTTGCCGATGTGCTTGGCAGGCATCTCGAATCGCTCAAGGCTCAGGTCAGCACGGCCGAGTCCTGTACCGGTGGCGGGATTGCCGAGGCCATTACCCGTATCGGCGGCAGCTCGGCCTGGTTCGAAGCCGGCTATGTGACCTATTCCAATGCGCAGAAAACCCGTCAGCTGGATGTGCCCCAGGCATTGTTCGAGTCGGTCGGAGCGGTCAGTGAAGAAGTGGTGCGCGCAATGGCGACCGGCGCACAGCGCCATAGCGGGGCGCGCTTTGCTATCTCGGTCAGCGGTGTGGCGGGGCCCTCGGGCGGCTCACCGCAAAAACCGGTGGGCACGGTGTGGCTGTGCTGGGCTGATGGTCAGCAGGTCATCGCTCAGCGCCATCACTTTGCCGGTGACCGCGACGAAGTGCGCCGACAAACGGTAAAGACCGCGCTGGAAGGGCTTATCCAGCTTTGTATCGGTGAAAAACCGAAACAGGGGTAGGCGAGCGCTCGGCGCTGTGGAATAATACTGGCTACTTATACAGTTGTCGTGGCCGCAAGGCCTTTAATGAATTTGATTACGTGAGGACTTCAATGGACGAGAACAAGAAGAAAGCCTTGGCTGCGGCCTTGGGTCAGATCGAGCGTCAATTCGGCAAAGGTGCCGTAATGCGCATGGGTGACCAGGACCGCCAGGCTATTCCTTCCATCTCCACCGGCTCGCTCGGCCTGGACATCGCACTGGGTATCGGCGGTCTGCCACGTGGCCGTATCGTCGAAATCTATGGTCCAGAGTCGTCGGGTAAAACCACACTGACCCTGTCGGTCATCGCTCAGGCGCAAAAACTGGGTGCTACCTGCGCCTTCGTCGACGCCGAGCATGCCCTTGATCCGGAATACGCCGGCAAGCTGGGTGTGAATGTCGACGACCTGCTGGTTTCCCAGCCGGACACCGGCGAGCAGGCTCTGGAAATCACCGACATGCTGGTGCGCTCCAATGCCGTCGACGTGATTGTGGTCGACTCCGTGGCTGCTCTGGTGCCTAAAGCCGAAATCGAAGGCGAAATGGGCGACATGCACGTGGGCCTGCAGGCTCGCCTGATGTCCCAGGCGCTGCGCAAGATCACCGGCAACATCAAGAACGCCAACTGCCTGGTGATCTTCATCAACCAGATCCGCATGAAGATCGGTGTGATGTTCGGTAGCCCGGAAACCACCACCGGTGGTAACGCCCTGAAATTCTACGCCTCGGTTCGTCTGGATATCCGTCGTACCGGTGCGGTGAAGGAAGGCGACGAAGTGGTTGGTAGCGAAACACGCGTCAAGATCGTCAAGAACAAGGTGGCACCGCCTTTCCGTCAGGCCGAGTTCCAGATCCTGTACGGCAAGGGTATCTACCTGAACGGCGAAATCATCGACCTGGCCGTAGCGCATGGCTTCCTGGAGAAATCCGGTGCCTGGTACAGCTACAAAGGCAGCAAGATCGGTCAGGGCAAAGCCAACTCGGCCAAGTTCCTCGCTGAAAACCAGGAAATCGCCGGTGCGCTCGAGAAGCAGATTCGCGACAAGCTGCTCAATGGTGGCGCTGCTGTGACCGCTGCTGACGCACGTCCTGCGGATATTGATGAATCCGCTGACGACATGGCCGAAATCGACGCCGACGCCTGATTTTCGATCATGACCACCGTGCTCGATACCCTCGTCGCTGTACGGCGTACCGCAATGGACCTGCTCGCACGCCGCGAGCACGGTCGTGTCGAGCTGGCGCGCAAGTTGCGCCAGCGCGGCGCTCCCTCCGAAATGATCGATGCTGCCCTGGACCGCTTGGTCGAGGATGGCCTGCTGTCTGAAACCCGTTACCTTGAAAGCTTCATCGCATCGCGTGCCCGGTCCGGGCAGGGTCCCTTGCGGATTCGTGAAGAGTTGAGTCAGCGCGGACTTGCGCGAGGCGATATCGAGCAGGCCTTGGCTGAGTGCGAGGTCGACTGGCGAGCCAGGCTGGAAGAGACCTGGCAACGCAAATTTGCCGGCAAGCTACCCGGCGACATGCGTGAGCGCGCACAACAGACCCGCTTTCTGAGTTATCGAGGCTATCAGCTGGACATGATCGGCCGCCTGTTGAGCGGCCGGGGCGGGGATTTCGACTGAGTTGATCCTTAGCCGATATCCTGCGTTTCATGTGCCTGGATCTTGCTGGAAAGCGCGGCATCAGCCCGGTTCTGCGGCAAGTTGATATAGTCGATCAATTCTCGCAACCGTCCCTGCTGGCGCCCGGTAAAGTTGAACGCGAGCCGGGTCAGGTGACTGTACGACGCCTCTTCGTGCTCATCGGGCTTGAATTCAAGCTGCTGGAACCCCTCGCTCAAACACAAATCAGCGAAGGTACTGCGTATATGTTCCAGCGCTGCCTCGCTGAGCGGGTGGCGCATGCGCAGGACAAACGTCTTTTTCAGCCAGCGGCTGGAGTGGAAGTTGCTGTAGAAACGATCGATTTCTTCCACTGCCTGTTCAGGACTGTGCACCAGGCGCAGCAGCTTCAGGTCGCTGGGCAGAATGTAGTGGTTGTCTTGTAGCTGGGCCTTGATGAAGTCCAGCGCGCCTTGCCAGAAGCTTCCGCCCGGAGCATCGAGCAGCACAATCGGCACCAGCGGGCTCTTGCCGGTCTGGATCAGGGTCAGCACTTCCAGTGCTTCATCCAGCGTGCCAAAGCCGCCGGGGCAGAGCACCAGCGCATCGGCCTCCTTGGTGAAAAACAATTTGCGGGTGAAGAAAAAGTGGAAGGACAGCAGGTGGTCGCTGCCTTCTATCGTGGCGTTGGCGTGTTGCTCGAACGGCAGGGTAATGTTGAGCCCCAGGCTGTGATCCAGGCCTGCGCCTTCGTGAGCGGCTGCCATGATGCCGCCGCCACCGCCAGTGATGACCATCATGTCCGACTCGGCCAGGCGTTTGCCCAGTTCGCGGGCCAGAGCGTAAAGCGGATGCTCAAGCGGTGTACGCGCCGAGCCGAACACCGTGACCTTGCGGCGTCCCTTGAATTGTTCCAGAACCCGAAAGGCGTTATCGAGTTCACGCAGGGTCTGCAACACAATCTTGGCATTCCAGCGGTTACGGTCGTCCTCGGCCATGCGCAAAACGGTAAGGATCATGTCGCGGTATAGCGGCAGATTGGCGCTGCCAGGGGCCAGCAAATCAAGGTGTTGCTGAACCTTGTCGGCGATGTCCAGCCCCTTGTCCTGAAAGTGGCGGGATAGCGCATCGTTGGGTACATACGGCATTTAAGTATTCTCCTCCTGCAGAATCGGCGTGGCTGCCCGCTGCATACCTGAATAAAGGTTATCAAGGTTTATAGCGTCAGCTGCCGGTCGATGTCGATTCGAAGGTGTTCCGTGTCATTTGTAATACGACACTGAAATGCCCGCTCGTCAGTCTGCCAGATACCTGTTCATCGCTCTGATTTACTCAGTTTGAGGCAGGGCTTGCGGGGTCTGCCCATGGAGCATGGCGATGATTGAGGTGCAGGGAGGCTGCAGATGGTAATCATCAGACTTGAAGTGGATCAGGCGCTGTACGACGCGCTCGAACAGGCGGCGCAAGCCGATTGTCTGACCCTGAGTCAGGAATGCCTGCGCCGCTTGCGCAGTGAAGAAACGCGCTCACGTTACGTTCAGGCATTGATTGCCGAGTTGCGCGCCGATGATGAACAACGGCACGCGACCAGACGGGTGACATGATGAATAAGCGCTAGCGCTTACTTTTTCGCCTTGGCTGCAGGCTTGGTCGTGCAATCGGTGTTGGTGAATGTCTGGCTGATGACCGGCCGGTTGCTCTTGTATTCGGTGAATTGATACTTGAGCACGGCGCCCTTGGTCATTAACTGACGGTACCCGTTGTTATGACAAACACTGTTGGCCAGTTGGGCGCGAACCGTGTCCGGGTTGGCGCGCATCTGCCGGGCCTGGTCTTCACGTACGCTCAGGTGGTTGATCAGTTCGTTGCCACTGACCGTGTAGCCCTGGTCGAGAATGTCCTCGTTGATGGCGCGTGGAGTTCCGACGCTGCTTTCCTTGGCGACTTGTTCCAGCATCTTGCTCAATTCGTACTCTTGTTTCGACGCCGCCTGGGCACCCAGAGGGGCTGCGAGCAAAAGTATGAGGGTGGGGGCGATAAGGCGCAGCATTGAACTCTCCTGACTACGGTGGCTGGCGCTTTGACCAGCAACTTGGATGTGCGTTCACAAACAGGCGCGGGAGTATAAAGGCTGTGCGCCCTGAATCACATCGGCCCGCAAAACGCTCGCGGCCCCGGCTCTGATAAACTGCGCGCACTTTTCAATCCTTTCGGGTTATTCGCTGTGCCGATGCTTTCCTCCCGCGAGTGTGTCTCGCCATGAGCCACGCCGTATCTCGCCTGCGCGAAGAGCGCCTGGCACGCAGTACCAAGCCATTTGTTGCCCGGGGTTCGCGGGCGCCGCGTTGCCCGGGTTGCCGGGTGATTTTCAGCTATTGTCTGTGTGCCTGGCGCACGCACGCCGCAGCCATGTCAGCCATGTGCCTGTTGATGCATGATACCGAGCCCTTGAAGCCGACCAACACCGGCTGGCTGATCGCCGATGTGATCGAGGATACGCATGCCTTTGGCTGGTCGCGCCTGGACGTCGACCCCAAGCTGCTGGCGCTGCTTGATGACCCGCAGTGGCAGCCTTATCTGGTATTCCCCGGTGAATTTGTCGCCCAAGAGCGGGTTGTCGATCAGGTCGCTCCGCTATCGGGCAAGCGTCCGCTATTTATTTTGCTGGACGCCACCTGGACAGAAGCGCGCAAGATGTTCCGCAAGAGTCCGTACCTTGAGCGGTTCCCGGTATTGAGTCTGGCGCCGGAACAGATCTCGCGGTATCGCCTGCGCCGCTCCAAGCGTGACGATCACTTCTGTACCGCTGAAGTCGCAGCGTTATGCCTGGAGCTGGCGGGTGATATCGATGCCAGTCAGCAGCTCGATGCCTATCTGGATGTGTTCACCACGCATTATCTGGCGGCCAAGTACCAGAATCCGCTTGATCCTGACGATGCCGTGCATAACCGTCTGAAGACCTGGCTCTGAACTTTACGCCTTAAAGGCCAACTGCCATCCTCAGCCCGGATCGCGCTTGACCACCACGGCCCGGCTGGGCATGCTTGGCGCCGCCCCGAGTCGTGCAGGGACGCTGAGCATTTGCCGACATTCGCAGCGGCCTGATCGGGTATTCGTACTCAGTATAAAAACAGGATCAAATAATGACCTACGATATCCTGATCGCCGATGATCACCCGCTGTTTCGCAGCGCCTTGCATCAGGCGCTGAGCCTGGGGCTGGGCCCGCAAGCGCGGCTGGTCGAAGCGGACAGCATCGCGCAGATCGAGGCTCAACTGGCGCAGAAGGCCGACTGGGATCTGGTGCTGCTGGACCTGAACATGCCGGGCGCCTATGGATTTTCCGGGCTGGTTCTACTGCGCGGCCAATACCCGCAGATACCGGTGGTAATGGTCTCGGCGCAGGAAGAAGCGTCGATCGTGGTGCGTTCCCGTGAATTCGGCGCCAGTGGTTTCATTCCCAAATCCAGCCCTCTGCAAACTATCCAGCAGGCCGTGCGTGCGGTGCTTGATGGCGATGTCTGGTGGCCGCCACAAGCCGATGAAGCTGTCAGTGTCTCGGCTGAAGCCAAGGCGGCCAGCGCAGGCCTTGCCAGCCTCACACCGCAGCAGTTCCGGGTATTGACCATGGTCTGCGAAGGCTTGTTGAACAAGCAGATTGCCTACGAATTGAGTGTGTCGGAGGCGACCATCAAGGCGCATGTCACGGCGATCTTCCGCAAGCTTGGGGTGCGCACACGTACGCAGGCGGCGCTGTTGCTGCAGCAGCTGGAATCGATCCCGGCACAATAATCAGGTGGGGTTCACATTTTTTTGACCGGCCCCGCTTTAATTTCCTTCATCTTTTTTGCATGGCAGTTCTTTGTATGTCGCCTTTCAAGGGCCAGACCGGTCTTAAACGTATTTTCAATGCTGCCGGGTACTCGCTCGATGGCCTGAGCGCCGCCTTCAAGGGCGAAGCTGCCTTTCGTCAGTTGGTGCTGATCAATGTCGTGCTGATCCCGCTGTCGTTCTTCCTCAACGTCAGCCGGGGCGAACATGCGCTGTTGATTGCGGTGTGCCTGTTGGCACTGATCGTCGAGTTGCTCAACTCCGCGGTAGAAGCGGCCATCGACCGTATTTCCCTGGACCTGCACCCCTTGTCGAAGAATGCCAAGGACATGGGCAGTGCGGCACAACTGATCGCCCTGAGCATGATTGCCTTGGTCTGGGCGGTGATCCTGCTCGGCTAGAGGGCCGGGTTAATAGAGGCTGGGCAACACGATCTGGTCGCTGCGCTGTACGCCAGCGGTGAAGGCCCGGCACAGTTCCAGAAACTCACGCATCGCCGAGGTCTGGTATTTCTGCTTGTGCCAGATGAAGTAGAACTGCCTGGACAGGTCCAGCGCCGGCGTGTCCAGCGCCACCAGGCTGCCGCGGCGAAAGGCATCGCGCAGGGCCAGCCTGGAAATACAGCCAATTCCCAGACCTGACTCCACGGCGCGCTTGATGGCCTCGGTGTGCTCCAGTTCCAGGCGCACGTTCAAGCCATTGCGATGATGGCGCAGGGCCTGGTCGAAAGTCAGGCGAGTGCCAGAACCCTGTTCGCGCAGGATCCAGGCTTCACGGGTCAACTCCTCAAGCGTGGCCTGGCCCTTGATGGCCAGCGGGTGCTGAGGTGCGCAGAACACCACCAGTTCGTCCTCGACCCAGCTTTGCACCTCGATGTCCGGGTGGCTGCAGTCGCCTTCAATCAGGCCCAGATCGATTTCATAATGCGCAACCTGTTGCACGATGTGTGCGGTGTTCTGCACGTGCAGCTTCACCTGGCTTTCCGGGTGGCGCTGCATGAAGCTGCCGATCAGCAGGGTGGCCAGGTAATTGCCGATGGTCAGTGTGGCGCCGACCGCCAGCGAGCCGAAGCCCGACTTGCCGTTGAGCAGGTCTTCGATTTCCTTGGCCTGGTCGAGCAGGGCCACCGCCTGGGGCAGCAACTGGCGACCGGTAGCGTTGAGGCTCAGACGCTTGCCGGCACGGTCGAACAACTGGCAGCTCGATTGGCGCTCCAGTTCGGTGATCGAGGTGCTGGCGGCCGATTGCGACAGCGACAGCATGACCGCAGCCTTGGAAACGCTTTCTTGCTGGGCGACGGCCACGAAGACCTGAAGTTGACGCAGAGTAAATCGCATATCTATATAACCGATAACCCATATCTTGATAATCCAGTTAACAGATATTGTGTCTGCCACTAGAATGTCGCGCAATAGCGCCTGTGCCGGCGCGAGCGATTTTTTCAGGAGTTTCCACGTACATGAGCAACATGTATCACGAGCGCGTCCTCAGCGTTCATCATTGGAATGACACGCTCTTCAGCTTCAAGTGCACCCGTGACCCGGGCCTGCGCTTCGAGAACGGTCAATTCGTCATGATCGGTCTGCAGCAGCCCACCGGTCGTCCGCTCATGCGTGCCTACTCCATTGCCAGCCCGAACTGGGAAGAGCATCTGGAATTCTTCAGCATCAAGGTGCCCGATGGCCCGCTGACGTCCCAGTTGCAGCACCTCAAGGAAGGCGATGAAATCATCATCAGCAAAAAGCCTACCGGCACGCTGGTGCTCGACGACCTCAAGCCTGGCAAACACCTGTACCTGCTGAGCACCGGTACCGGTCTGGCGCCGTTCATGAGCGTTATCCAGGACCCGGAAACCTACGAGCGTTACGAGAAAGTCGTGCTGGTACACGGCGTGCGTAATGTCAACGAGGTGGCTTACCACGAGTTCATCACCGAGATCCTGCCGCAGAACGAATTCTTCGGTGAGGCGCTGCGTGAAAAACTGATCTATTACCCCACCGTGACCCGTGAGCCGTATCGCAACCAGGGTCGTCTGACCGACCTGATGCGCAGTGGCAAGCTGTTCAGCGACATCGGCCTGCCGCCGATCAACCCGCAGGACGACCGCGCCATGCTGTGCGGCAGCCCGAGCATGCTGGATGAAACCAGCGAAGTGCTCAACAGCTTCGGTCTGACCGTTTCGCCGCGCATGCGCGAGCCGGGTGACTACCTGATCGAGCGCGCTTTCGTCGAGAAGTGATGGGCGCCTGAATAAAAAACCCGCCGCCTCTTATCGGAGCCGGCGGGTTTTTTATTGGGCCGTAGCCTTTTATTGGCAGGCCGGTACGACTTCCAGTACGCGGATCAGTCCGGGTTCCGGGTAATGCCAGCGCACATCCAGATCCCAGAACTGCGCCCCATAACGGCGTTCAGGCGCTGGCACCTGATAGGCCGGTCGCGGGTCCTGAGCCAGGCACTGCTTGATCAGCTCGACCAGCGGCTCGTTCAGGCGCAGGGCGTGGCTATGAGCCTGTTGCAGGGCGCTGTCCTGCCACTGCACCGCAATCAGCGTCGGTGCGGCGCTGGCCATCTCGTTGCGGGCATCGCTGACAATGTCGGCGTAAGGCACGTAAGGCTTGATATCCAGCACCGGCGTGCCGTCGAGCAAGTCGATGCCCGACAGCCACAGGCGACCCGGTTCGACCTTGTCCAGGCGCACCACCGACTGGCCGATGCCGTTGGGCCGGTGCGTGGCGCGGGTGGCGAACACGCCCATGCTCTGGTTGCCGCCCAGCCGCGGCGGCCGGACCTTCAGGCGTGGCGTCGCTTCCAGTGCCTGATGAAACACGAACAATAGCCAGACGTGGCTGACCTGCTCCAGTCCCTGCACAGCATCGCCCTGATCGAAGGGCGCCACCAGTTCCAGCACGCCACGCGCTGCCGGAGCCAAATGCGGCTGGCGTGGAATGGCGAACTTCTCCTTGAAGCAGGAGCGCACAAAGCCGACCGGGGAGACGCTGTAGGTCATGGCTGGGCAGGGCGTACGCGCAGGGTCAGGCCCTTGAGGAAGTTGCGCAGCAACTGGTCACCGCACTCGCGGTAGTTGTTATGCCCGACCTTGCGAAACAGCGCGCTGAGTTCTGGCTTGGACACAGGGAAATCCACCGAGGCGAGGATCGCGTGCAGGTCTTCTTCCTTGAGCTCGAAGGCCACGCGCAGTTTTTTCAGAACAATGTTGTTGGTGACCGGCAGCTCCAGCGGCTGGGGCGGACGGCTTTCGTCCTTGCCACGCTTGAAATACACCAGACCATCGAGAAAATGCGCCATCAGTTCGTCAGGCAGGACGGCGTAGCCTTCGTCCTCTTCCTTTTTCAGGTAGGCGGCGACTTCTTCTCGGGTCAATTGGCAGTCGGCCAGCTTGAGGATATCGACGATCTTGAAGTCGCTGATATCCAGCATGTAGCGCACGCTGCGCAAAATGTCGTTGTTGATCATGGAAGCAGAAATCCTTTCAGGTAGTAGCCTGGAAAACGGTTATCAGAATTTTTCCGAGGCAGTCATGTAGCGCCACTGGCCTTCGGGCAACTTGCCCATCGATACACCACCGATACGGATGCGGCGGATGGCAACGATCTTCAGGCCAACCGCCGTGCACAGTTGGGCAATGACGTCGGGTTGCGGATTTTTCAGGGCGAAACGCAGGCGGTTCTCGTTCTGCCAGCTGGCTTTGACTGCCGGCAGCTCCTTGCCTTTGTGGGTGACGCCATGGTTCAGGCGGTTGAGGCCATGGGCGACCATCTCGCCGCTGACTTCCACCACGTATTCCTGTTCGATGCGGCTGCGGTCGTCGGTGAGCTTGCGCAGGATTTTCCAGTCCTGGCTGAACACCACCAGACCGCTGGCGTTGGCCTGCAGGCTCGACACGGCTTCCTGACGCAGAAAGTGGCCCTTGAGCACGCGCTTGCCGTAGCTGTGCTCGACCGACAAGGTGCCGGGAGTGATCGAGTCGAGCGCCGCATCCAGGCTCTGGCTGGCCGGTTTGTGCAGGATCAGCGTGACCGGGTCCGGCGAGCTGGCCACAGCGTCCGGGTTGAGCACGACCTTCTGGTTATCGACCTTGAATTGCGGCTCTTCGATCACCTGGCCATCGACGGTCACCCAACCGCCTTCGATGTACAGCTCGGCTTCGCGACGCGAGCAGCCGGTCAGCTCGATGAGGCGTTTGGAAAGGCGTAGGGGTTCAGACATGAAAGGCAGCCGTTTTAAAAGGGTAGAAAGGCGTCATTGTACGCATGCACGCCCGGTTAATCTGCTTGGTGCGCGCTTGTGTCAGATCCGCCGCGGCCTGGCCAGTGTCAGGCGCAGCATCGGATAAGGCTGGTCCAGCCCGTCCACCGGGCTGCGGCTGACCTGTTTGAAACCGTGCTTGAGATAAAACCCCAGCGCCTGAGGGTTCTGCTCGTTGACGTCCAGGTGACGAATACCGAACTGCGCGATGGCATGGTTGAGCAATTGGGTGCCCAGCCCTTGACCACGGTGTTCAGCGTCAATGAACAGCATTTCCAGCTTGCCCAGGCCGACGCCGGCAAACCCTGTGATCAGCCCCTGTGCGTCGCGGGTGCAGAACAGCAGCACGGTGTCCAGGTACTGCTCCAGCAGCAGGACCTTGAGACGTTGCAGATAAGGTTCGGGCAAAAAGTCGTGAGTGGCGCGCACCGCGCTTTCCCAGACCTCGATCAGCCGTGGGTAGTCGTGCTTGTCAGGGCGATGGAAGTCCATGCCGGATAGCTCCTGCGCAATTGAAAAGCCCCGCAACGGCGGGGCTTGATGGCACCGTTTCAGGCTTACAGCAGTTCGGCCCACAGGTCGTATTCGTCGGCGTCGGTGACCCGGCACATGATCTTGTCGCCCGGTTTGACGTTGCTGTCGTCCTCCAGACCAATGTAGACGTTGCCGTCGATTTCCGGGGCATCGAAGAAGCAACGGCCGACCGCACCGCGTTCGTCGACTTCGTCGATCAGCACTTCGATGTCCTTGCCGATCTTCATCTGCAGGCGGGCAGCACTGATGGCCTGTTGGTGGGCCATGAAGCGGTCCCAGCGATCCTGCTTGACATCATCCGGTACGATTTCGGCATCCAGCAGGTTGGCTGGCGCGCCTTCGACCGGCGAGTACTGGAAGCAGCCGACGCGGTCGAGCTGGGCTTCGGTCAGCCACTCGAGCAGGTACTGGAAGTCTTCTTCGGTTTCACCGGGGAAGCCGACGATGAAGGTCGAGCGGATGATCAGGTCCGGGCACTGCTCGCGCCAGTTCTTGATCCGCGCCAGGGTCTTGTCTTCGAAGGCCGGGCGCTTCATCAGCTTGAGCACTTTCGGGCTGGCGTGCTGGAACGGGATGTCCAGGTACGGCAGGATCTTGCCGGCCGCCATCAGCGGAATCAGCTCGTCGACGTGCGGATACGGGTACACGTAGTGCAGGCGCACCCACACGCCCAGCGAGCTGAGCGCCTGGCACAGTTCAGTCATGCGCGTCTTGACCGGCTGGCCGTTCCAGAAACCGGTGCGGTACTTGATATCCACGCCGTAGGCGCTGGTGTCCTGAGAGATCACCAGCAGCTCTTTGACGCCCGACTTGACCAGGCGCTGGGCTTCGTCGAGTACATCACCCACCGGGCGGCTGACCAGCTTGCCGCGCATCGACGGGATAATGCAGAAGCTGCAGCTGTGGTTGCAGCCTTCGGAAATTTTCAGGTACGCATAATGACGCGGGGTCAGCTTGATGCCTTGCGGCGGCACCAGGTCGATCAGCGGGTTGTGCTCGTGGTTCGGTGGTGCCGCCGAGTGCACGGCGGTGACTACCTGCTCGTACTGCTGCGGACCGGTGACCGACAGCACGCTGGGGTGCACATTGCGGATCACGCTTTCGTCGACGCCCATGCAACCGGTAACGATCACCTTGCCGTTTTCGGCGAGGGCCTCACCGATCACTTCCAGCGATTCGGCCTTGGCCGAGTCGATGAAACCGCAGGTGTTGACGACCACCACATCGGCGTCCTGATAGGTCGGCACGACTTCGTAACCTTCCATGCGCAGTTGGGTCAGGATGCGTTCAGAGTCGACCAGAGCCTTGGGACAGCCGAGGCTGACGAATCCGACTTTGGGTGCGGATGCGGGGGTATTAGCGGTGGACATGGCAAACCTCGGCGTGAAGGGGGAGGCCTCAACGCACTGCGCGGGCTCCGACGTGGGCGCTCGGTGCGCCTCTGGTCAAAAAGTGCGCAATTCTAGCGATCAGCCGGCGACATGACCAGTGCCTTACAGAGAAATAAGACGAGTGCTGCGCTATGCTTCGCGGCGTTGTGCACGGAGTCTGTCAAGAAAGCGTGCAAACTCAATTGTTTCCTGCTGTTAAGCACACAGGCGGCTCAGGTTAAGTACAAGGCCTCAGGTTCCGGTTTCGGGAGTATTCGATGAGTCATGCAAGTAGTCAGGCCGGAACAGGAAGTACCGCCAAACCGTTGGGATTACTGATTGCAGCGGTGGGAGTGGTGTACGGCGACATCGGCACCAGCCCGTTGTATACCCTCAAGGAAGTGTTTCAGGGCGGTTATGGGGTCGAGGTCACCCACGACGCCATTTTCGGGATTTTATCGCTGATCTTCTGGTCGCTGATCTGGGTGGTGTCGTTCAAATACATGGTGTTTGTCCTGCGTGCCGACAACCAGGGCGAAGGCGGGATCATGGCCCTGACTGCGCTGGCGCGGCGGGCCACGGCGCGCTTTCCCCGGTTGCAGATGGTCATGGTGGCCTTCGGGTTGTTCGGGGCGGCCTTGTTCTACGGCGACAGCATGATCACGCCTGCGGTGTCGGTACTGTCGGCAATGGAAGGGCTTGAGCTGGCCTTTGACGGGCTGGATAACTGGATCGTGCCGATGGCGCTGGTGGTGCTGGTGGGCCTGTTTCTGATCCAGAAGCACGGCACAGCGCGCATCGGCGTGCTGTTCGGGCCAGTGATGGTGGCCTGGTTTCTGGTGCTGGGCGCATTGGGGGTCTACGGCATCCTGCACACCCCTGAGGTCTTGCAGGCGGTAAACCCGGTCTGGGGCGTGCGCTTTTTCATTGTGCATCCCGGTATTGGTGTCGCGATTCTGGGCGCGGTGGTGCTGGCCCTGACCGGTGCCGAGGCCTTGTACGCCGACATGGGGCATTTTGGCCGCAAGCCGATTTCCCGGGCCTGGTTCATCCTGGTGTTGCCGGCCTTGCTGCTCAATTACTTCGGCCAGGGTGCGTTGGTGCTGGAGCACCCTGAAGCGGTGCGCAACCCGTTCTACCTGTTGGCGCCGGGCTGGGCCTTGCTGCCGTTGATCGCGCTGTCGACGCTGGCAACAATCATTGCCTCTCAGGCGGTGATTTCCGGGGCCTTCTCGATGACCCTGCAGGCCATCCAGCTGGGCTATATTCCGCGCATGTACATCCAGCACACCTCCAGTGATGCCCAAGGGCAGATCTATATCGGTGCGGTGAACTGGGCGCTGATGGTCGGGGTGATTCTGCTGGTGATCGGGTTCGAGTCTTCCGGCGCGCTGGCGTCGGCCTATGGGGTTGCGGTGACCGGCACCATGCTGTGCACCACCTTCCTGGTGTCGGCGGTGATGCTGCTGCTGTGGAAGTGGCCGCCGTTGCTGGCGGTGCCGCTGCTGATCGGGCTGCTGCTGGTCGACGGGCTGTTTTTTGCCGCCAACGTACCCAAGATCGTGCAGGGCGGGGCCTTTCCGGTACTGGCGGGCGCTGCGCTGTTCATCCTCATGACCACCTGGAAGCGCGGCCGGCAACTGCTGGCCGAGCGCATCGACGAAGCCGGCCTGCCGCTGCCGATCTTCATCAGCAGTATCCGCGTGCAGCCGCCGCATCGCGTGCAGGGCACCGCCGTGTTCCTGACGGCGCGCTCAGACGCGGTGCCGCATGCCTTGCTGCACAACATGCTGCATAACCAGGTGTTGCACGAGCAAGTGGTGCTGTTGACCGTGGTGTATGAAGACCGCCCGCGAGTGCCTGCGAATGAGCGCTTCGAGGTCGAGTCCTATGGCGAAGGCTTCTACCGGGTGATCCTGCATTTCGGCTTTATCGATGAGCCGGATGTGCCTCAGGCGCTGAGCTTGTGCCATCTCGATGAGCTGGATTTCAGCCCGATGCGCACCACTTACTTCCTTAGCCGCGAGACGGTCATCCCCTCGAAGATGGTCGGCATGGCACGTTGGCGAGAAGCGCTGTTCGCGTTCATGCTCAAGAATGCCAACGGTAACCTGCGCTTCTTCAAGCTGCCGTTCAACCGGGTGATCGAACTCGGTACCCAAGTGGAAATGTAGATAAAAAAGCCCCGGTCACTTTGCAGTGCCGGGGCCTTTTAATGCGGCTATCTCGCTATCAAGGCTTGCCTTGCCATTTGTTGATGGCTTGAATCAGGCGCTTGGCCAGGGCCGGGTAGTTCTCGTCAAAGTGGTGGCCGCCCGGTAATTGCAGCGCCTCACCCACAGCGGTGCTGTCGGTGCAGCCGCTGTCTTTCTGTTCTTCGACGCCGTATACGCACAGCACTTTGCTGGCTGGCAGCTTGGCCATTTCCGGTCCGGTCTGGGCTTCGGTGCCCTTGTTGCCCAGCCAGCCATCGACGTGAATCTCGAAGTTGCCGCTGCGCGCAAAGGCCAGCAGGATGATGCCGTCGACACGCGCCTGATCCTCTGGCGCCATGCGGTTATAAACCGCTGGCAGCACATCGGCCCCAAACGAATAGCCGGCGAGGATAAAGCGCTTGGCGCCCCATTTCTGCCGATAGTGGTTCATCAGGTCGGTGAGGTCGGTGGCGGTCTGCTCCGGGGATTTACGCTCCCAGTAGTAGCGCAGTACATCGATACCGACCACCGGATAACCCATGCCGGCCATATCACCGGCCACCACTTTGTCCAGGTCGCGCCAGCCGCCGTCACCGGACAGGAACAGGGTCACGGTGTCGCTGGTCTGTTTGGACGGTACTTCAACGGTCGGTACACCCAGGCCACCGGCGTCGTTTTCGCCGAGCAGCAGGTGGCGCAATTCGGTTGTCAGCACTTGCGGCAGCGGAATGTCGTAGTCGCTGATGCTGGTGTCTGCATTGGGCTGATCGCGCACGAACGCTGCGCTCGGATCGTCCGGCGCGTCGTTGAAGGCGGCCAGCCAGTGACCGTGTGCCGCTTTTTGTGGCAGTGGCTCATCGCAGATCTGCGGCGGCGTGTCGCCTTCGTCCACCACCGGTGGCGGGTTGGAGACATGCTGCAAGGCAAAACCCACCGAGATGGCCTGGGCCTTGTCGTCGGTCTGTGCCGCCAGCCAGCGCCAGGCCAGGGTTCCGCCGTGGCCGATGCCGCCGACCACCTGGGCCGGGCCATCGAGCTGTTGCAGTGCAGCCTGGAAGGTCTTGCCCTGCAATACGCAATCATCAGCCGGCAGCACGACCTGAACAATGCGTGCAGAGGCATCGGTGCCCAGCGCCTGCAATTGCTTGTCGCTGAGTTTGTCCTTGTCCGAAACCGCCAGGGCAATGCGCGTCTTGACCCGGCCGGCTGGCGTTACGCGGGTGACCGCTGCGCCATCTGCCAGGGTCAGTTGTTCAAGGGTTGCCGGTGTAGCGGGGCGTTGCCACAGCCATACACCCAAGCCTGCGATCAAGAGAATCGCCAGTACCACCAGTGCATAGCGCCATAAGCGTCGAATCATCAGCGTTTCACCAATCCAGTCAGGCCGCCTGCAATCAGGGCGGCGGTATCAGCCAGGGCCACCAGCGGATCGAGTCCGGCCGGCACGGCCATGTAGCGAGGTTCCCAGTCGGGCTGGAACTTGTCCTTGAAGCGCCGCAGCCCCTGGAAGTTGTACAGCTGTTCACCACGCCGGAACACCATCGAACCCAGGCGCTGGGTCAGCGGTGCACCACGTCTTGGTTGCAAGCCCGACAAGGGCACCATGCCAAGGCTGAAACGGCTGTAGCCCTGGGCTTTGTAGTATTGAATCAGGCCGATCATCATGAATTCCATGGTCGACTTGGGGGCGTCGGGGTGAGCGCGCATCAGGTCCAGGCTGGCCAGATCGAGGCTGACGGTCTCCAGCAGGTTGGCAAACGCCACCGGCTTGCCCTGGAAGCGGATGATGGCAACGCGAAAGTACTGCAGGTACTCGGGCGTGAAGCGTCCGAGCGAGAAGCCTTTTTCCCGCACGTTCTTGCCGCTCAGCCAGGCATCGGAAATGACTTTCAACTCGTCCAGCGGGGCCTGGCCTGCTTCATGGATTTCCAGCGACAGGCCATCGCGGCTGCCACGGTTCCAGGTGTAGCGCAGGTCTTTCATCTCCTTGCCCTTGGCGTCGATGTCGAAGCGGCGCAAATCGACGCGCGCTTCTTCACCGAGCTTGATCGCGGTCAGGCCGATGTCCATGTAGTAGGGCAGGTTTTCTGCGCGAACCTGGTAAAACACCGGGCGGGCATGGTGCACATCGCACAGGTCACGGAACTGCCAGATCATCTCGGCACGTTGCTGGGCCGGGCCGATCGGGTCGTAAAGCGCCACCAGGCTGCGGCCGCGATGGGAGTACATCAAAAAAGCGTTGCCGTCCGGGTGAAACAGAATCGCCTTGTCGCCGGTCAGCGCCAGGCCGCCGTCAGGCTGGCTGGAAGTCTTGAGAATGGCCGCCGCCTTGGCCAGGTCGGCGGCGTCGGGGAGCTTGATCACCGGGCGAGCAGTGCGCAGCAACCAGGTCAGGCAGACCACCAGCAACAGCACCGCACTGCCCAGTGCCGAACGCAAGCCGCGGGGCGCATCGGCATCCAGGGTGAACTGCCACCACAGCTGATGGCTGTAGGGCACGTCCTGATAGGCAAACAACAGCAGCCAGATCGAAGCGCCAACCACACAGAAGCTGGCGATCAGGTACAGCGGCGAAAAGGGCAGTTCCAGCAACCGGCTTGGGCGATAGAACGAGCGGCGGAAGGTGGCCAGCAACGCGGCGGTCAGCAGCAGCAGGCTGGCCTCTTCCCAGTCAAAGCCTTTGAGCATCGACAGCACGGCGCCGACCAGCAGCAGAATCACGGTCAGCATCCAGGCGGCAGACAGCCGGCGTCGTAACCCTTGAGCCAGCAGCAGGCACAGCACGCCAACCAGGCTGGCAACAAAGTGCGAAGCGTCGATCAGCCGGTGCGGGAGCATGAAACCGACGTTTTCCAGGCGCGTGTCGATTTCAGGTGTGGCACCGGAAAAAAGCAGTACTACACCAGAAAGAAACACCAGTAGGGCAAGGATCGGCGCCGCCAGGCCCGACGCCACGCGCATTGCCTGGCGGGTTGGCAGCAGGCGCTGAGCTTCGGTAAACAGCAGGGTCAGGCACGCCAGCAGCAGTGGCAACACCACATAGATCAGGCGATACAGCAACAGGGCCGCTGCCAGTGGTGCGGCGCCCAGTTCGTTGGCGAACGCCGCCAACAGCACGGCCTCGAACACGCCGACGCCGCCCGGCACATGGCTGAGTACCCCTGCAGCCAGGGCCAGCAGGTAAATAAGCATGAAGGCGCCCAATGGCGGCGCCTCTGGCAGCAGCATATAAAGCACCAGTGCCGCCGCCGCGACATCCAGTGCGGTGATCAGCAGCTGCACCAGCGTCAGGCGCAAATCAGGCAGGCGCAGCGAGCGACGTCCGGCGCGCACCAGCAGTACGTTAGGGATGTCCTGTTCCGGCAGGCGCCTGCGGTATACGGCATAGGCCAGCACCAGGCTGCCGATCAAGACCGCAATGGCGATACCGGCCAGCAAGTCGACAGGCAGTTTCAGCGCCAGCGACGCGCCGGACAGGTTGCTCAGGGTCGCAATCGCGGCCAGTGGCGGCAAGGCGCAGCCCAGCGACAGGCTGGCAAACACCGTCATGCGCGCAATCTCTACCGCCCCGACGCCATGGCGCGAGTACAGCCGATAACGCACCGATCCTCCCGACAGCATCGACAGGCCAACGGCGTTACCGATTGCAAAAGAGGTAAAGCCGCCGAGCAGCAATGTGCGGGCGGGCAACTTGACGCCGGCATAGTGGCTGGCTGAAAACTCGTAACCCATCAGGATCACATAGCCGATCACGGCCGCCAGCAAGGCACCGCCCAGCGATGGCAAGGGCACGGCGTAGAGCGCGTCACGCAGTGCGAAAAAGTCCATTTCGATCAGCATGTGCCGGCAGGCGATCAAGGCCATGCCAAACAACACCAGCATCACCGCCAGGCCAATAGGCTGGCGATACTTGCTCAGGCGTTCCAGCCACTGGAGGCGCGCAGGTTGGATCGGTTGAGTTGCCGTTACGGCTTCGGGAGTCTCTGACGAGTTATCACGCATCATTCATTTCCTGAAATGTGCGCGACAGGGTTGAGGTCTACAGCCAAGTTACCGATCCCTACGCAAAAATATGTCGAGATGTTAGCGCGTCAGCGACTAACGAGCGAATAGCCAGTGGAGCAGGGTAAAGCTGTTCAGGTGTGATTCAGCCTAGACACAAAGGTATCGGCAGTGCATGAAAAAACTGTCGGACAAGACGCATCCGGTTACCGGGTCGATGATAGGGTTTTCCGCGCAGCGACGCTAAACAGTTTTTTATCAGGGGCTTGGTGAGGTGGGGCAGGCTTTTTTGCAGGCAACAAAAAAGGCCACTTTTTCAAGTGGCCTTTCTTTTGTATCTGGTTGCGGGAGCCGGATTTGAACCGACGACCTTCGGGTTATGAGCCCGACGAGCTACCAAGCTGCTCCATCCCGCGTCTGTGTGGGCGCATTCTACAGCCAAACGAAATGTTGTCAATGCTGAATGTAAAAAATAGTAATAAAGCGTATGGCACTGACAAAGTACGAAATTCAGGACAAAAAAAAGCCACTTTTTCAAGTGGCTTTTTTTCTATACCTGGTTGCGGGAGCCGGATTTGAACCGACGACCTTCGGGTTATGAGCCCGACGAGCTACCAGACTGCTCCATCCCGCGTCTGTGGTGGCCATTCTACGGATTATCGATTCGGTGTCAAGCGTGTTTTTGGAAAAAGTGCTTTTTGTTCAATTGTTTAGTGAAAGTATTCCAATACGCGCGCGCTCACCGTCAGCCTGTCGCCGGTTTTTCATAGGCATTGTCCAGCTGCGCAGGTGCCAGCGATAAATAGCAATGAGATACTGCACTTCCCGGAAAACGATGATCGGACGGCATGGCCCAGCGCAAGATTATTCACATCGACTGTGACTGCTTTTATGCAGCCATCGAAATGCGCGACAACCCGAAACTGGCCAACATCCCGCTGGCCGTGGGTGGCTCGGCAGATCGGCGCGGTGTTATTGCTACCTGCAACTATGAAGCCCGTGCATTTGGGGTGCGTTCGGCCATGTCGTCGCACCATGCATTGAAACTGTGCCCAGACCTGACCATCGTCAAGCCGCGCATGGATGCCTATAAAGAAGCATCAAAGGAAATCCAGGCCATCTTTCGCGACTACACCGACTTGATTGAGCCCTTGTCGCTGGATGAGGCCTATCTGGACGTGTCCGAGTCGACCCGGTTCGAAGGCAGTGCCACGCGCATCGCTCAGGATATTCGTCGCCGGGTGTCCAATCAGTTGCACATCACCGTGTCGGCAGGTGTTGCGCCTAACAAGTTTCTGGCCAAGATCGCCAGTGACTGGAAAAAGCCCAACGGCTTGTTTGTCATCACGCCTGTGCAGGTCGAAGACTTTGTCGCGGCGTTGCCGGTCAGCAAGCTGCATGGCGTTGGCAAGGTCACGGCCGACAAGCTCGCACGTTTGGGGATCGTCAGTTGTCACGACCTGCTGAGCTGGCAAAAGCTGGCGCTGGTCCGTGAATTCGGCAGTTTTGGCGAGCGGCTATGGAGTCTGGCGCGGGGCATTGATGAGCGCCCGGTGCATAACGACAACCGGCGTCAATCAATCAGCGTAGAAAATACCTACGATACCGACCTGCCTGATCTGGAGAGCTGCCTTGAGCGGCTGCCGGAGTTGATGCAAACCCTGGAAACCCGCATGCAACGGCTGGACGGCCAGTACCGGCCGGGCAAGCCGTTCGTGAAGGTCAAGTTTCATGACTTCAGCCAGACGACGCTGGAGCAGGCCGGTGCCGGGCGAGACCTGGCCGGTTATCAGCAGTTGCTGACCCAGGCCTTTGCCCGGGGCGCCAAGCCGGTGCGGCTCTTGGGGATTGGTGTGCGCCTGCAGGACCTGCGCGGCGCACATGAGCAACTGGAGTTGTTCGAGCGCTAAGCGTTTTACTCGTCCGCAGGAGCCGGTGCTACCAGGCGTCCCGCATCGCGAGCCAACAGCTTGAGGAAGTCGCTCTGCAATTGCGGGTCGTTGCGCGTCAGCTCGATCAGGCTTTGTTCCAGTTCGCCGGCCTGTTCTTCCAGGCCCAGCTCTGCCAGACGCTTGACCCGATAGACCCACTGGCTGACTTCATCATCTTCCAGGTCGTCATAGATCAGGCCATGGGCTTCCAGCAGTTTGCCGCGCAGGCTGCGGCTGACAGGCAGGCTGTCGCTGGCGTGAGCATTGTCCTGTTCGTCTTCGACATTTATATAGAGGCGCGTGATCTGGCGCAGGTCCTGTTCGGCGAACGGGCTGTCCAGCAGATTCAGGCGCAGCACGCCATTACGGTCGGTGCTCAGCTCATGAGTCGTGTTGCCGGCCTTGACCAGCACCGGGCGTTCGTTCCAGGGCAGGGTCGTACGCTCGACACGTTTGTCCTGTTGCGCCTCATCGATACTGGCCAGGTTTTGTTCGGCGCGCCCATGGGAGGGTGCGTTCATGAACGGGTTGATTCCGGCCACGCCGTAATCGAGCCAGTCGTGGGTCACGCTGTCGGGCAGGTTGCCCAGGGCGAATACATTGACCACGTTGGCGCCCAGGCCGGCCACGATTGCCACGGCACCCAGCGGGATCTCGTAGATTTCGCGCCAGGGCTGGTAGGGCGTGTAGCGGTCATAGTGACGGGTCACTTCGAATTCGGTGACTTCGAAGGCCTTGTGTTCATGAATGCGGATGCGACGCTGCGGCAGCTCCAGGGTCTTGGGCTCGCCGACATCGATCTGCAATGTGTGTTCGAGAAGTTTGCGCTCGACGCGTTCTTCATGCTCGCTGCGTTGTGACAAGTGATTGGCACAGCCGCTGACGAGCAGGGCGCCGCACAAGGTGGCGCTGCCGAGGCTCAGGTTATGTCGCTTGAACATGGGGTCTCTGAATTCGGATAGACGCGCAGGTGCGTGCCAGGCGCACCCGCTACAAGCGGGTGCGCTCAGGGCTTAGCGACGCAGGCGGCTCTGGATGAACGACAGCACGTCAGCGAGGGCGACGGCTTGCGGCTGCGACTCGGTGCGGCTCTTGTACTCGATATTGCCATCGGCCAGGCCGCGATCGCTGACAACGATGCGGTGCGGGATGCCGATCAGTTCCATGTCGGCAAACTTGTTGCCGGGGCTGGTTTTCTTGTCGCGGTCATCGAGCAAGACCTCGAAGCCTGCAGCGGTCAGGTCGCTGTACAGCTTGTCGGTGGCCTCGCGCACGGCGTCGGTTTCGTAGCGCAGCGGTACCAGTGCAATGTGGAACGGCGTCAGGGTGTCGTTCCAGATAATGCCGTTCTCGTCGTTGTTCTGCTCGATGGCTGCGGCGACCACGCGGGACACACCGATACCGTAGCAGCCCATGATCAGGTCGATCGGCTTGCCGTTCTCGCCCAGCACCTGGCACTTCATGGCCTGGCTGTATTTGGTGCCCAGCTGGAAAATGTGCCCGACTTCGATGCCGCGCTTGATTTCCAGTACGCCCTTGCCATCCGGGCTCGGGTCGCCACTGACGACATTGCGCAGGTCGGCCACTTGCGGGGTCGGCAGGTCGCGTTCCCAGTTGACGCCGAAGTAGTGCTTGTCGTCGATGTTGGCGCCGACGCTGAAATCGCTCATCAGTTCGACCGAACGGTCGATGATGCACGGCAGCGGCAGGTTCAACGGACCAAGGGAACCGGCACCGGCGCCAATGGCGTCGCGCAGTTCGGCTTCGCTGGCCATGGTCAGCGGGCTGGCAACCTGTTCAAGCTTGGCGGCCTTGATTTCGTTGAGCTCGTGGTCGCCACGGATGATCAGCGCGATCAGCTTGCCTTCTTCGGCAGCATGTACGACCAGCGTCTTGACGGTTTTTTCGATCGGCAGACCGAAACCTTCGACAAGCTGTGCAATGGTCTTGGCGTTAGGGGTGTCGATCAGGCGCAGTTCTTCGGTTGCAGCCGGGCGGCTGGTTTCCTGTGGAAGTGCTTCGGCCTTCTCGATGTTGGCCGCGTAGTCGGAGCCGTTGCTGAAGACGATATCGTCTTCGCCGGACTCGGCCAGGACGTGGAATTCATGCGAGCCCGCGCCGCCGATCGAGCCATTGTCGGCCTCTACCGGGCGGAAGTTCAGGCCCAGGCGGCTGAACACGTTGCTGTAGGCCAGGTGCATGCGGTCATAGGTTTGCTGCAGTGAAGCCTGGTCGGCGTGGAATGAGTAGGCATCTTTCATGATGAACTCACGGCCACGCATCAGACCGAAGCGCGGACGGATCTCGTCACGGAACTTGGTCTGGATCTGATACATGTTGATCGGCAACTGTTTATAGCTGTTGAGCTCGTTGCGGGCCAGGTCGGTGATGACCTCTTCGTGGGTCGGGCCCAGGCAGAAATCGCGCGAATGGCGGTCGACCAGGCGCATCAGCTCGGGACCGTATTGCTCCCAGCGACCCGACTCTTGCCACAGTTCGGCAGGCTGGATGCCCGGCATGAGAATTTCGAGTGCGCCGGCGGCGTTCATCTCTTCGCGAACGATGGCTTCGACCTTGCGCAGTACGCGCAGGCCCATGGGCAGCCAGGTGTAGAGGCCTGAAGCCAGTTTGCGGATCATGCCGGCACGCAGCAGCAGCTGATGGCTGACCACGACCGCATCCGAAGGAGTTTCTTTCTGTGTGGCGAGCAAAAATTGACTGGTGCGCATGGTTGGCCGTTGTCGGTTGCTTAAGGCTGAAAATGACCGGCATTGTACGGCGCTGTGCCAATCGAGTACAGGGCGCGGCAGTTGTGGATCGGGAAGGTCTATAAATGAACAAGCCCGGCATGAGCCGGGCTTGTGGTGTTGCGTGTGACTGGGCCGCGATTACAGAACCGAAATCGGGTAGTCGATGATCAGGCGGAACTCGTCGATGTTGCCTTCGGCCTGGTCGGTGTTGCCGCGGTGCCAGGCTTGGCGAATGCGGAAAGACAGGTCCTTGGCCGGGCCCGATTGCAGTACGTATTTGGCTTCTACGTTGGTCTCGTGGTGTTTGCCATCGTCGCCATAGCCATAACCGGCGTAAGCGCTGTTGCCAGGCATGTTGGAGCCGTCGATGTCCCAGCCTTTGAGGTAACGAGCCATGAAGCTCAGGCCTGGAACGCCGTATGGCGCCATGTTCAGGTCGTAGCGGGCCTGAACGGATTTCTCGTTCGGACCGTTGAAGTCGGAGTACTGAACCGAGTTGTTCAGGAAGATCGAGTCGCCGCCACGGTTGTTGTCGCCGATACCGATGTAATCGAACGGAGTGTCGCCGTTGATTTTCTGGAAGGCCAGGGTCACGGTGTGGGCGGCCAGGAACGAGTAGGCAACGGAGCCGGAGAAGGCGGTGTTGCTGATCGAGCCGGCTTTGGCGCTGCCTTCGTCAACGGTGCGATACAGGTTGGCGTCGAAGGCCAGGGACTGATCGTCGCTCAGTGGCAGGGCGTAGTTGATGTTGGCGTAGTACTGGTTCCAGACATCTTCGAGGTTGGCTGCATAGAACGCTACGCCGAGGCTGTCGGTGATGGCGTACTTGCCGCCTGCGAAATCGGCAGTCTTGGCCGATACGCCAGCATAGTTGGCCCAGATGTTACCGTTACGGTTGGTTTCATCCTGGCTGGTGCCCGAGTAGTAGTGACCCGCTTCCAGGTCCAGACCTGCGATCTCGCTGCTCTGCAGGCTGATACCGCTGGCGGTCTGCGAGACGAGGCGCGAGCCGCCCACAGCGAATACAGGGCTGGTAGGGAACTGGTCGCCGATTTTCAGCTCGGTTTTCGAAATGCGGAACTTAACAGCGCCACCGGCCTTGCCGAAGCTGTCTTCGTTACGGCCCTGGCTGTCGACCACCAGGTTGCCGGAGCCGGAGTATTTGTCCTGGCCGTCCAGTTTCAGGCCAAAGAAGCCGAAAGCGTCCACACCCACACCCACGGTGCCTTGGGTGTAGCCGGAGCTGTAGGTGGCGAAGAAGCCCTGGGTCCAGTCTTTATCGTCAACCGCGCCGTCTTTCTTGTTGCGGTTGTAATAATAGTTACGTGCCTTGAGGTTCAACGAGCTGCCTTCGACAAAACCCTTGGCCTCGGCCTGGTCGCTGACGAACGGCGCCGCTGTAGCCAATTGGGTGCTGGCTGCTGCTGCAACGGCCAGTGCGATTGCGCTCCACTTCATCACTCTCATCGTGATTGCTCCTTTGGTTTTTAGAAGTTTCTGACCGCTCACCTGTATTTTTATCTGAGCGGTTCTTTCTTTTTATGCTGGCGCAATGTAACTCACGCCGGTCGGGGGAAGCGATAGTCACGACCCCATTATTTTCAGTTTTTTTACGGCTTCTTCGCCGAAAAAGTCCCTTATGTCGTCGAAAATGTCGCTATTAAGCAAATGCATATTCGACCACTGTGTCCAGGAGTAGAGCAAAAGTCTTGCCAGGTTTGAGTCGCTTGGCATCCAAGCAACCAACGCTGCTTTGAGACATGCCAGTGACAAAGCAACAAGCGTGCTCAAAGTTCCTCGAAATGAAAAAAATTTGTGAAAAATGCAGCTTCAACCTTAATAATTGTTTGTAAATGTATGTTTTTTAAGTGAAAAATAATTTTGTATCCGTTGCCCGTGCGGTGGGTGCTTTTCTTCAGGTATCGCCAAGGGCGTTTCACAGATTGTTACCGGGCGTACTCCATTGTGGGTAAATCCCGGAATCCTGGTATGCCAAGTACCCACTTGTGTTTCGTTTTGGTGCGTTTCTGAGCATAGCTGCCTGAATCTGAACGGTCGGGTTATGTTCGATGGCAGGTGATTTGTCACTTTGGTGTGTCTGGGCAGACAGGTTGCGGGGTCTTTGCTGCGAATAAATGACGGTGAGTCCGAATCGGTGCGCGAGCCGACGAAGGAGGGTGCAGGTCGGTGCGTCGGGTTTTTGATATTCTCCCGTTCCTGCGTGGCGTCACTGCATGGCGACGTCTTTTATATTTTCGATCAGGAGTACGGTTGTGTTCGTTCTCGATTCGCGCCTGCAGCAAGACACGTTGCCAGTAGGCGATTTCCCGTTGTGCCGGCTACTGCTGTCCAACGATGCGCAATATCCCTGGTTTATCCTGGTGCCGCGTCGCGCCGATATTACTGAGGTCTTTCAGCTCGATAGCCAGGAGCAAGGGCAGCTGTGGCAGGAAACCACCGCGCTGGCCAGTCTGCTCAAGGATGTTTTTGCGGCCGACAAGCTCAATATTGCGGCGTTGGGTAACGTTGTCAGTCAGTTGCACATGCATGTCATCGTCCGCGCGCGCGATGACGCTGCATGGCCTGCTCCGGTGTGGGGCAAGCAGCCGGCGGTGCCTTACACCGCAGAGCAATACGCGGCCATTATCGAGCGCCTGAAGCCGGTACTGGTGGGTGACTTTCAGTTCGAGGCGTCGTTATGAGTCTTGAATTGCGGGTCGTAGAGCTGGAAAGCCGCCTGGCTTTTCAGGATGACACCATTCAGGTGCTCAATGATGCGCTGGTTGCCCAGCAGCGCAGCCTGGATCGTCTGCAATTGCAGCTGGCGATGGTGATCAAGCGTCAGGAAGAAATGAGTCATCGTGGCGATGGCTTTGAGGATGATGTGCCTCCGCCTCACTATTAATAGAAGAAAGCTGGCAGGTATAAAAAAAGCCGCGATCGATTCGCGGCTTTTTTATGGGGCGCTGACGCAGGTTTAACGGCGTGGCAGTGCTGCAATTACATCCTCGGCCTGCAGGCCCTTGTCGCGGTTCATGACCGAAAACTCAACGCGCTGACCTTCGACCAGAACGCGGTGGCCTTCGCCGCGGATGGCGCGGAAATGCACAAAGATGTCATCGCCCGAATCGCGCGAGATAAAGCCGAAGCCTTTGGAGGCGTTAAACCATTTCACGGTGCCGGTATCGCGATTGCCCAGGTCATGGCTTTGTGGTGCCGGGCTGGGGGAGCGTCGGTACAGTGTGGTGCCCAGGTGCAGGGCCACGGCAATCAGGGCGATGAACAGGGCGACGGCAATGGCAGGTTGCTCGGCAATGGTTTGCAGAGGAACCAGTAAGGCGAGGGTCTGGACGATCACTGCAATGACCAGCAAGGCGCTGGCCAGATTCTGCAGGTTGCGGCGAGGGCCTTTTTTCCAGTGCGGGACGACAGGCGCCAGCAGCAGGTTGAGCAGGCCGAAGAATGCCAGGTACAGGGCCTCGGGTTGAAACAGGTGGGTGGGAAGCGCTTCACTGCGCAGACTGGGTATGAAGGAAAGCAGCAGGGCTGCCGCTCCTGTTACCAGGTGGACGATTTTCAACATGGTAAAAAGCTCACATTAAGATGGATCGCAAGGAAATAGCGGGTAACGCCCGGTACGCTTCTAAAGATGAAGGAGGCGTGCTGCACGAGCGTTGGTCCTGCCTATGCGCTACAGACCGGACGTACGTCATTTGATGACCGGTTCGTGGCGACACGCGGTGTATTTAACAGCAAAGCCATGGGCTACTCAAATCAGCCGTCTTGTGAGCGTTATTCGCAAGGGCCGGGCAGGCAATAAGGCGCTTCAGGCGGTCCTGAATTGCAGCGGGGTGGCTTTCGGAACTCCTGAGGACCCGTTCGCGTCATAGCCGTCGGGTGCTGGCGTCCGGGTGTGCATGCCTTTGTTCTATCGCCTCGATAGTGCTGCATCGCAGGGCGTGTCTTGATAGAGTGGCCCTTGTCGCTATTTTTCATCGTTATTAAAGGAGCGTTAACATGGCAATCGATATTGGTATCAGTGAAGAAGATCGCAAGTCGATCGTCGACGGACTTTCCCATCTGCTGGCCGACACTTATGTGCTGTATCTGAAGACCCATAACTTTCACTGGAACGTCAGTGGGCCGATGTTTCGCACTCTGCACCTGATGTTCGAAGAGCAGTACAACGAGTTGGCGCTGGCGGTAGATGCCATTGCCGAGCGTATTCGCGCACTGGGCTTTCCGGCGCCGGGCACCTATTCGACCTATGCCCGCCTGTCTTCCATCAAGGAAGAAGAAGGTGTGCCGCCTGCGACTGACATGATCAAGAGTCTGGTTCAGGGTCAGGAAGCCGTGGTGCGTACTGCCCGCAGCATTTTCCCTCTGCTGGACAAGGTCAGCGACGAGCCCACCGCCGACCTGCTGACCCAGCGCATGCAGGTACACGAGAAAACGGCGTGGATGCTGCGTTCGCTGCTCGAAGGTCAGTAATCCTGCTGGCGAGTGGCGCGGCTGCGCCACTCGTTACCGCTTCATGTAGGGAAAAGTCGCGTATTTAAATACATATTTAATACCTGACTTGCTGCTCTCTGATATCGCTATTCTCGAATCTCCAATTCCTCGCCTCGTTGTGGTTATGTCCTACAGTCTTTGAGTGTTGGGCTGGCTGGATTAGTTCTCATGTTTCGGGCTTTATAAGGGTGCATTTATTTATTTTTAAATGTTTCTTTAAAAGGTTCGTCGAACTGACTATTCGGAGGTCATCACTGCCATGATTCGAGGTGTTGAACGTGAGGTAAAAGATTCAATTCGCCATGTGACGATTCCCGACGACCCCTTCGTCGAGGGTTTCAACATGACGCTGGCCCAACCCCATTCAAAGTCGGTCAGGCTCAACGGCCTGGCAACCTGCCTGCGGCTGGAAAACGTTTACTGGAACATTCTTACGACCATTGCCCGCTCCAATAACTGCTCGGTCAATGCAGTCCTGTCCTACGTCGACAGAGAGGTTCACCTGCGTTACGGCGGGGTCAAGAACTTCAGCGGCCTGATCCGGGTCGTGTGTGTGGCTCATCTGCTCAAGGAGCAGCCTCAGGCCTGAAGACGGTGCTTCCAATTTTTCATGCGCGATTGCCGGCCGGTGATCGCGTTCGGGTCCTGGTGTCACGGCGCATTGCCAGGGCTGTCCCGGTCGGCACGAGCCTATCTCCCAACGGATAGGGTCGTGCGGCTGCAAGGCTTCGATTAACTCTATATAATCCTCCGTCTTGCCCATGGGCATGGCTCTGCGCGGGCGCTGTGGCTTGAACTGCAAGTCGTTGCTCTTGCACTATTGGGCGCACGCCAGGGGCCAAAGCCGCCACTGAATCTCGAATTACGGAAGTGAATACAACATCATGATGCGCAGCCACTATTGCGGCCAACTGAACGAGAGTCTGGAAGGTCAGGAAGTTACCCTTTGCGGATGGGTCCACCGTCGTCGTGATCACGGTGGTGTGATCTTCCTCGATATCCGTGACCGTGAGGGTATGGCTCAGGTGGTCTTCGATCCGGACCGCGCCGAGACCTTCGCCGCAGCTGACCGCGTGCGCAGTGAATATGTCGTCAAGATCGTCGGCAAGGTGCGTGCCCGCCCGGCTGGCGCCGTCAACCCGAACATGGCCTCCGGCGGCATCGAGGTGCTGGGTTACGAGTTGCAAGTGCTGAACGAGTCCGAGACGCCGCCGTTCCCGCTCAACGAATACTCCGACGTCGGCGAAGAAACCCGCCTGCGTTATCGCTTCATCGACCTGCGTCGTCCGGAAATGGCTGAAAAGCTGCGCCTGCGTTCGCGCATTACCAGCAGCATTCGCCGCTACCTGGACGAAAACGGCTTCCTGGACGTTGAAACGCCGATCCTGACCCGTGCTACCCCGGAAGGCGCCCGCGACTATCTGGTGCCGAGCCGCACACACCCCGGCAGCTTCTTTGCCCTGCCGCAATCGCCGCAGCTGTTCAAGCAGTTGCTGATGGTGGCCGGTTTCGATCGTTACTATCAGATTGCCAAGTGCTTCCGCGACGAAGACCTGCGTGCCGACCGTCAGCCTGAGTTCACCCAGATCGACATCGAAACCAGCTTCCTGGACGAAGACGACATTATCGGCCTGACCGAGAAAATGATCCGTCAGCTGTTCAAGGAAGTGCTGGATGTCGAGTTCGGCGAATTCCCGCACATGCCGTTCGAAGAAGCCATGCGTCGCTATGGCTCGGACAAGCCGGACCTGCGTAACCCGCTGGAGCTGGTCGACGTTGCCGATCAACTGACCGGTGTCGAGTTCAAGGTATTCAGCGGCCCGGCCAACGATCCGAAAGGTCGTGTTGCCGCCCTGCGTGTACCCAATGCTGCGAACATGCCACGCAGCCAGATCGACGACTACACCAAGTTCGTCAGCATCTACGGCGCCAAGGGCCTGGCCTACATCAAGGTCAACGAGCGCGCCAAGGGTGCCGAGGGTCTGCAGTCGCCGATCGTCAAGTTCATCCCTGAAGAAAACCTCAAGGTCATTCTTGATCGCGTAGGTGCAGTGGACGGCGACATCGTGTTCTTCGGTGCCGACAAGTTCAAGATCGTCAGCGAAGCCCTGGGCGCGCTGCGTATCAAACTGGGCAACGACCTCAATCTGCACACGTGCGAGTGGGCACCGATGTGGGTCGTCGATTTCCCGATGTTCGAAGAAAACGACGATGGTTCGTTCTCGGCGCTGCATCACCCCTTCACGGCGCCAAAATGCAGCCCTGAAGAGCTGGAAGCCAACCCGGGCAAGGCGCTGTCGCGTGCCTACGACATGGTCCTCAACGGCACCGAGCTGGGCGGCGGTTCGATTCGTATCCACCGCAAAGAGATGCAGCAGGCGGTGTTCCGTCTTCTGGGTATCAACGAAGACGAGCAGCAAGAGAAGTTCGGCTTCCTGCTCGACGCGCTGAAATTCGGTGCGCCACCGCATGGCGGCCTGGCCTTCGGTCTGGATCGTCTGGTGATGCTGATGACCGGCGCCCAGTCGATTCGTGAAGTGATTGCCTTCCCGAAAACCCAGAGCGCTGCCGATGTCATGACCCAGGCACCGGGTGTTGTCGATGCCAAGGCCCTGCGCGAGCTGCACATTCGTCTGCGCGAGCAGCAAAAGGCCGAGTAAGGCGAGGCGGGGCGCATCGCTGGTGCGCCCCGTGTCATACGCTGATGATCAGGTAATCGAGCCTTTCGCTTGTTTTCATGAGCGAGAGGCGCGTGTGTTTCTGAAAGATTCTGGAGCGAAAAATGGCAGGTCATTCTAAGTGGGCGAACATCAAGCACCGCAAAGAGCGTCAGGATGCCAAGAAAGGCAAGGTCTTCACCAAGTGGATTCGTGAGCTGACCGTTGCGGCCCGTCAGGGTGGCGGCGATCCGGGCTCCAACCCGCGTCTGCGCCTGGCGCTGGACAAGGCGCTGAGTGCCAATATGACCCGCGACACTATCGACCGGGCCGTGGCCCGTGGCGCCGGTGCTACCGATGCTGACGATATGGTCGAGCTGGGTTATGAAGGTTATGGCCCGGGCGGTGTGGCGGTGATGGTCGAAACGATGACCGACAACCGTAACCGTACTGCTGCAGCCGTGCGTCACGCCTTCAGCAAGTGCGGCGGCAACCTGGGTACCGATGGATCGGTGGCTTATCTGTTCGATCGCAAGGGGCAGATTTCCTTTGCCGCAGGCGTCGATGAAGATGCCTTGATCGAAGCGGCCATGGAAGCCGATGCCGACGATGTAGTGACCAATGAAGATGGCTCCATCGACGTGTTCACCTCCTTTGCCGGTTTCTACGCGGTACGCAATGCACTGGAAGCTGCAGGCTTCAAGGGTACCGATGCCGAGATCGTCTTGCTGCCAAGCACCAGCGCCGTGCTGGATCTGGAGCATGCAGAAAAAGTCCTCAAGCTGATCGACATGCTCGAAGACCTTGATGATGTACAGAATGTCTACTCGAACGCTGAAATTCCCGATGAAGTCATGGAGCAGCTAGGCTGATCCGGTCTTCTGCATTTACAGGGCGCCACTGGCGCGCCGGACTGTTGGCACTATGACTCTTATTCTTGGTATCGACCCGGGCTCGCGTATTACCGGCTATGGCGTGGTGCTCGACACCGGTCGCGGTTGTACTTATGTAGCCTCTGGTTGTATCCGCACTGGTGAAGGCGAGTTGCCTGAGCGTCTGCAGATTGTGTTTCGTGGCGTGCGCGAAGTGATCAAGGCCTATGGTCCGGTCACCATGGGCATCGAACGGGTGTTCATGGCACGTAACGCCGATTCGGCACTCAAACTTGGCCAGGCGCGCGGTGCTGCTATTGTGGCGGGGGCCGAAGAGGGCCTGGAAATTGCCGAATACAGCGCCACGCAGGTCAAGCAGGCGGTGGCCGGTACCGGTGGCGCCAACAAGGAGCAGGTGATGATGATGGTCATGCACCTGCTCAAGCTCACCAGCAAGCCACAGATCGATGCCTCCGATGCGTTGGCAATTGCCTTGTGTCATGCCCATACCCGCTCCAGCCTGATGCCTCATGGGTTGAGTGCGGCGCGCAGTCGGCGCGGACGTTTGCGGCTCTGATTTGCAGCATTTGTTCGCATTTTTTTACTTGCTTGCAGCCATGATTTTGTCCACTTTTCCGGTGGGCCAAGGGCAATAGGATCTGACGGTGATTGGACGTTTACGGGGTGCGCTGGTCGAAAAGCAGCCGCCACATCTGGTGCTGGATGTAAATGGCGTCGGTTATGAGCTGGAAGTGCCCATGACCACGTTGTACCGGTTGCCACATGTCGGTGAAAACGTGACGCTGCACACCCATCTGGTCGTGCGTGAAGATGCGCACCTGCTCTATGGCTTCTTTGAAAAGCGTGAGCGTGAACTGTTTCGCGAGCTGATTCGCCTCAATGGCGTCGGCCCCAAGCTGGCCCTGGCGTTGATGTCGGGGCTTGAGGTCGACGAGCTGGTGCGTTGCGTCCAGGCTCAGGACACCTCTGCGCTGACCCGCATTCCAGGGGTGGGCAAGAAAACCGCCGAGCGGTTGCTGGTCGAGCTCAAGGATCGTTTCAAGGCCTGGGAAGCGCTGCCGGGCACCTTTGCCCTGGTCTCCAATGGGCCTGGTTCGCTTGAGCCTGCTGCCTCCGAAGAGGCCGATGCGGTCAGTGCGCTGATCGCTCTGGGCTACAAACCTCAGGAGGCGAGCAAAGCCGTCTCCGCTATCAAGGATAAAAACTTGAGCAGTGCCGATCTGATTCGCCGTGCCTTGAAGGGGATGGGTTAAGTGATAGACGCCGACCGCCTGATAAGTGCTGCGGGTAGCCGCGATCGCGAAGAGCAGATCGATCGCGCCATTCGCCCCTTGAGTCTTGCCGACTATATAGGCCAGCCGACCGTGCGCGAGCAGATGGAGTTGTTCATCCAGGCTGCCCGTGGGCGCAACGAATCACTGGACCATACGTTGATTTTCGGGCCGCCAGGGCTGGGCAAGACGACGCTGGCCAACATCATCGCCCAGGAAATGGGCGTTTCGATCAAGAGCACCTCGGGGCCTGTTCTGGAGCGTCCGGGTGATCTGGCCGCGATCCTGACCAACCTCGAACCCAATGATGTGCTGTTCATCGACGAGATTCACAGGCTTTCGCCTATTGTCGAAGAAGTGCTGTACCCGGCGATGGAGGACTTCCAGCTCGACATCATGATCGGTGAGGGCCCGGCGGCCCGTTCGATCAAGCTGGATTTGCCGCCGTTCACTCTGGTGGGTGCAACGACGCGCGCCGGGATGCTCACCAATCCATTGCGTGATCGTTTCGGGATTGTTCAGCGTCTGGAGTTCTACAATATTGCCGACCTGTCGACCATCGTGTCGCGCTCGGCCGGCATTCTCGGACTGACCATCGAGCCTGAGGGCGCCTTTGAGGTGGCCCGTCGCGCGCGTGGTACGCCGCGTATCGCCAACCGCCTGTTGCGCCGGGTGCGCGATTTCGCCGAGGTACGTGGCAATGGCGAGATCTCCCGGCAGACCGCTGACAAGGCCTTGAACCTGCTGGATGTCGACGAACACGGTTTCGATCACCAGGACCGGCGTTTGCTGCTGACCATGATCGAGAAGTTCGATGGCGGCCCGGTTGGCATCGACAACCTGGCAGCGGCCATCAGTGAAGAACGTCATACCATTGAAGATGTGCTGGAGCCGTACCTGATCCAGCAGGGCTACATCATGCGTACGCCGCGCGGACGGGTGGTGACCCGGCATGCCTACCTGCATTTCGGCCTGAACATTCCTTCACGGATGGGCGATATGCCAGTTACTGGGGAACCAGTCGATGATCCTGTCGACTAATGGCATCGGGGCGCCGTTCAAAAGCGTCGTGTTTTGCAAAACGTTGAAAAACAGTTGTATCACCTGATTGGCAACCCGAGGAGTAAGCACTAGAGTATGCGCGCGCAAAACGGGGTTCAGTCGTTCGCACATCTGTGTCGCGTCTATTACGAGGACACGGATGCCGGCGGCGTCGTCTACTACGTCAATTATCTGAAATTCATGGAACGGGCTCGCACCGAGCGGCTGCGGCAACTGGGGTTTCTCCAGTCCCGGCTGGCCGATGAGAACCTGTTGTTTGTCGTGCATTCCAGCGAAGCGCGTTATCACAAGCCGGCACGGCTCGATGACGAGTTGTCGGTCAGTGCGCAGGTCATCGAATTGAACCGCGCCAGCCTGCGTTTTCGTCAGCAGGTCAGGCGGGTAACGGATGCAACACTGCTCTGTGAAGGGCAGTTTCTGGTGGCGTGTGTAAGCGCCGATAGTTTCAAACCCCGGGCCATTCCCCAGGCACTGCGCGCGGCCTTTGCCGATGATCAGTGCGACACGGGCACCTATTCGGATTCAGAGCAGGAGATACAGCGTGGAAGCTAACGTCGTCGACCATACCTCCATGTGGAGTTTGGTCAGCAATGCCAGCATTGTCGTTCAGTTGGTGATGCTGAGCCTGGTGGCGGCCTCGGTCGCCTCCTGGGTCATGATTTTTCAGCGTAGCAATATGATTCGTGCCGGTCGCCGGGCACTGGACAGCTTCGAGGAGCGCTTCTGGTCGGGTATCGACCTGTCCAAGCTCTACCGCCAGGCTGGCAGCAGCCCGGACCCGGATTCGGGTGTCGAGCAGATCTTTCGGGCCGGCTTCAAGGAGTTTTCCCGCCTGCGCCAGCAAGCCGGTGTCGACCCCGATGCGGTGATGGAAGGTGTGGCGCGTGCCATGCGCGTGGCCATCTCGCGTGAAGAAGAGAAGCTCGAAACCGGCCTGTCGTTTCTGGCCACTGTCGGCTCGACCAGCCCCTACGTCGGTCTGTTCGGTACGGTATGGGGCATCATGAACTCCTTCCGTGGTCTTGCCACTGCACAACAGGCCACTCTGGCCACCGTTGCGCCGGGTATTGCCGAAGCATTGATCGCGACAGCCATCGGCCTGTTCGCCGCGATCCCGGCCGTAATGGCCTATAACCGCTTCGCCGCCCGTACCGAGACCCTGATCAATCGCTACTACACCTTTGCCGATGAATTCCAGGCCATCCTGCACCGCAAAGTGCACACCAGCGAAGAATGAGGCGCTAATTCCCCATGGCTTTGATCGCTCGAGATCGTCGCAAAAAACGCAGGCCGGTCGCCGAAATGAACGTGGTGCCTTACATCGACGTGATGTTGGTATTGCTGGTCATCTTCATGGTGACAGCCCCCATGATCAACCAGGGCGTAAAGGTCGATCTGCCCAAGGTCTCCAGTGAGGCCTTGCCGCAGGACAACAACAATCAGGTCCTGACCATTTCGATCAAGGCCGACAAGACGTATTACTGGAACCTGGGTAGCGAAGTCGACACCGACAAGCAGATGGACAAGGCCATGACCTTGCCGCAACTGACCAGCGCCGTGACCAAGATCGTTGCTTCCGGGCGTGATGCCGGCAAGCAGACTCAGGTGTTCATCCGTGGTGACAAGGCGGTCGACTACGGCTCGGTCATGGTCACCATGGGCGGGCTGCAGAAAGCCGGGATTGCCAACGTCGGCTTGATTACCGAGGCGCCCTGATGCAGCCAATTCGAGAGCCGTCCGCCTCGGAGAATTACTTCTGGCCTACTGTCTGGGCCGTGGCTTTGCACATCCTGATTTTTGGCACGCTTTTCGTCAGTTTTGCCATGACCCCCGAGTTGCCTGAGGCCAAGCCGGTGGTTCAGGCTACGCTGTATCAGCTCAAGTCCAAAAGTCAGGCAACGACCCAGACCAACCAGAAGATTGCAGGTGAGGCGAAGAAAACTGCTGCGCGGCAGAGTGAAGCCGAACAGCTGGAACAGAAAAAGATCGAGCAGGAAGCTATAAAGGCTGCGGAACAAAAGAAAGCTGACGCCGCTCAAAAAGCCGAGGATCAAAAGGCTGCCGAAGAGGCCAGGAAAGCCGCCGAGCAGAAGGAAGCCCAGGAAAAGGCTGCCGAACAAAAAGCCGAGCAAAAGGCCGAGGAGGCCAAGAAGGCCGCCGACGAAGCCAAGAAGGCTGCTGCCGAAGAAGCCAAGAAAACCGCTGATGCCAAAAAGGCAGAAGAGAAACAATTGGCTGATATAGCCAAGAAGAAGGCTGAAGAAGAGGCGAAGAAAAAAGCCGAAGAAGAGGCCAAGAAGGCCGCTGCCGAGGACGCCAAGAAAGCCGCTGCTGAAGAAGCCAAGAAGAAGGCTGCCGACGAGGCCAAGAAAAAGGCCGCCGAAGACGCCAAGAAACAGGCTGCCGAGGACGCTAAGAAAAAAGCGGCTGAAGACGCGAAGAAGAAGGCCACCGCCGATGCGGCTGCCAAAAAGGCTCAGGACGCTGCACGCAAGGCTGCCGAAGACAAGAAGGCGCAGGCATTGGCCGATTTGCTCTCCGACAAGCCAGAACGGCAACAGGCCCTGGCCGATGAGGTAGGTAATGAAACGGCTGGCAGCTTCGATGACCTGATTCGTCTGCGTGCTTCCGAAGGCTGGGCTCGTCCGCCGTCGGCTCGCAAGGGAATGGCCGTGGTCTTGCAGATCGGCATGTTGCCTGACGGCACCGTGACGTCGGTCAAGATTCTCAAGGCCAGTGGTGATGGTCCGTTCGACAGTTCAGCGGTAGCAGCGGTCAAGAATATTGGTCGTTTGACAGAGATGCAGGGGCTCAAGCCAGCAGAGTTCGCGCCCTATCGTTCATTCAAGATGACATTCACACCTGAGGATCTAGCCTTGTGATTAACCTTCTTCGAGGACTGCTTGTAGTTCTTTGCTGTGCGGCAGGATTAGCTGTCGCAGAAGAAAAGAACATTATGGTCACCAGCGGAAGTGACCGTGCCACGCCGATCGCCGTTGTGCCGTTCGGCTGGCAGGGCGGTAACGTCCTGCCCGACGACATGGCCGAAATCATCGGCAACGACCTGCGCAACTCGGGTTACTACACACCGGTTCCGCGTCAGAACATGATCAGCCTGCCGGTTCAGGCGAGCGAAGTCATTTTCCGTGACTGGAAAGCGCTGGGTACGCAGTACGTGATGGTGGGTAACATCGTCCCGTCCGGCGGCCGTCTGCAAGTGCAATATGCGCTGTTCAACGTGGCCACCGAACAGCAGGTGTATGCCGGCAGCGTTTCGGGTACCACTGACCAGCTGCGCGACATGTCGCACTATATTGCCGACCAGTCGTTCGAAAAGCTGACCGGCATCAAGGGCGCCTTTTCGACCCGCATGCTATACGTGACCGCCGAACGTTTCTCGGAAGCCAATACGCGCTACACCCTGCAGCGTTCGGACTACGACGGTGCGCGTGCAGTGACCCTGCTGCAATCGCGTGAGCCGATCCTGTCGCCGCGTTTCGCACCCGACGGCAAGCGTATTGCCTATGTGTCGTTCGAACAGAAGCGTCCGCGCATCTTCGTTCAGCACATCGACACCGGTCGCCGTGAGCAGATCACCAACTTCGAAGGCCTTAACGGTGCGCCTGCATGGTCGCCGGACGGCAGCCGCCTGGCATTTGTGCTGTCCAAGGACGGTAACCCGGAAATTTATGTGATGAATCTGGCGAGCCGCCAGATCACTCGCGTGACCAATGATTCTTCGATCGATACCGAGCCGTTCTTCGGCAAGGATGGCTCGACGATCTACTTCACGTCCGACCGCGGCGGCAAGCCACAGATCTATAAAACCAGTGTTTCCGGTGGTGGCGCACAGCGTGTAACCTTCGTTGGCAACTATAATGCCAACCCGAAACTGTCGGCTGACGAGAAGACCCTGGTGATGATTCACCGCCAGGAAGGCTTCACCAATTTCAAAGTGGCTGCTCAGGATCTGGCTCGTGGGAGTGTAAAAATCCTCACAGACAGTAACCTTGATGAGTCACCTACTGTTGCGCCCAACGGCACCATGGTAATCTACGCCACCCGCCAGCAGGGCCGGGGAGTCTTGATGCTCGTGTCCATTAATGGACGCGTAAGGCTCCCGCTTCCTACCGCTCAAGGCGAAGTCAGAGAACCGTCCTGGTCCCCTTACCTGAACTGACGCGGCGCTACAAAGTTTTTGCTTAACACACTGGGGTTCATTAGGAGTTTCAAGATGGAAATGCTGAAGTTTGGTAAGTTTGCTGCGCTGGCTCTGGCCATGGCTGTAGCAGTAGGTTGCTCGTCCAAAGGCGGCGACAATGCCGGTGCTGGCGCTGGCGCTGTTGATCCTAACGCTGGTTACGGCGCTAACACTGGTGCCGTTGACGGCAGCCTGAGCGAAGAAGCTGCTCTGCGCGCAATCACCACCTTCTACTTCGAATACGACAGCTCGGACCTGAAGCCAGAAGCCCTGCGCGCTCTGGACGTTCATGCCAAGGACCTGAAAGGCAACGGCGCTCGCGTCGTTCTGGAAGGTAACACCGACGAGCGCGGTACTCGCGAGTACAACCTGGCTCTGGGCGAGCGTCGTGCGAAAGCCGTTCAGCGCTACCTGGTGCTGCAAGGCGTTTCCCCAGCTCAGCTGGAACTGGTTTCCTACGGTGAAGAGCGTCCAGTTGCTACCGGCAACGACGAGCAATCCTGGGCTCAAAACCGTCGCGTCGAACTGCGTAAGTAATTTGACATGCGAACTTGCCGTCGTGCTCTAACCGTTTTGGCTCTCACCCTTCCGCTTGCTGCGTGGGGTGCGGTACCTGTAGTCGGTGACAATTCTGGCTCTGGCAGCAGTTATCCGCCAGCGGGATATGGCACGTCCGGCGCCTATGCCGGGGGAGGGGTTGCGGCCCAGCCCTCGGCACAGGGTCAACTGTTTTTACAGTTGCAACAGATGCAAGAAGAAATCGCGCGTCTGCGCGGTATCGTCGAAGTCCAGCAAAATGACATCCAGCGCATCAAGCAGGAAGCCCTGGAGCGTTATCAGGACCTCGACCAACGTATCGTCAATGGCGCTGCTGCCTCGGCGAACAACAATTCTCAACCTGCGGGCAATGCAATAAATGCCGGCGGGACACCTTCAGCCCCGGTAAGCGATGCACCGGCGGCGGGTACCGAGCCGCCTGACCCGGCCAAGGAAAAGCTTTACTACGAAGCTGCCTTCGACCTGGTCAAGGCCAAGGATTTCGACAAGGCCAGCCAGGCGTTTGCCGCTTTCCTGCGCAAGTACCCCAACAGCAACTATGCGGGCAATGCCCAGTATTGGCTGGGTGAAGTCAATCTGGCCAAGGGCGACCTGCAAGGTGCAGGTCAAGCGTTCGCCAAAGTCAGTCAGGCTTATCCGAAGCATGCCAAGGTGCCGGATTCGCTCTACAAACTGGCCGATGTCGAGCGTCGCCTGGGTCATACCGACAAGGTCAAAGGCATTCTTCAGCAGGTGATCGCCCAGTATCCGGGCACTTCCGCTGCGCAATTGGCGCAGCGCGACCTGCAACGCCTCTGACCGCCTGAATCGCTGTTCAAGAAAGCCGCGCTTGTCGCGGCTTTTTTCGTTAGAATTCGCACCCGAAATTTTTGCTCATTACGCTTCTCTGCATTACGCGATCGCGGATGCCCTGAAGTGCCTGACGGAGGCGGACAGCCTGTTTAGCTGTTACGCCCGTGGCCCCTATGCAAGACACCTTACGCATCACCGAAATTTTTCACTCGTTGCAGGGTGAAACCCGCACCGCCGGGCTGCCCACGGTATTCGTGCGGCTCACTGGCTGTCCTCTGCGCTGTCAGTACTGCGACAGTGCCTATGCCTTCAGCGGCGGCACGATCACCACGCTGGACGCTATCGTCGAGCAGGTTGCCACCTGGCGTCCCCGCTATGTCTGTGTGACCGGTGGTGAGCCGCTGGCACAACCCAATGCCATCCCGTTGCTCAAGCGCTTGTGTGATGCCGGCTACGACGTATCGCTGGAAACCAGCGGTGCGCTGGATATTTCGGCAGTCGACCCGCGTGTCAGTCGCGTAGTCGACCTCAAGACGCCGGGTTCGCTGGAAGTGTCGCGTAACCGCTACGAGAACATGGATTTGCTGACGCCCAACGATCAGGTCAAGTTCGTGATCTGCTCGCGGGAAGACTATGACTGGGCAGTGTCCAAGCTGATCCAGTACCGACTGGACCAGCGTGCGGGCGAAGTTCTGTTCTCGGCCAGTCATCACCAGTTGAAAGGGCGTGATCTGGCAGACTGGATCGTGGCGGACAATCTGCCGGTTCGTCTGCAGATGCAACTGCACAAACTGCTTTGGGATGACGAGCCAGGGCGCTGAGGGAGAAAAGATCATGAGCAATAAAAAAGCGGTAATCCTGTTGTCCGGCGGCCTGGACTCCGCCACCGTGGTAGCCATGGCGCGCGCCGAAGGCTATGCCTGCTACACCATGAGTTTTGATTACGGCCAGCGTCACCGCGCCGAGCTTGATGCAGCTGCGCGCGTTTCCCGCGATCTGGGTGCTATCGAGCACAAGGTCATCGGTTTGAATCTGGACGGCATGGGCGGCTCGGCACTGACCGATAGCAGCATCGCGGTGCCTGAAGCGCCAACCGAAGGCATTCCGGTCACGTATGTGCCGGCGCGCAACACCGTGTTTTTGTCGCTGGCGCTCGGTTGGGCAGAAGTGCTTGAGGCACGGGATATCTTCATCGGTGTCAACGCCGTGGATTATTCCGGTTACCCGGATTGCCGGCCCGAGTTTGTCGAAGCATTCGAGCGCCTGGCCAATCTGGCCACCAAGGCTGGAGTCGAAGGCAATGGCTTCACTATTCAGGCGCCGCTGCAGAACCTGAGCAAGGCAGACATCATTACGGCTGGCATCGGCCTGGGCGTCGATTACTCGCTGACCGTGTCGTGCTATCAGGCCGATGGGCAAGGGCGTGCCTGCCGTAAATGCGACAGCTGCCGACTGCGTGCCGAAGGCTTCGCGGCGGCCGGTGTTGCAGACCCAACCAATTATTTTTAGTTTTTTTGCATGAAGGTGTTGAATTACTGATAAAAATCAGTAATATACGCCCCACGCAACGGGTCGTTAGCTCAGTTGGTAGAGCAGTTGGCTTTTAACCAATTGGTCGTAGGTTCGAATCCTACACGACCCACCATATACAAGTAGAAACCCTCCTCACGGAGGGTTTTTGCGTTTACGGCGTAAAAAATCAGGCCGTATGCACAAAAAACAGACCCGGGGCCTGAGCCTGGCTGTCTGCTTTTCGCAGATACAGGTGCGCAACAGCGTCTGTCAGGTAAAACAGGTCGGTGAACGGTTCCGGGAAATCGCTCGAGTAGAACTGGCAGAAGAACTCATAGTCAGCGCCAATATGCGGCTCGACAGGTGCCCAATGCGGCGCTGCCGTGCAGATCAATGAGCAAGCCGGAATATCGTTCTGCCCCAGCGATCGCTCGGCAAGCACGGCGGCGCGTTGCTCAATACCCGGTACAGAGCTGTATTTGAGTTCGTGATCACCACCGGGCAATACGGCGGTATAGCCACTCGGGCGCGTTGGATGTTGCATCACGGCCGCATCGCTGGTGATGTTGTCCAGAAAGTAGTCTGTAGCGCTGTAGGTGGAAAATACATACAGAACACCTTCTGCAGGCAGGCTTGTGGCCTGGGTACGCTGCAGTGCCCGACGGCAGTCAATGGTCGCGACAAGCATCAACGGCTCACCGTCGGGGTTGTGCGGCCAGTGCTCGACACGTGCGGCATCACCACCCAGCGTAATGCCGCACGCAGCAGTGCTGGCGGGTGACGCAAACGACATTTGCAGAATCGACGTCAATGGATTCGTGTCCTTGTTGATACTGCGCCCAATCAGATGATGTATTCGGGCTGACCCATTTCGTTCCAAGTCTTGAAGCGCGCATCTATCAGGTGCGAGAGCTTGTCGTAATTGTCCCAGGTGTCATCCACACGATAGAGCGAATGCTCGTCTACACCGAAGGCTTCAGAGTAATCGTCGATATAGCGGCTGTCGTTCTCCAGTCCCTGGTAATAGGCGAGGGCGAACGCATTGCCGGTCTTGCTGAACTCCTGGTCGGTCATTGCCTCGTCCAGCATGCTCAGCACGAAACCCGCGCCGGTGATGGCGCGTTCTTTGAGGTCCACGATCTCGTCCTCGGCGTCTTCCTGCAGTTCTTCGCTGGTCAGGTCATTGATGGCCATCCAGCTCAGGAACATGCCGATATGCGTGGCGCTTGCTTTATCAGGCAAGTCCGCAGGGTAGTCGCCCTGGTAATGCCAGGAGGCATCGTCATACTTCATGGTGTGTCTTCCTATGGACGAGTGACGCTGTTTTCCGGTCATCGATAGAGACAACTGCTGGTAAAAGAGTTCCTGAGTTGAATGCGTTATTTAAATAGTAATCATTTGTATTTGTGCCGTTTAAAAACATTGCTCCAATGTTGTTCTTTAAGGTTAGAATCGGCCCGCCTCTACTTCAGGACCTTGATCCTGCTGGCTTCGAGGGGTGTAAACTTGCATTACGCGCTACCGCGCATTCAGGTCCAGCCAACATGACGCAGATTTCCGAACGCTTTCTGGTGCAGGCGCATCTCGCTGCCAAACAGCCGAAAGAGTTGAGCCTTGAAGAACAAGCCCATTACCGTGAGCAAATCGCTGTCGAGCTTAAAGCGCGCGATGCTGTTCTGGTTGCCCATTATTATTGCGACCCCGTGATCCAGGCGCTGGCCGAGGAAACCGGCGGCTGCGTGGCTGACTCGCTGGAAATGGCGCGTTTCAGCAATAACCATGCGGCCAGCACCGTGCTGGTGGCGGGCGTGCGTTTCATGGGCGAGACCGCCAAGATCCTCAACCCGGAAAAACGCGTGTTCATGCCGACGCTGGAGGCGACCTGCTCGCTGGACGTGGGTTGCCCGGTCGATGAGTTCTCGGCGTTCTGCGATCAACATCCCGAGCGTACAGTCGTGGTCTATGCCAACACCTCGGCTGCGGTCAAGGCGCGTGCCGACTGGGTGGTGACCTCCGGTTGTGCCCTGGAAATCGTCGAAAGCCTGATGGACAACGGTGAGAAGATCATCTGGGCGCCGGACAAGCACCTGGGTCGTTATATCCAGCGTGAAACCGGCGCCGACATGCTGCTGTGGGACGGTGCCTGCATCGTCCACGAAGAGTTCAAATCCAAGCAGCTCGAAGACATGAAGGCCTTGTACCCCGAGGCTGCGGTGCTGGTGCACCCCGAATCGCCAGAGGCCGTCATTGCGCTGGCCGATGCGGTCGGCTCGACCAGCCAGATGATCGCCGCCGCACAACGCCTGCCCAACAAGATGTTTATCGTGGCCACCGATCGCGGCATCTTCTACAAGATGCAGCAGCTGTGCCCGGACAAGATCTTCATCGAGGCGCCTACGGCCGGCAACGGCGCGGCTTGCCGCAGTTGCGCACATTGCCCGTGGATGGCCATGAATACGCTGGAGCGCACCTTGCAGTGCCTGCGCGAGGGCAGCAACGAGATCTTCGTCGACCCGGCACTGGTCCCGCACGCTGTGCGACCTTTGCAGCGCATGCTCGACTTCACTCATGCAGCGCGCATGAGGCAGGCCGGTAACGCCTGATTCTTGCGACAAATAAAAAGCCCGGCTGACTTGCCGGGCTTTTTGATTCAGCAGGCGGTCAATTCATCATGCCCTTGATCATGCGCTCCTGTTCGGCCAGCACTTTCTGGCGGGCATCGATGCGTGACGCCAGCTGGAAGTTGTTGTTGGAGCGGCGCTTGGCAAAGTCCAGTTGCTGGATCGCCTGGCGGAAATCACCCATCAGCGCAAAGTACTCGGCGCGAGCCTCATGCAGGCCCACGGTGTTGCCGTTCAGGCCGCGTGCTTCGGCCACCTGATACCAGATGTCCGGATCGGCAGGGCGCCTCTTGAGCAAGGCATCGAGCGCTTTCTCGGCGTCGGCCGAACGGCCCTGCTTGAGTTGCACATCGATGAGCGCCTGATTGAGCGGGTAGTTGCCGGGGTACAGGGTCAGCATCCGTTCGGCGCGTTGCCGGGCTTCCGCCAGGCGGTTGCTGGTGATGTCCAGATCGATTTGCGCCAGGTTGTAGGTCACCTCATTGGACGATTTATCCAGCAGCGTCTTCAGGCCGTCACGCGCCTCATTGAGCTGGCCACCCTTGATCTGCGCGATGGCCAGGCCATAACGCGCGTCATCGGCGTTTGGATTCTCGGTGAGCTGGGCGCGGAAGCGCTTGGCGGCAATCCCGGGTGTTTCTTCATAAAACAGCGCAACCCGCGCGCGCATCAGTTGATAGCGCAGGCTGTCTTCCTGCCCGCCAGGCTTGGCCTGTTCGGCGCGGTTACGGGTGTCGGCGATGCGCGATTCGCTGACCGGGTGAGTCAGCAGAAACTCCGGTGGCCGGGCGTCAAAACGGTACTGGCGCATCAGGCGTTCGAACATCGTCGGCATGTTGCGCGGGTCGTAGCCGGCCTTTTCCAGATTGAGAATGCCGATACGGTCGGCCTCCTGCTCGTTCTGCCTGGAAAAGCGCCGCTGTTCCTGAATGGCGGCAGCCTGGGTGCCGGCGATGGTTGCAATGCCGGCGTCGCCGGCGCCGGCAGCCGCCATGACGATACCGGCCAGCATGGCGGCCATGACCGGCACTTGCATGCGTTGCTGGGCTTCTACGCCACGGGCGAAGTGCCGTTGTGAGAGGTGAGCCAGTTCGTGGGCCATGACCGAGGCGTATTCGCCTTCGGTCTTGGCATACAGAAACAGGCCGCCATTGACCCCGATGATGCCCCCAGGCGCGGCAAAGGCGTTGAGCTGGTTGCTGTTGATCAGGATGAACTCCAGGCGCCGGTCCTGCACCTGGCTGGTTTCGGCCAGTTTATAGACCGACGCCTCGACAAAGTCTTTCAGTTGCGGGTCTGACAGCTGGCCCACCTGCGAGCGCAACATCCCCAGCCACGCCCGCCCCAGTTGGTGCTCCTGCTCGGGAGACACAATCGATGAGCTGGAGTCGCCCAGCGAAGGCAAATCATCGGCCAGGACCGGTGTCGCCAGCAGGCAGGCAAGGGTGAGCAATGTAGGACGCAGGAAATTCATGCATTTGGCTCTGGGCGAATGTGCATCTACTGTAGCCGGCTCAATGGCTTGCTGACCAGAGTGCGGTATTCTTGCCGGCCTGCGCGAAGCGTCACGATGACTTTTTGCCAGATCGATGTGTCTGCCCGGAGAGAAGCGATGTCTGACGCTGTAGCCCCCAAAGTTTGTGACGCCGAACTCGACGCTCGCGGGCTCAATTGTCCGTTGCCGCTGCTCAAGGCCAAGATGGAGCTCAATCGCCTGGCCAGTGGTGCGGTGCTGAAAGTGCTGGCCACCGATGCCGGTTCCCAGCGCGACTTTCGCAGTTTCGCCCGGCTGGCAGGGCATGCGCTGCTGCATGAGCAAGTCGATGCAGGGCTTTATACCTATTGGTTGCGCAAGGCATAGGCAACCGTTCTCGCGCAAAAGGATGCTCGATGTACAAAGTGCTTAGCGACTGGATGCAGCGCTACTTCTCGGATGAAGAAGCGGTGGTGCTGGCGGTGTTGTTATTTCTGGCCTTCACCCTGATCCTGACCCTGGGCGGGATGCTGGCGCCGGTGCTGGCGGGCATGGTCCTGGCGTTTCTGATGCAAGGCGTGGTCGGTTTGCTGGAGCGGCTGCGCATGCCGGAGCGCGTGGCAGTGGTTCTGGTCTTCGCATTGTTTATCGGCGCACTGTTGGTCTTTTTGCTGGTGCTGGTGCCGTTGCTGTGGCATCAGGTGATTACCCTGTTCAACGAGCTGCCCGGCATGCTCGCCAAGTGGCAGTCGCTGCTGCTGATGCTGCCTGAGCGCTATCCGCACCTGGTCTCCGATGAGCAGGTCTTGCAGGCCATCGAAGTGGCGCGAGGCGAGGTGGGCAAGTTTGGCCAGCTGGCGCTTACCTTTTCACTGTCCAGCCTGCCGCTGCTGGTCAATCTGATGATCTATCTGGTGCTGGTGCCGATCCTGGTGTTCTTTTTCCTCAAGGACCGGCTCTTGTTCGCGCGCTGGGCGCGTGGCTATCTGCCGCGTGAGCGGGGTTTGCTGACCCGGGTGGCCAAGGAAATGAACCGACAGATCGCCAACTACATTCGCGGCAAGGTCATCGAGATCGTCATCTGCGGCGGGGTGACCTACGTGGCTTTCGTGGCACTGGGGCTCAACTACGCCGCGCTGCTGGCGATGCTGGTGGGCATTTCGGTCGTGGTGCCGTATGTGGGTGCGGTGGTGGTCACTGTGCCGGTGGCATTGATCGGGCTGTTTCAGTGGGGCTGGGGCGACCAGTTCATCTACCTGATGATGGTTCACGGCATCATTCAGGCGCTCGATGGCAACGTGCTGGTGCCGCTGCTGTTCTCCGAGGCGGTCAACCTGCACCCGGTGGCGATCATCTGCGCGGTGCTGTTGTTCGGCGGGCTGTGGGGCTTCTGGGGGATTTTCTTTGCGATTCCGCTGGCGACCCTGTTCAAGGCTGTGCTTGATGCCTGGCCGCGCAACGAGCCGGTGGTCGCGCCGCTGATGTAAAGCAAGAGGCGCCGCCGGGTGCGGCGCCTTCACTGCGGGCTCAGGCCTGGTTCAATGCCTGTGCGCTGGCCAGAACCTCGGCCACATGGCCGGGCACCTTCACGCCGCGCCACTCATGACGCAGCACGCCGTCCTTGTCGATCAGGAACGTGCTGCGATCCACGCCCATGTATTCCTTGCCATACAGCTTCTTGAGCTTGATCACGTCGAACAGCTGGCACAGCGCCTCGTCCTTGTCTGAAATCAGCTCGAACGGAAACGCCTGCTTGGCCTTGAAGTTCTCGTGGGTCTTAAGGCTGTCGCGTGAAACGCCGAACACCACGGTATTGGCCGCTTCGAACTGCGCAATGCTGTCACGAAAGCCCTGGCCCTGAGTGGTGCAGCCCGGCGTGTTGTCCTTGGGATAAAAGTAGATCACCACCTGGCGACCCTTGAGCGCAGAAAGGCTCACGGTCTGGCCGCCAGTGGCGGGCACCTCAAAATCGCTGACGGATTGGTCGACTGCAACGGCCATCGGTTTTCCTCAAGTTGGAGTCTGTGGGCGCCACGGTTCGATCAGCGCATCAAGGTTCAGGGCGTCGGAGAAGTCCAGGAACTGATCGCGCAGCCAGCTGATCTGGGTGCCGGCCGGCAGCGTGACGGTGAAGGTGGCATTGAGCATGGTGCCGCCGGTCTGCGGTGCCTGGTAGGTGTCGCACACCAGGTTTTCCAGCTCGACGTTGTGGTCGATGAAAAACTGGCACAGTTCATTGATGATGTCCGGGCGATACGCCGAACTGATATAGGCCACGTAGGGCAGCGCTTCCGGGCGGCTCTCAAGCGTCATGCTGCGCACCACGCTGGTGGTGAAGGCGTGCTTCTTGCTCAGGTTCGGCAGGATGGTCTCCAGGCGCGCCAGAGCGTCCCAGCTGCCGGATATCTGCAGAATCAGCGCGCTGCACTCGCCATGACGGGTCAGGCGTGAGCTGACCACCGCACAACGGCTTTCATGGCTGGCGCGGCACAGAACGTTGGTCAGCTCCATGGGGTTGGCGCCAAGGGCACTGATAACAAGGAATTGTTCGCGAACTGAGGGAGTGGACGACATGCAGCATTCCTAGATGATGAACGGTCGGTACATTTCGGCTCTTGCAGAGGCGACTCGGTGATGCGGGCTGCTCGATGTCGGCCTGGTCCTGTCACGATACCGACCTGCACGGCAGGGCTACAAGGCGCTGGGGCAGGGGGTGTGGAGGACAAAACCGGGCGATTGGAGGCAGGGCGCAGGTGACCTGTACCGAACAAAGGACGAAGGGTAGCGAAAACCATCGCTCAGGGGAATGCTCAGAGCGTGGTACTTCGCTTGTGCAAGGCTGATGGCGCCAGTACCATTACGGCTCTCTTTTTCCGGCAGGAGCGGTTGCATGATTGCGGGCAGTATGGTGGCACTGGTCACACCAATGGATGCACAAGGTCGTCTTGACTGGGACAGCCTGAGCAAACTGGTTGACTTCCACCTGCAAGAGGGCACCAACGCCATCGTCGCCGTGGGCACTACCGGTGAATCGGCGACCCTGAGTGTAGACGAACATATCGAGGTGATTCGCCGCGTGGTCGATCAGGTCGCCGGGCGCATCCCTGTGATCGCCGGCACCGGCGCCAACTCCACCAGCGAAGCGGTCGAACTCACCGGCAACGCCAAGTCTGCCGGCGTCGACGCCTGCCTGCTGGTGACGCCGTACTACAACAAGCCGACCCAAGAAGGCTTGTTCCAGCACTTCAGCCACATCGCGCGTGCCGTCGACATTCCGCAGATCCTCTACAACGTGCCAGGCCGTACCGCTTGTGACATGAAGGCCGAGACGGTCATCCGCCTGTCGACGGTGCCGAACATCATCGGCATCAAGGAAGCCACGGGCGATCTGCAGCGCGCCAAGGACATCCTGGCCGGTGTGAGCAACGACTTTCTGCTGTTTTCCGGCGATGATGCGACCGCTGTCGAGCTGATCCTGTTGGGCGGCAAGGGCAACATTTCCGTGACCGCCAACGTCGCACCGCGCGCCGTGAGCGACATGTGCGCCGCCGCCCTGCGTGGCGACGCTGCCGCTGCCCGGGCGATCAACGAGCGGATTTCTGCGCTCAACAGCACCCTGTTCATCGAATCCAACCCTATCCCCGTGAAGTGGGCACTGAATGAGATGGGCATGATGGCCGACGGTATCCGTCTGCCACTGACCTGGCTCACCCAGACCTGTCACGAACCGCTGCGCCAGGCCCTGCGCCAGGCCGGCGTACTGGTTTAATTGAGGAAGTACAACGCAATGAAGCGATTGGCCGGATTCTCCGCACTTGCCCTGATTATCTCCAGCACCAGTGGTTGTGGCTGGGTCTGGGGTCCTGACGGTTACTTCCGTGATCGCGGTAGCGATTACCTGGAATCGACCCAGACTGCACCGATGCAAGTGCCTGCCGATGTCACGGGCATCAAACGCCTGGACCCGTTGCTGCCGATTCCGCGCAACGTGGCCGACAGCACCCAGAAGGGCGAGTACACCGTTCCTCGTCCCGCCGCACTGGCCACCAGTGCCGCCGAGTCCAGCGACTTCAGCCTGCAGCAAAGCGGCGAAGCGCGCTGGATCCTGGCCCAGCGCCCGCCGGTCGAAGTCTGGTCGGTGGCGCATCAGTATTTTGAAGACAATGGTTTCCGGATTGCCGAAGAGCGCCCGCAAACCGGCGAATTCAGCACCAGCTGGCAGCGCCTGGACGAGCTTTCGGCTTCCGTTTCGCGCCGCCTGAGCGCCAGTGGCACCGCAGCCGACAGCGAAACCCGCGTGCGGGTACGTATCGAGCCAGGCGTGCAGCGCAACACCAGCGAAGTGTATGTGGCCAGCGTTTCGCGCCCGGCTGGCAGCACCGCTGAAATCGGCTTCCCGGACCGCTCCGCAAGCCCGGGCCTGGACGCTTCGCTGACCGACGATCTGCTCGCCAACCTGAGCCGCAACGCCAAGCAGGGCGGTTCGGTATCCCTGTTGGCAGCCCGTGACTACGACACCCCGAGCCGTGTGGCGATGGGCGCTGACGGCAGTGGCAACCCGATGCTTAACCTGGGTGCAGACCTGGACCGCGCCTGGTCCAGCGTCGGTCGTGCCCTGGATCAGGGCGACTGGCGCGTAGAAGACATCAACCGCAGCCTGGGCCTGTACTACATCAACCTGGCCGAGCGCGCCGACAAGCCTGAAAACCAGCCTGGCTTCTTCAGCGGCCTGTTCGGCGGCAAGGCCAGCAAGGAAGAGATCGAAGCGCGCGCCGAGCGTTACCAGGTGCGTCTGAGCAAGGTTGGCGACAGCGTGCAGGTTACGGTCGAGAAGAACATCAACACCGTGGCCCCGGCCGATGTCGCACGCCGTGTGTTGAGCGTCATTCAAGATCACCTGGGTTAAGTGCGCTTCGCCGTACTGGGCAGCGGCAGCCGTGGCAATGCCACGCTGGTCGCCAGCCACGAAACCTACGTGCTGGTCGATTGCGGCTTTTCGCTGCGGGAGACCGAGCGACGCCTGGCCCGGCTGGGCGTCGACGCCGCGCAACTGAGCGCCATCCTGGTGACCCACGAACATGCCGATCATGTGCATGGCGTGGGTTTGCTGTCGCAGCGCTACAATGTGCCGGTGTACCTCAGCCGTGGCACCTTGCGCGGCCTGCGTAAGCCGGTGGAAGTCGCCGGCCTGCTGAGCGCCGGAACGCCGCTGCACATAGGTGCGCTGGAAATCGACGTGGTGTCGGTCTCGCACGATGCGCTGGAGCCCACCCAGTTCGTCTTCAGTGACGGCCAGCGGCGCTTCGGCATCCTGACCGACCTGGGCACTTACTGCGCCGAGGTGCTGCAACGCTATCAGGGCCTGGACGCCCTGATGATCGAAGCCAACCACTGCCGCGACATGCTTGCCCGAGGCCGTTATCCGGTCTTTCTCAAGCAGCGGGTGGGAGGCCACTCAGGACATTTGAACAATCATCAGGCTGCAAGCCTGGTGAGCGAGCTGGGATGGCAGACACTGCAACATCTGGTGCTGGCCCATCTGAGCAGCAAGAACAACCTGCCGCAGCTGGCCCGGCAATGTTTCGTCGATACCCTCGGGTGCGACCCGGACTGGCTGCAACTGGCCGATCAAGATTGTGGGCTCGACTGGCGACAAATCGCCTAGCCCTACCATTTAGCAAGCGGAGCCCATCATGGAAAAACGTGAAGAACTCTACCGCGGCAAAGCCAAATCGGTTTACAAGACCGATGACGCTGACCGCTTGATCCTGCTGTTTCGCAACGACACCTCGGCGTTCGACGGCAAGCGCATCGAACAACTGGACCGCAAGGGCACGGTGAACAACAAGTTCAACGCGTTCATCATGCAAAAACTCGAAGAGGCGGGCATCCCGACTCAATTCGACAAACTGCTGGGCGACAACGAATCCCTGGTTAAGAAGCTCGACATGATCCCGGTCGAATGCGTCGTGCGTAACTACGCCGCCGGCAGCCTGGTCAAGCGTCTGGGCGTCGAAGAGGGCCTCAAGCTTGAGCCCTACACCTTCGAACTGTTCCTGAAGGACGACGCCAAGGGCGACCCGTTCATCAACGAATCCCACGTCGTGGCATTCGGTTGGGGCACCGCCGAACACCTGGCACGCATGAAAGAGCTGTCGCTGAAAGTCAACGACGTGCTGAGCAAGCTGTTCGACGACGCCGGCCTGCTGCTGGTCGACTTCAAGCTTGAATTCGGCGTGTTCCACGGCGAGATCGTCCTGGGCGACGAATTCAGCCCCGACGGCTGCCGCCTGTGGGACAAAGAGACCCGCAAGAAGATGGACAAGGACCGCTTCCGCCAGGGTCTGGGCGACGTGATCGAAGCCTACGAAGAAGTTGCCCACCGTCTGGGCGTGCCGCTGTAAGGCGCGTTACTGACGCAAGCGCTTGATACCACGAAAAAAATTGCAGAAAGGGCTCGACATCTGCAATCAGACTGGTATCATGCGCGCCAGTTGGAGAGATGCCAGAGTGGCCGAATGGGACGGATTCGAAATCCGTTGTACTGGCAACAGTACCTAGGGTTCGAATCCCTATCTCTCCGCCATACGTTGAAAACCCTTGTAAATCAAGCACTTACGAGAGTTCAAAAAAAGCGTTTTGTACCAACGCTTTGTACCAAAATAAAATAGCTCTAATCTTCGGATTGGGGCTTTTTTTTTGCACAAAATTTGACCAATTGCCGGGGATCGTGGAGTTGTTCTGTCTAAGCCAAGCTCACAGGCAGGTCCACCTCATATCGGAGCGAACTTAAGACGTTATGAGGCGCTTCGGCATGCCCGTGACAAATCGGGGTAGGGTGGGGGCAGAAAAACGCTTAAAACGATTCACAGAGCACTCTCTACGAAGGATCGATACGCATGAACCCGCAAGAATTGACTGATGAAGAACTCGATGCCCTTGTATCCCAAGCGACGGAAGCTCTAGCCGCGATGGTTGAAACTCTGGGTAAGCAAGCGAAGCCTGACGTGCGGGTCACACGACTAGCGAATGTCGATGTTCAGAACCTAAGAAGGTGCAGCATCTTCACCCCTGAGCCGGGTTTCCATCTCTTCATGAAGTTTGAAACGCAGAGCGGTGAGTGGGTGGAAATCACACCTAACAACGACGAAGAGAATGCCGGGGCTTTCGTGGTGTACGAAAATGCCGAAGGTGATATTCGACGGATCGTGGCGGGTTCGCCAATCGTGCGTACTGGCGATGGTTGGGTGATTGAAAGCCCAGCTTATCGGGTCGAAATTCTAGATTGAAGATGATCACACGCCAAACGTAGTTCAGAGCGCCTGTGACCTCTGCATGGTACTGAACTGCCATTTTCTCATGTGAGAGCGGGGAGTCTCCCTGAAAGGATCTGGCGTGGTTCGGCTTCTCGATGCGTGCAAGCTTCGCTATAAATCTATTATTAGATACTTGGCAAAGGATTTGTGGTTTGAGATTTTTGATTTGGCTTCTAAAAACGTGCCATTTACCACTAAATTTACAGTTTCGAACCTTTCGCGGTGTAATTTATAAGAGATTGCTCTGAATGGCTCAAATTCGTGCGATTTGATGATTGGATAAATCTTCATTCTAAAACCATAAATGCTTAAAACCCGCTTTTGATTTTTTTAGTCGAATCATTATGAAGTGAAAGCAAAGGGTAGGTGTAGAAGTATTCAGAAAAAATCCATTTCCGCGAAGCGATTGGTCTTTACCTTTCTGCGTAGCAAGCGTTCTTGTTTCAAGCTTCGGGCTTTCTCAAGAAATGACTAATTGATTTCTCAATGCGAGATTAATTTACATCACGCATTGCTTTCCAGTTCTCTTTTCTTCAGTTCCCAATATCCCGTTCCCATTATAAAATTTTGGTGGTCGGCAGGACTGGTTAGGTTCGGGTTTGGTTTTTGCTGTTGGCTTTTAAATCTAAAAAACACGCGCGCGCACACGTTGGAAATTGACCCCTTGATTTTAAAGGGCTGTAGAGGTTATAAAGTACACTGTACTGTACTTTATAACCAAAAATACCCAATTTATAAAGTACACTGTGGTGTACTTGTTCAGGCTTTTTTTCCAGAGATTTCTGTGTTGGCGTTTTTAAGAAGTACACCACAGTGTACTTTATACGTCATCAAATATGAGTAAAATCGGTTTGGATTTATTTTATGATTCCCTTGATCAAGGTGTTTTGCGAGAAATGCACCTTCTTAGAAATCTGTAAATGGTTAATATTTTAATTCCTGCATTATAATAATAATCGATCAAATTTCGCCTAACGCCGAAATTTCTGTTATCAATATGCTATATTGATTAAACAAGAAATAAAACGGAGTAATTATATGGCGTCTACGTTCATCAGTCACAATCCAAATACTAAAAAGAAACTAGCTGAATTAGCGCATGAGAGCACCAATGCTTACGTATTGTTGATGTTTCTTATGATTGAGTCAGACGAGTTTTACGGTAAGCATCAAGTCACTTATCAAAACTATGAATCAATGGCTGCTTACCTAGGGAAGTCGAAGGAAACAGTTAGGGTTGCGCTCAACATTTTAAGAAGAAAAATGCTAATTTCAGAAGAGTATGACGCGAAAAATAGAAATTTCCTAATTGAAGTTTTAGTAAATAAATTTTAAAACTAAGACTAGGTGATTGAAATGAATAACCCCTTTAAGAGCGTGATATCTGTCAATGATGTGGTGCAGTCTTTTTATCAGACTAACCTAAAGGCTCGTCCGCTGCTGTCTGCAGTTAATAGATCCGATAGCTACGCCAGAGATATTTTGGACATGGCTTGCGAGATGATGGATAGAAATAATGAATGTACAGTTACTTATGCTGAGTTAGATAAGGAGCTTGGCATTAAGCAATCAAGGACACGTACACGCTCTATGAACATCCTTAGAATGCTCAATTTGGTAGACACAATCAATGGCAACAAGAAAGGAGTCATTTTGTTCAGAATCAATGCGAGAGCGTTCAGTAAAACAGGCATAAACGTTAAAGAAAAGGACGGAAGATTTTGCGATGATCTGAATTCAGAAATGATTGATAAGGATGGTAAGGTAAAAAAAGAGTGCATTGAGTCATATAGATACTACGAAAAGAATCAGGAAAAGGTAGAGAAAAATGATGGTTTGCCATTTTGATCTGCGTAGCAATGTAGTTCATAGGTATTTATTTTTAGGTATTGCTAATCCTCAAATTTGAGGATTTTTTTTAACGAATATTTTCTTTTGTCTGTTGATTTGTCAGTTTCAAATGTTACTATATTTGAAATAAACATTAATTTAACAATGAACACTAAGGCAGATACTCTTTTTCATTTGATAGCAGCGCATAATGGGTTTTCTCCCAGCACAGAAAAGGTTTTCAAGGAGCTGATGAAGTTTCTCGATTCCGATGGTCTGATAAATATCAATTTCTATCATAAAAAACATATTTCTAGTGAAGCTGGCGTAGCTACTCATACTGTCAACAACGTTATTTTGAAATTGAAAAAAGCAGGTTTTCTCAAGTCTATTGATACAGGTTGCTTCAAGCCGAGTAAATCATTATTCGTGAATGATTATTTTTATGGATTGTATGCTCGCACTGGATGGAAGAATCTGAATTATGAAATAAAGATAAATAGCAACACTGGGCTGATGCAAGTGATAGGTGCAGTATGAATTACGCCTCTGTCTCAGACCGCCAGAAATTCCTTGTGAGCCAGCTTTCAACCTTCGATGCTGACCATTTCATCGTCATCGTGAAGCCTAACGCTGCGCTGTGCAGAAAGGGCAGGACAGACCTCACAATCAACCATATCCCTCGTAAATCAGGCTTCAGGTCCACTGGGTACGCCGTGGAAGACTTCATGCAGCCAAGGCTCTGGAATTGCCTCAGCAAATACAACTCTGAGGGCTACAGCATCACAGTGAAGTGCAAGTCCACGAAGTACCACTACGTTGCACTCTATGACGTGAGTCACGCAGAGCTGACAAGGCTGGTGGACGTTGATGGCGCAACCCCCTGCTTCGTGAGCTTCCTGAGCGAAAACGACCGACTAGAGAGGTTTTATTCAGTGGTCCTGCGATTCCGTGTGACAGAGCACAAGAAGGACACGATTTACGCGAAAAAGGTAGCCAGTAGTTTCCAATCCAAATTCGGTTTGAAGAAGATCGACGACCTTGAAGCCTGCATCCCGCTTGCCGGGTTTTGGGACAAGAGGTCAGGAACGCTGGTGAAGTCTAGCCGTTTAAAAAACCGTGACTGCGATGCGTGTACAACGCGATTGGCGACGTTTTTGAAGGGTGGGTTGGCAGATCTGCAGGATGAGCCAGAAGCGCCGGTAATCGACCGCTCTGGCAATGATGACTTCTATTTCGAGTCGTGCCTTCAGATGATGATTTACAACGCTGATAAAGCTGGTGATGTAGTTAATGAAGCTGATATTGAAAAGCGTCTAATCAACAAATTGGTTAAAGAGCATTACCATATCGATCTAATAAAAGGTTTCTTCGTGCAGCGCGAAATGCCGAAAGAAGAGGTTTGCGATTTCTAAAAGGAATCGTTTGCAGGCGTTTGCGGGTCTATCAATAATTATCTTCAAGGCGTAATGCTTCCGTGCTCACAAGCAAAATTCAATAGCTGCGGAATGGGATAATGCAGAAATTATTTAAAATATTTTTGCTTAAGGCTTGATTTTTTTTATTAAATGGTAGGATAGGTGAGTAGGTAGATAAAAAAGCATTATTTGGTTATAAGATTTCGAATCTGCCTGCGTTTTCATTTTTATTTAATTTGTTATTAAAAAACTCTCCGTTTTTGAGCCGCCCACGTTGGCGGTTTTTTTCGTCTTGATCTTGTCACGCGCATGGAATCGATCAATCATGAGCTTTTCCATCTGCGGGGGAGCCTCTAGAAAATGGCTTGGAAATTCAGAGATCGGTACATGCCGGGTGAGGTTATCACCATCCCATACGACATTACTGAAAAGCTTCACAAGCTGAATCAAACCCTTGACGCCTATCGCTGGTATGAACTTCTTCCCGCCAAGGAACGTGAGCAAACCATAGCTGATGGTGGGGTAATTGCTGACATTTTGACGAAGCACGTCATGTGCTGCTATTACATTGGCTGGTTCGACATTGAAAGCGATGAAGCTTTCGAAAATTATAAAAAAAATTTCAGGAAATTCTTTATCGACCCTCATCCAGCTTTCGCCGCTTGCCGCTTTGCAGCTTGTCTAAGCTTTATAAGGCATCAAAGAAAGCTAATTGAGCAATGCGAATTTCTTTCTAGCGTCCAAGAAGGTGGTAGTATTTTCACTAACACGAATATCAACATAGAGAACCAAACCATCCCTTGGGACTGAAATTAATAGATTATCAGATCCGCTGGGTATCCCAGCTTTTCTGTTTCAGGTGATACGTCTGGTATGTCATGATCTTCTATTAATCCGCCTTCTAGGATTAATTCTCGTAGGATGGTTTTTTCTTCTAGCGTTTCTCTTGCGATTTGCTCTGGTGATTTGTTCATTAGATTTTCCTCTTGTAGGTTGATTTTTTGTAAGGTGATTTCGATGCTTCATGTCCAAGCTCAGGTTTGGATTCAGAGCTGATACGGGCAATGACCATTTCCTTGATCGTAGGATTCAGGGGAAGCTCAGGGTTAGCTTTGTATTTCGCTGTGAGGTTCGTCACCACCTCATAGATGATGGGGTTAGCCGTGCGGTCTGCATCGTGCGCAGCCTTCATCACGTCAGCCGGTTTGGGGTTGTTTCGTGTCCAGCTCACGTCATACGCCGTATGGTTGTCCATGAACCCTTTGTCCAGCTCTTCGCGGGTGTGTGGGTCTATCGTCACGTCCAGATGCTTGATGACTGATTGAGCTGACAGGTTAGCTACCAGCTCTTCGTATGCGCGGTGCTTATCGTCTTTGCTGTAGTCACGCAAGGAGATTCGATTCTTGCGGGACTCATGCCCATAGGAGTGAGAGACTTCATGTAGGAGGGTATTCAGTTCGTGAAGACGGCTCTTGAATACGTTGGATGGGTTCATGACTATCACGTCTGCCGCAGGGCGGTAATGGTTCGAACCGATGACACGTACAAGCCTAGTGGGCATCGTCTCCAATACGGCTTGGTAGACCGTCTCTAGCTCTTCTGGTGTGGCTTTAGGTGTCTGAGTATTGAGGCGGGCTTTAAATTTCTCAGGAAGCTCGCCGGTAAACTGCGAAATGTTGAAGACTGCAGTCAGCTTCGCGGCTGGAATATAGATCGCCTTTGCCTTGGCTTCCCCGTCATTCTCCAAACCTTGCTCCTGCTGGTCTTTCGCATACCCGACCGGCACACCGAAGCGTTTGATGATGCAGTGAGATTTCTCGCCTTTGTTGCTCAAGCCCTCAGCGTAGCCTTGTTTTGCGGTGAGGTAGTAGGACGTGCCGTAGTCCTTCTCGAAGGCGGAATCCTGTAGGAGCAATGAGTTTTCGAGGTTGTACATCGTGCCTGATGCAATGTTTTTGTAAGGCGTTGTGAAAACCGGATGATTCCAAATGTTCTTGTATTCACTGTCGTTTATTTTTGTAAATATTCTATCTATGCGCTCCTCAAGGAAGTCAGAAATCTTTGGGATTGAATCTTCGGCGTAATCTCTTTTTTGTTTTTTTGTCAGGCTTGCCATGTTTTTAATATTTGTTTTATGTGAACATTATAGCATTTGCTGGTTTGTGCTTTTTTCGCTTTTGGCTGTTGTATGTGGAGGAAGATTTAGAGTTGTTGCGATAGCCCATTTCACTCCCGCAAAGCGGGGGGGGTGAGCTTCAGTTATCTGATGTGAATTTTATTTCAGTGCCTCAACTCCTTCCTTCAAGGTTTGCTTCACGTCGTTGATTTTATCTATAGCTTTTTCTTTAAGAGATTTAGGTAAAGCCAGTTCTCCATTGGAGTATAGAATGTTTCTGATATTTTGACTGACACGTTTGGTCGCGGAAAAATGGATTTTGCTAACAATTAACGTTAATAAGAAAAAGAAAATGATCGTGCAGAAATACACCACATGGATTATTTCAGTAGAGCCACTGGAGGTCGCGGTCATTCTTATGTTTACGTAAAGCAATACGCCTTGGAAAACTGTTTGCATCGCCATGATGATCATTGGCATAGGCATCAGAGATTTCAAGAAGGGATTTCGTCTAAGATAAATCCCCATGACATAAAATATGGATAGCCATGCGATTGGTGCTGCGACTGCTCCAAAAAATAAAAGGGTGTAGATTTTGGTGATGCATTTAGTCTGGTCAATCCATTTGGTAAATTTGGCTATGGTTTTAGCTTTTGTCTCATCATAAAAGATTTTCTCGTTCATTTTATTGTAATTTGTTTTTCTAATTATACCATTTCGCATGCAGGCATAAGGGCTTAGCAGCCCTTTAAATTATGCGTCCTTGCTGGCATTTACCTCTACGTCCTTCTCATAAGCTGGAGCTTTTGAGTGGTCTCCGTAAATCCACGTTCTCATAATATCTGTTAAGTGATACGCGCCAAATTTCAGAATTGCTGCAATCATGAACGAAACAAACACAAGGTACAGGCAGAGCATCAAAATCGTGTCCACGGCGTTTGCGATAGTGCTCGCATTGGCTGATGCGAGGTAGGTATTCGAGTAGGCTGAAAACGGAATCGCTTGAAGCATGAACAGGGTGTTGATGAACGCTACGCCGAGGAACGTCAATGCTCCAAACATGCTCCAGCTCGACACGTAAACAACGATGGATTCAATCGGCTTCCATGTGTCGGTCTCGGGGTCCACTGCGTTTTTGCTTTTGCCCATCGTCAAGATGAAATGCGGAATGCTCGCGATTCCAGTAGCAGTGATTTTTGTCCACATGCCGAGGAAGAACGATATGACAATCATTGCGAAGGCAATTGGAATTGAGAATTTCAAGTACATTCCCATGACCCACATGTACGTTGCTGCCGAGTCTGCAAACGCTGCTACGTCATCGTTCGCGTACACAGCGGCAATCATGTACGAGGCTTCAGGTCCAAACCCTGTGCCGTACTCGCTGAAAATATCCGAGGCTTCTGCATTCGCCGTAGCCGCTGTAGCGAACGCCACCATCGCGTCATTACCACCGAACATCTTCGCAGATGCTTTCATAGACGCTTGAGCCATCTCCACACCGGCTTTTGCCTTCGCCTTGTCCGCTGGATTGGTGTACATAATTGAGAGTGCCTTGGTGCCGATTCGGATCTCGGTAGAAGCTGCAATCAGTCGATTTCCAAGCATGTCCAACTCCTTGAACACTGAGGCGCACATCCTGCCTGAAGGGGATTTCTGGCTTGGGTAGCTGAGGCATTCGATGGTCCTGAAAATACCAAATGGACCGTCATTGCCAATCGCGAAATACCTATCAAGCAAGCCGAAGAAATCGAGGTTCATTGACGCTTCTGCTTGGAACGCGCCCATGATGGCGGCAGTCGTCCAGCGCCTCTCTTGAGTGGTGACGTTCTTCGTGTACGGCACAGTGAAAGCTGGTTTACCCTGAATTACAGGCTGTTCAAGGATGTTGGATTGGTAGCTTTCGATCTTGGTCGAGTTCGCTAGAAGCTTGCCGGGCTTGTCGAAATTGGATGAGGCGTACTGGCTCTGTACGAACCATCCCACCATCGTCATGTAAGAAGGATTGGTGACGTAGCGGCTACCAAGCAAACGAACGTAATTGTTGATCTGAGCGCTGCACATGTAGGGGCTGGAATCGCTGGCACACATCTTCTCTGCACAAGCTCTTTGAGTTGCTTCAAGGTTCGCCATATCGGTATTGGTTTGGCAGAGCTGAACCCAACGATCCTTGGCGTCCACAAGGCTTTGCTCAGTGACTCCCGGCGCTCTAGTGATGCGCTGGATGAATGTCTCTGCCATGCAGCTTGCAGAAGCGTAGACATAAGCTTGCATCCCAGTTGCGTCGGTGCGTCCGAGGTCATAGGTCTTGATAGCTTCGCATGACATGGTTTTGTCGAATTCAGACGCAATCATTCCGCTTGGAAGGTCCATGTGGTTGCTGAGCTTCGATGCGATGTTGGCTGCATCAGTGAGCGCTACCGTGTAAGCGTCTGTGAGCGCTTCAATCCCCAATTGATACAGATCTGGTAATCCATTCGCTGACGCCGCGAGTATCGTCCCCTCATCGATCTCATGGTCGATGTTGAGTATGCAGCTACCGACCTGAGCGAACGCCGTGACGTGCCCTTCGTAGCGGTTGAATGTGAGGTTCTGTTGTGATTTGCCCGGTTGCTGATTCACGCACATCTGAAAGTCTATAAGGTTAAGAAACTCCCTTGTGCGCTGGTTCTTCGGTACAGGAATCGACACGAAAGGTTGCTCAACGGACTGCTTGGCAAGCAGCGCTTGGAGGTTGAAATTACCTGCTTGTAAGCCCCACGCAATCGCTGTGAAGCCTGCGACCATCAGCATGTTCGTATCTTCGTTTTCTGCTTCTGGATCTGACTTGTAAATCGGGATAAGGCATAAGATGACGAAACCAATTAAGACAAAGTGCCCCACGGTTTCGCCCCGCTTTTGCTTTCTCTTTTGGCTTTCAGGCTGACCCACTGAAATCATGGCTTCGAAAATCGCCATCAAAGGAATTCGAATCGCTAAGCCTGCAAAAATAGCGGTGAAGAAAATGACGATTAGGTAAATCGGTCCCATGTACAAACGGTAGGTTTCAGAGTTGAACAGATTCGATGCGCCAAGGCATTTGTACTCGCCGGTAAAAAATATGTGAGTATCGAATGGTCCATCATGAACAATCTGCGTCATGTGACAGCCAAGCACTGATTCCAGAAGAGGAAATACCAAAGCTTGTTTGCGCTCGTAATCCTTGTAATTGACCTCAAGGTTTTTGCTTGCAGTGTTGTAGCCGACTGGTGACGTAAGCCCCCAGTCTTTGCCAATTTCTAAATCGGCTGAAAATGCTGGAGTAATGGCGCTAATGGAAAGCAACAAAAGGAGGGAGTAAAGGAAGCGCTTCATAAGTGTGATTATGTTTTTTATTCCCTTATTATACCATTAAGCGCCTTCATTAATGACGCTTAGGTCGGTATTTCCTTCCGACCTTTTTGAATAGGTTGTAAGCCCCTATAGCTGTTTTTCTATCAACGATAGCGTTTACAATAGTGTACATTCCAAGAGTTGCGGCTCCACACATCATTTCAATTCTGCTGAGCAACGTAGAAGCGAAGCTTAGGTAAGGCATTTTCAAGCCCATAACTGCTACTGATCTTTCGAGCATCTGCAATGCGTAGTTTGTGCATGAGATATGTACGATGAAGAAAATAGCACCGGAGACGACTAGCTCAATCATTTTCTGAGTGATGATATTCGCGCCTTGCCCGACTGCTGCCCCTAGTCCATTGGTTGCAAATTTCATGATGGATTGGTCCAGCACTGCGGCTATCTCCCAGTTCGAAATGTAAAAGAAAACAATCAACGGTCCAAATACAATGGTGCTGAAAAGGATACCCAAAAGGGTCGAGCCGATTCTCATCAGGTTATCAAGGTCATTCAGCTTGCAGAAAGCCAAAATTGCAAACGGCATGGTCACTATCAAAATAAATAGGTAGAAAATGTTCAGTATGTAAAGCAAAAAGAAAGGTCCGGTCATGATGGAGATTACGAGAAACTTGAACATCGTCGCTAAAATGTAGCCTTTCAAAGCCCACCCGAAGAAGAACGAAGCCAGTCCGCCAGCGATTGCACCTACGATTTGCATGAAGTTCGGCGTCTTGATTAATTTCTTCTGGTTCTTCTTGATTTTGTCTTTTGACACACCAGCGTTTTCTTCCGCTTTAGCCTGATCGCTCATCACCCTTTCTTTTTTCTTGTCGCCGTAGGCGTTCGCCGCATAGCCAATCAGCTTTGTGGTTGCTGCGAGGTACATGATTTGAGTCATGGTTTCAGCTATCTGAGATCCATATTTCTGCATGCAAGTGACGGGGTATTTGGTCGTGTTCACGCAAGCGTCAAGCTCGACTTTTGGATTTTCCAAGCCCATGCCGATGGCTTCGTAGAAGTCCTTTTGCTGAGCTGATGCAGTGGCGTTCGTGCTGTACTGCTTCTGCATGATGGCGGCGCTGTCAGCAAGGCTTGGCGTTCCATCTGAATTCGGGATGAGGTTCAATTCACGAACCCTTTCGCCCATGTTCAGACCGTTGTACGTGTCACCATCGCTGTAGCCGTGCCTTCTCGCCCAATCGTCGATGATGTACGTCCCAACCGCTTGAGTCTGGATCGTGTTCATCGGAGAGGATGTGCCGAACTGGTTTTGTGCAGTTGCCGAGAGATTTGCCTCATCTGACATGCTTGGCATGGTCCAAACAAGGTTGATGAATCCCTTCTGGTAAGCTTCAACTTGTCTTTTGAAGAGGTCTTCATTGAACACTGACGCATGGAACTGGGTGTTGATTTTCAGGCGTGTATTATAGTATTCGTCAATCAATGCATTTGTTTTGTCATGAATTTGAGTCTCGTACTGGTCTGTCTGACCTAAGCCCATCACCTTCCAGTTGTTGTCCACGCACGATGGGTTTCCGCTCCCTTTTGGTGAATCTGCCTTTGTATGAGCGTCAATAAAGTTTTGTGCAGCCATCCTATCGCCAAGCGATTTTGAACATGCGTAGTTGACAATCAGGTCAGCAATCTCATCTGACTTCACCATCCACGGTAAGAAATTCTTCTTCATAATGTTGGCTTGCGCATCTTTGAAGAAAAGGGATGCAGCGGACTCCTTGATTTCTTGAAATCCAGCCGGATTGTTATTGAAGGAGGTTGTTCTAATATCGCTCATAAGTTTCGACGCTTGATTTTCTAAAGCGTCAATATCATTGAAGTCTCTGTACGACTTGTTGTAGTTGATAGCTTTTAGGTAAGAAAGGGTTTCGCCAATGTCTGTGGGGTTTTTGGCAAAGGTTATTTTATCTGCAGACCACATTGTCTGGTTTGGGGCTTCCGAAAAACGTTTCTCGAATGAGATTCCGTCCTCATCGTTCGGTTGCCACACATCAGCCGTAGTGTTTCTGACCTTCCAGCTCGTATCCTTCACCTTCATGTTATCGATGGCGTTGTTAAACGCAGATGTATTCGATATCACAAGGCTGGTCGCTATCAGCCCAGCTACCGTAGCTTGAGCTGAGTAATAGGTATGGCTATTTTCTTTCTTCTCTCTGTAGTCCTTGAGCGTGTCATTTTTTGAGCTGATTTCAAGGTTGCCGGTGATTTGACGATTGATGAACCTACCTATGATTTGAGCTTCTGCCTCTGCACCAGCGTTTGAGCCTGAAACCAAAAGGTATGCGCCACCACTGAGGGCGTGATTCACTCCAAACAGACCCGGCATGAACATGCCCAACCCAGCTACAGACGTAGCCAAGGTGTACATCCCCCACGTTTTGTAACGAGCGGGATTCCCCTCATGCTCATAAAGCTCGCCGGAAATCCCTGCCTTGATATACGTGATAATTAGGGCTGGTAGGTGAAGGGTTCCAAGGAATAGCGCGATACCCCACGCGAGCATAACGATGACGCCTATGGTGTACTGGTTCGAAGCGTTGATTTCTTTCTGTCCATCTGACAAGCCGTCCTCGATTGCCGAAGACCTGTTCATGACTACAGCGTTGTTATTTACATCACCGAATGCTGCACTGCCTAAAAAGCTGTATCTGAGATTTTGACTGATGTTCTGTGGGCAGACTAAGTATTCTGTGTCTATTGATTTTCCGTCCTGCGACACGCCGCAGGTCGAAGAATCGGAATCAGCGAAGGCAGGAGTGGTGCAAAGCGCAGAAAGGAGAAAGAGAAAGGGAAGAAAGCGTCTCATCGTTGTTCGTTTGGTTTGTCATATTATACCATTTCACTTGTATGGTTTTAGGAGTATTGGATAGGGAAATGCCCAATCCCCAAATCGCAGATTTGGAGTGAACAGGATCTGCGTCTGGGTGATGGTTTGCTGTGTCCTGCAACCACCTGCTAGCTGATGGGTTCCAGGTGGTAGAGCAACCGCTTGAAGCTTACAATCAAGCCATTCCAGCATTCTGAGCGTCTTACTGCGTATGTCCCACCTCGACCCTATAGCTCTGTTTACCCTCGGTGATTTCAAGAACGATTTGGTAAAGCTTCTCCATGCATACCCTGTCATCTATCTCTGTGAGCAAAGCCCCGAGGGTGTGTACTTGGTGCAGCTCGACAAGGAGAAGAACCTTCTCGTTGATGACAAGCAAGGTCTGAGCGTGTCGCTTGGAGACTTCAAAGCTGCCATCAAGGAATCCAAAGATGGTGGTCGCCTTGAGGTTCGCTTCAGGGCTTTAGAGATCGACGTGTTCGGCACCAGCGGCTATGCGACGGTGAGCGTTGAGCTAGGGCAGGGCATCGTCTTCAAGGAGCTGCAGAAAGTCCTCATGGTCTTCGGAGCCATTGCTCCTATAGAAGGAGGGATGACTACTGTACTCAAAGCAGCCATTTCGAAGGTTGCTCGGTGGCGAAAAGGTGAGCTGACCTTTAAGCCAAACTGACTGATCGAGCCTTGGGGTTGGTCGTGATTCGCGTCCGCAAGCACCAGTCCCTGATTATTTTGCAGAAACTTTTCTATCGCCTATCTCGCTCCTGATCGATTCCTTCTATTAGGAATTAGCACTTCAAGCAGGAAATACCAATCGAAATTTCTGGATAATCTTTAAATTCTTTTAAAGAAACCCCTGCGGCTCATGCAGCTCAAAGCTTGTAGCCCTTTCTTATTTTTCGCACTCACTCCGCAAAAACCTATAAACCAAATTAAAGATTTTTAAAGCAGATAAAACTTGCATTTTTGCGAGTTTTGGTCGTTTGACAAATAAATTCGAAATGATATCGTTTGTCTCGTCGAGCAAAGCAATGCCCGCTAATGAGGAATTTAATGGTTCAAACATACAAGACAAACTTCGCTATCAGAAGTGATTCTAAAACTCTAAATAGGTTTAGAAAGGAGTGCATGAGTAAAGACGTATTAGGTAGGTCTGTTTTTGATTTTGAAAAGGTTCGACCCAGAAACGGTCGTTCTGAAATAAGAGCATGGGGCTGTGATTCGTCGGTGCTCAACTATGAACACATAATTGATTCAACTGATGAGATTTCATTTGCTTTTGAAACCGAGTCGTATGCACCTATATTAGTGCTCTTTAAGTTCTACACGTCTTTTAGAAAGGCTTCTATTTGTGTGAGATTTGTAAATTCGAGTATCACTGAAGGCGGATATTTCTTTCGAAATGTTTTAGGTGAACTCGACACCGGCTCTTTTCAGACGCTTTCAAGAGAGTCCAGCACAGAAGTTTTTGCCTTGATGGCTCTTTATCATCAATTGTGGACTGATTTGACTGATGATTCGTCATTGCTTAATTGACGATAGCATGCATTAACTGAAACGCCTTCACGTTTCTAAAAGCAGTTTTAAACAATACTGCAATGCATACCAGAACAGTAACACTGTTCCGTCTTCTCATAGGGAGAGGCGCAAATGGTAACTTGTAATGGCTGATGAATATAGAAATGAAATTTCCATCATGGGTAAAAAATCAACTATTGATGAATTTGTTAATAGATACTTTGTTGTCATTGATGGGCAATATTATTTTGATTTTGAAAAGGTAATTCCGACGAATGATAAGACTTTCGAGGACGCTTGGGCTTGTGGCAGCGAAGCTTACAATTTTGAAATTGTTGAATACGATGAAAAAGATAAATTGGTGTTTCGTTTCGATACTATTGGCGGCGGACCCGGCTTGATCATCGCGAAGATTTTGAGCGAATTTAGAAGCGCCCATGTCGTTTCAGTACTAGTTTGTGAAATGCTTACCTACGCAATTGTTGTGAATCGCCCGTCATTTCGTGACAAGCCATTTGTTCAGCGTGCGATTAAAGGTAGCTGTACACGAGCTGAGGAAGAGTGGATTAACTCTGTAGGGCAAATGCTATGGGGGTACTCCGTCGAGCCTGATCTTACTCAGAGAGGTTTTGTTGATATAGGTGGTGGGCAGTTCATGAGAATGCATTTTGATATGGAAGCATATCAAGACCTATACCCACGATTCAAAAAACCATAATTTGTTGCGCATAGCTTCATCTACTTGCACTAATTGAAATGTCCGCATTTCTAAAGGCTGATTGAGTTCAGTAGTGCAAATTCGAAAAGTTAAAGTCTTTTCCACATGTTAACTCCTAACGATGTGAGCCGCTCTGTGCGCGTTTGAAATATCTTGGATCAAAAAAAAAGCTGTTGGGTTTCATTGATTCTGTCGTGACAGAATGCGTTGGTAAAATCGATAAACCGTCTGAGGAAATCGTGCTGTGTGATTTATTCAGCGGTTCGGGAAAGGTCGCTAACCATTTCAAGGATCGTTTTAAGGTCGTTGCGAATGATCTTGAATACTATTCGTTTGCAACGTTGAGCAATCTGTTAATCAACGATTCATCTATAGTTTATGAATGTCAGCCAATAGTTGACTGGATGAATTATGCAATGGAAGGTGAAGAAGGTTTCATTTTTAAAAATTATAGTGAGCAAGCTGGGCGCACTTATTTCACTGATGGAAATGCTATGAAGATCGATGCGGGAATCAGCCTCGTTTACGACATGTATGGACGTAGCGAGCTGACTGACCAGCAATTTTATTACTGCCTCTGTTCCGTCTTGGAAGCCGCAGACAAGGTTTCGAACACGACTGGTTTGTACTCCGCATACCTCAAGAAATTTAGTGCTACTGCGCTCAAACCGATTGAGTTCAAGACGTTCGAGTTGAAGGAATCTGTAGCGAGCAATGAGGTATATCTAGGAGACGCCAACCACCTGATTCAAGAGATCCGTGGCGACATTCTCTACCTCGATCCGCCCTACACGCCAATGCAGTACAGCAATGCGTATCACGTCTTGAACACCATTGCTCAGAATGAGCAACCGAGGATTCACGGCATTTCCGGTCGCCCGGAAGGCAGGAACGTTTCTCCGTGGTCGAGCAAACCTAAGGTCGAAGATGAGTTTAGGCGTTTGGTGGAATCCGCGAATTTCGAATATCTGGTCATGAGCTATTCGAACGAAAGCATCATGCCTGTGGAGTTAATTGCTGATGTGATGAGTTCGCACGGCAAATATGAGATCAAGCAAATGCAGTACAAGAAATTCAAAAGTCGCACAGATGCCTCAAAAGAAGCCTTCGTGATTGAATACCTTCATGTGCTGCATAAAGCAAGCTGATTAATCTTTTTGAAATAAATCTGAATAGGTGTTTTGTAAATGGCTACAAGAGAAGGTGGTGCAGTCAATTTCGAGTTTGTCAGTGTCGAAGAATGTGAAGCAGAATTAAAATCACACAAGGCTTCGTTTTCGATGTTTGGTGGATTCAATAATAGATCTTTAGGATGGATGATTCACCCGAAGCGAAAGCCTGTCTATGAAATCATTTCCCGTTTAATCTTTACTACGTGGAATGATTCGTTGAGGCTTGATAACGACTGTTGCGAAGTGGAAGTAAGATCTCGCTGCAATGAAGTTTTTGAAAAGTGCTTTCGTCGCAAAGTTCAGGATCTAGAGTTTGTAAAGATTCTGAAAGGGTTTAAGAAGATTCACAAGCAAGCGCTGTCGTCACATTGTGCATAAAAAGCCCGCAATGCGGGCTGTTTTTCGGATGAACCTAACCTTTGGTTTTTATTGGATCAGCTCTGCGAGGGTAGGTGCGTTCTTCTTGAATGGTCCCATCCTCCTTGTGGATTTTCAGTGAGGCAGTTTTGCCCTCAAGGAATGCCGTAGCAAGCTTGATGATTTCTGCCTTTGTGTCAGCAGTCTTTGAAGCTCGTTCAGCACCTTGCTTCTTGAGAATCCAGTGGTCGCCGGATTTGGTGATGTGGTAGTTATCCATTTTGCTCTCCTGATCTTCGAATCAAAAACGCTTTGGGACGCTATTTGGGAGGCGCTTTTGCCCTCAAGAGTTCCACTTAATCACTCATCCTGAATTTACCCGTCTGCGCAGCATCAGAACAGTAATGCTTGGTATTGGCGTGTGAGGTAGGACTGATGAGCAAAGACAGCAAGGCGTTGGTCGCCGAGATTTTTGACCAGCTTCGAATGCTCCGTGAAGCTGTGAATAAGCTGGAAGCGGTGGATGAATCCGAGGTGGACTCGCTACGTGGTTCACAAACCGTTGACGTGGATGGTGCTGTGCATCTGTCGTTCATCAAGCTTCAAGACCAGATCGCCGCAATGGAGGAGACCTTAGCTACGATTGCTGAGGCAACTGGCGAGATTCCGAAGCTTTGAGGGATAAGGGTATGTGCGGACGCTTTGTGATGTTCCGGTCTATGGACGAATACGTTCAAGAACTCGACCCTCAAGGGGATCTGTTCGCCAAGGTCGATCAGACGCCTATCAGGCGCTACAACATCGCCCCCAACCGGCTGAGGATTTTGAGTGGTATCCCGTCTCCAAAGACGTTGGCAACTTGCGCAATAAAGGCGAATATCTCATCAAGTCGATTACGTGAACAGGGTGGCAGGGTAGTGAAGGGATTCTTGAAGGCTGGGATGGTGTGTGTAGGGTTGGGTGCGTCGCTTCAAGCGGCGGCTGCTGACATCGAGTGGTACTACAGAAATTTCGCTCCAACGGATCTGGCGAGCCTGAAAGGATGCCGCAAAGACACCCTGTATGACGGCTACCTGTCGTCTCTGAAAAAGGGGTTGGAAGTCGCACCTGAAATCGACCACACGCGAATCCCCATCTTCATGAAGAACCTGCTCGGCAAGGTGGACGTGGAGTATCAGTTAATGGGCTACAAAGCCTATGACGAATATCAGGCTTCTGGAAAGTCGGGTCCGAACCCGTCAGCGGGTGTGATGGAAAGCTGTGACACTGATGTGGGTAACGCACTCAAGAACAGAATCAAAATTAATGAGCTGAGCCTGAAGGCGTTGGGCGCTCGATAGATCCTAGACACAAACCGACCAGCCCCACCTGTGCAGGGCTGGATGGTCTGCGTTTAGTCCTTCTTAGGCGGAGGTGGTGGAGGTGGCGACTTTGGAAGATCTCTTCCATGGTCTTTAACGAACCGCATTGGAGGCGGGGGTGGCGGTGGTGGTTTTTGACTGCTCATGCTGGTTAATCTCCTGCTGAAGGACGTAAAAAGGGACGAAAGACGCCACAGAAAGAATCATAGTCAAGGTTACGTTGGAAGCGAGTGCGGTGAGGTTTCGCCCCCGCTTGTCGTTATTTTCGGTGTTGACTGAAGCGCCTTCGATGTAATAGTTCAAGATAACACTTTTGAAATAGGTCTCAGCGTCGTCTTCGTTTTCTCCGTAAACTGCAAAATGTGCAGTGGCTTCGGCGCGATATTTTTCCATTTCATTAAGCGTTGGCAGTCCTCGGTCGTAGTCGGGTAACTGCCAAGAAATCCAAAAGTAATAAGCTCCGCGAAGCATGCAAATTAATGCGCAAAAGTAAAAGGTCCAAAAGAAAACTCCTACATATCCATCATCGGTGGTAGGGGCTTTGGCAAGCATGTATGAAAAGAATGAAAGCAAAACCACTAAAATAGTTAGTGGAAGATTCAACCGTGAAATCAGTTTTTCCTTTCTATCAAGCTCGTAAAAATATATTTTTTCATAAAAAGTGAATCTTGAAGCTTCATCCATGGATAATTCCTCTATGGTTTTTCATGCGTGCTTCTTGCGTATCAAGTCCTCAAGGGCGTTCTTCTGGTCGTTCAAGGCTTAAACCTCCTGAATCGCTGCCGGTGACATGGTTTCGTGAGTCATGGACAGGACGATAGCTGTGACCAAACCAGTCTCTACACACGCGAGAAGCGCACACTCATAGCCATAATTCCCGACTGCGTACAGCCCCACATTTTCGAATCGTGTGAAGCCCACTTCATCATCAAACATGCGCGTGTGAAGGGTTACGGTCTTGGCGTTTGGGTGAGCGCCAAAGTCGATGGAGCTTTCGTATAGCTCGTACATCCATGCGCCCAGCTTAGGGTCATGTTTATCTACCAGATTCTGTGCGGCTTTGATTGGCGACTGGAAAGCTTTCTTGCATGCTTTGAGGTCTTCTGGTGAGTTGTTCCGCTTCAACCATACCTCTGACAAGGTTTGGTCTTTGCTCATGATGAGCGCGTAGCAGGCTGTCTCCAATGCGGTGCGAAGGGTAGGGAAGACACCACCAGCGTGACCTGTCATGCCGATCCTGAAAGAGGTCATCAGGAGGAATCGAGCATTGATGCGCATGGAGTGAATTACCAGATCGTCAGGCTGAACGTCAGAGCCACTGACGTGCTCGGTCAGAAAAGTATCAAGGTCGTCCATCATGGTCAGGAACGGCGAGCCTGCAGCCACAATTTCGTCCACATTCTCAGTCCCGGCGTTCAGGTAGGCGCGGAACGAATCATCACCATTGCTGCTGAACATCACTGACCCTCGCTACGTTTGTTTTTCAGTTTAGCCTTGTACTGGGCAGCCTCGGCTTCGATACGCTCCATCGTCCAGCCAGCTTGCAGCCATAGCGGCTCAAGGAGAGCGGTGAGGCGCTTGTCGGTCTCTGAAAACAGCTCAATGTCTTCGTTCAGGGCAGTGACAATCTCGTCGAAACCTCCCGCGTACAGCATGTCCATGTTCTCGCGAAAGAAGGTGTGCGCAAGGTGGTTCCTGCGCTTGTTCGACCGATGAATCAACGATTCCAGATCGGCTGGCACGGTCGAGATTTTCTTGAGAGAGTGGACCAGCTTGCCGAAGGTTTTCGAGATGTTGTCTTCAAAAAAATCCTCGTATTCCTCGTCTGTCCATTCGCCCTTTCGAGGGAAGAAATCTAAGAAAAACAACGCGTTTACCATGCCATGTTCAAGCACCTGCGCCATGTGCATCGCTGCGCCGTAGTACGCACACATCTCTTTGAATTGGAGGGACTGAGGGTCAAGCTCTTCCATGGGATTTCCTAGGTCTGCTGACCGTTCCTCGGGGTATGTGGAATCATACCCAGCGAACCTGCACAGCTCTAGCGATTCAGACCAGCTTGTTCGGTAGTCAGGGTGTCCCTATGATCGATTTAAACCAAAGGGGGCAGGGCGCTCATGATTGAAGATGACTACGACCATGACAGGGACTATGTGCCAACCTATCAAGACCATGACCAGATTCCCCAGTACGCACTGGGAGAGGCTCTGAAATCCCTGACGCTTTTCACTACGGACATGAACCTTGTCAGTCAGGCGATGAACCTGACCATCATCGATGAATTCGTCATGGATCTGGAATACGACTACCTTCGTGCCAAATTCAACGAAACCTCCAATCCCTATGATTCGATCTTCCTTGCTGCTCAGTCGCAGATGTGGATTTTCAGCGCGTATGAGGTCATGCGAACGTGGATTGAGAAAGCCAAAGGTTACGTCAAAACCGCCAAAAACTCGGGGCTTCACCTCAAGCTCAAAGACTTGAAGCGGGACCGTGGGTACGTCAACTACACAGCCCTTCAACGGGCTGATGAGGTTCAGGCTCTAATTAATGATCCCTCGCTAGTGAAGGCGCTGGAGGACGATCTGGCACGTATCAATTTCCTGTTCATAAGGTTGGAAACCCTTCGCGTTGCTCTGGCTAAGCATGAAGTCAGGAAGCGACCCAACGCCATGATGGTGGGTGGCACTGTGGGGTACATGAACCGTGAATGCGGTTCGCTTGAATACCAGATGAATAACGGAATGGTCACTCACGGCAGTATTTCACGCAGGGATATTGCTGATGGAATTCGGGCAATTCCAGAGTTTACGGTGCCGACTGCAGATGAGGTGAAAAGCTACGACCAATACATGCGCGGGCTTTCAGATGAAGAGGCAATAGAGCTTTTCAAAAGCTTTGAGCAACCCTGATTTTTCAAAGGAGTGACCTGTGAAGCCAGCTCTACCTAAGCGACTTGAATCCAAGGTACGCAACGCCCTTGCGAAGGTCCAAAGAATCAGAAATTCCATCGTTCGCGGTGAAATCAAACTGAGTGAAGAACAGGCTGTGGTCGATGAGTTTGATTCTGACCCGGTAGCCTTTGCTGCGAAGAATTACCCAAGACATGACGTGGATTCCTACCCGGTCCAAACTCACATTTCACGCAAGCGGGAAAGCATCGAATATCAGCTTATGCGCAAGCCAGAACGTTGGACCGAGCTGGAAGAAGCAGAAGCCAATCTTGCTCTGATTGAAGCTGAGGTGCTTGCTGAGGTGGCTTCCATGCGTCCATCTGCTGGACGGCTTTCATACCCATCGTCTTTGCCGCCATTCGAGGTCCAACGTCAGGTTACGATTTCTGAGCATCAGGCATTTCGCATTCAGGAAAAAGCTGACCACGCTGTGCATATGGCTGAGATCGAGCGGGAATCGCAAGATGAAGACGCTGAGCTACAACGTCAGTCCGATCTTGAAGATGAACAATACAGGGAAGAGCGGCGGCTGCGGCTGGCGTCCATGACTGAGGATGAACGTCAGGTGTTGCTTGCCCAAGAGGCACGATTCAGCGAGCTGCTGCGGTCGGGGAAGGTTACTGTCCACGATGTAATCGCTCATCTGAACCAGAAGAACGTTGAAAAGGATGGCTGAGCGCAGAATGCTCAGCCAGTATTTCCCATTCTCTACGCTTTACGTTGGTTTTTTTGAGATTTCTTTGCGTAAGGCGTAGTTCGCCAGTCGATTTTTTCTCTGAACCTGACCAGCTTGTAGGTCACTGCTTGGAGCTGGATACAGCGATGATCTGCTTCACTTTGTTTTGGCTCTCGCCAAGCAGTACGGCAATTTCCTTGTGATCCTTGCCTTGACTCACCATGTCCATGATTTTGGCGGGCAGTATTTCCATTTTGTAGATGGAAGCTGATTCACGCGCAATTCGGTTAAGGTCAAATGATAGGAAGTCGCCGCCAAATTTCTTGGTAGCAAGGCTGACTCGATCACTGATATTCTTAGCGAGATAGAAATTATCATCCTCTGCTAATTTTCTAGCGTAGTCAGCAATTTCTTCTTCGGTTTTGTATATCTCAGTGAAATCTTCATCATCATCGGGATCTTCATCTACTGGCTCGTAAATCGAACACAGCATTCTGAGCTTCGATTGCGTGACATGCTCAACAATCATTGGCGGGTTGTTGAAGATCGCGTATGTGGTGAACTCGATGTTTTTCCCTGCCGCTTCTGATTGGAGCTTCTTCACGTCATCCAGACGATTCTGGCTCTCGGAATACCCAATCATAAAATCTAGGGTCATCCCCTCCGTACTGTTGGTGGTGCCTGCTACCAGCTCGACAACAACGAAGGAAGGAACGTTGGTTTTTATCCATTCGTTCAGGTCGCCGGTTATGTCCATATCAACCGTCAGATGATTCTTGGTATTGCGCAGCGATCCCATTGTGAAAGGAACCTTGCTTTCAAGGCAGAAGGATTCGATAGCCTTGTACGAAGCGACCAGATTGCTGACCTCCGTCTCAACGTCAAGCGCCAAAATGGTATCCAGTATTGAGTCCAAATCCTTGTTCATAACATTCCCTATGTGGCGGTCATTTGCTCTGTCGTCAGACCTGGCTCTGACGTTCGTGGTACGTGCGTCTGACGTAGGTAAGACTTACATCATACGATGGTCAGACTCAGTAGCGGTGGTCGAAGAGGGCGCTGTAGCTTTTGTACAAGGCGTCAAAGCGTTCCCAGTCAGTTGCGCCGGTACGTGAGTAGGTCTTGATGGGTGTTCCCTTCACGGCGGTCTTGCCTTTGAACAATACGCTGTTGTGCATCTCATAAAAATCCGTGAGGTCGTCATCAGTGGCGTCCTTCGGCACTGGATACCGTCCAGCCCACACAACGCTGTGTTGGTAGAAATTCAGGATCTTTTTCTGTGCTGGATTGCGCTTCACGCCAAGCAGATGAGCGAGTAGGTTCAGGTCATGGTGTTCAGGTGGCTTTTGTCTGAGGCTGACCAGCGCCGCTTTCATCACTACCTCAAGCGATAAGCCACACAGCATGTGATAGACAGGGAAGCACGCCCGTAGCATGTCGAACCCTTCCCGCAATCCAAGCTCCTTAGCTGAGTCCTTTCCGCGTTCATCAGCCATCGAGAGCCACACAGCCCCGGCAGAGGCGTGTAGGTTGTTCGCCCTGTGAAGCCATAGGTTTTCATGGCTCCGGTCCTCGACAAGGGTCATGCGTGGAGCTGGTGTGTCGTACAGCTCGAATCCGTCTTCGTCATCGTCATGCATGGAAAATCCCTTTAATGAATTGCGAACACAAAAAAGCCCCAATCAAGGGGCTTCTTCAGAAAGATCTGGTTAGTCTTTCAGGACCGCTGTGAAGCCAGCGAAACCGCCGTTCTGTACGGCTTCGAGCAAAGCTTTGCGGTTGGTTTTAGCCACAACTACTTCTTTGCCCCCCTTGTCCTTGTATTTGAAGCCTGCTTCGACCAACGAATCATCTTCGTTGAACTTGAAGCCCAGCAGCTCAAACACTTCTTTATCTTTGCTTGGTTTAGCATCACCACGGCGCAGAGGTAGCTCAGCAGTTTTGCCGGTCTTCTCCTGAGTAACGATGTAGGTTTTAGGTGGAGTCGTTACGCCGGGAGCTTTTGCAGCGGTGTTCTTGCCTGTTGCTCCTTTATCGCCACCAGCATTGGCATTCAGTTGAGCAACACTTGCGGATTTGATGATTTCGACAGCCAGAGAGCAAGCCAACTCATGGAGTTCTGGTCCCCAAGCTTGAGCTACTGTTTCAAATTTGTCATTACCACGGATTTTTTTGTAATGATCTTTCAGCTTTTCCTGATCCTGTTCGATCTGGTTCAGTTCCGCAAAAAGAGACTTGTACAGAGGCTTGTTACCAGCAAGCAAAGCTTCAGAAATTTTCACTTCCAAATCTGCGATCTTGGTATCGGCACCGATGGTGGTCAGTTTTTTGAAGATGGTTTTGCCGAGAGCTTTCGCGCTATCTGTGTACGAACCGCTGTTGAGAACTTTATCGAAATCAACCTGAGCTTGGGTTGGAGCTGGAACAGCTTCGGCTTTAGCATTTACCATTTTGTGATTCCTTCCGGGTATCGATACTGAATTTAATTGCTAGGTGAAAACCTAATGTAGAGGTAATTCCTTGTCAATTCTATTTGAGTAAAAAATCAGAGATTTCATAATCGGAAATGAAAAAAGCCCCACGAAGGGGCTTTGGAAATGGAATTAGTTTATTCCTTCGTGGATATTGTGTAGCCCTCGAATGCGGTTTTTTCCTCAATCGCGGTAGCAATGCTTCTACGTGATGCAGGGTGCTCAACCCCCATTTTGTCTACGAAGACGCCCGGTACGAGAATTTCTTTCCCTTCAGCATCCTTCTCGATAGCAAAACCAAGAAGTCTGAATGCATCTGAATCCTGAGCGAGGTTGGCTGCGCCTTTTCCGATACGCATGACCAGCTCGGCGGATTCTTCGCCCTTAATGACGATGTAGGTCACGGCTGGCTTTGGCTCGGTTTTAGGACGGCTGGTCTTAGTTTTGCCCGCTGGCGTAGTCAGTGCTTGGTGGCTGTGGTTCAGTACCTTAAGAGCAAGCCCGTAGACGATCTCTTGGAATGCAGGGTCTTGACGGAACGAAGACAGGATCTGAGAGATAGAAAACTTCGAGCTGATTTCAGCCAGCGCAGCAGCGTTTTCTAGCTCTGCGTCTTTGATGGTTTTCAGCTCAACCATCAGCTCATGGGCTGCATCGTCGTCTGCGTTGCCAACGGCTGTTTTAATTTGTTCACGAAGCTCGCGGATTTTTTGACTTTCGCCAGACGAATTAATCAGAGCGTCCAGAACGAATTCGCCAATAATTTTTGACTGCGGTACGTGGTCAGATTTTTCAATGGCGTTTTCGTACTGTTCTTTAAATGAAAGTGTTTCTTCGTTCGAAGCAATCGAATCAGTCATTGTTTATCCGCTGAATATTTGGTCTAAAATGGGTGCGATAATATACCAAAGCAACGGGGTTAATTCAATTGGAATCTCGTGGTCAAATTAAAGGCGTCAAAAATGGTATAATCTGTACATAACAAAATTACAAAATCATGGCATCTCCAAAACCACTTAACGCAATAATGCAGCACTTGAAAAAAGTGTGGAACTACAACCCTGCGCTCGATCCAGATTTATTACCACAAGACGAAGATGAACCAGCCGAAAATGGCATGAAGTCAGAGATAGACGTTGATAATGAATACGGAACCCTTTCAGGTCATAGGATTACGTCCGGTATCAAGAAGAACGGTAACGAGAAATACGACAAGCCGTCAGACGAAGCAAAGATTAAATTCGATGCGATACTCAAAGAGTATTGCGAGAAGTACCAGCTAACAAGTCATTACAATCCGCTATACGGGAATTACGTCTTGAAGGACGCGCAAGGGAAAGGCGTGTACAACGTCAAGGAACATGGAGAATTCAGGCATAATGGCTATGACATTTTAGGCGACCATTACAAAGACATGGTGCGTATCTCGGCGCGTCAGTTCTTGAAGAACAATCTGAAGGTTTGCCCATTCGTTGAAGAGAATGACCCAAAAATTCCAGCGGCAATGCAAGAAGCAAATCTACGTTTGACAATCGAAATCATGCTTGAGGAAGGTGTTGAGTTTGAGCGCCTAAAAATCAATAGCAAGACGTGGAGGCACATATTAGACGACTACAAACCAAAAGCCGAGGATGACCATGACTCTGGTGGTCAAAATGATTTGAGTGGTGTTGGACACAATACTCCGCAAGCAAATTCACCTCCAAGCGTTGATTCTGATAAGACTGCAATTCAGTGCAAGGCTGAGGATAAATCAACGACAGTTGATGAGATTTATCCAGATACGAAAGTGGAATCTTGGTTGGATTCTATCGCAAACGAACCTGCTGCCGTTCAGGATATTACTCAAGAACCAGTTACCAATGACGAAGTGGTGAGCACCAAGAAGGCTGAATTCAAGGAAGAAGATGAAAAGGTTAGACTTGAAAAGGAGCTACGCTGGGCGCTCGATACAGCCGCTGGTGATGTTGGATTATTGCTGAGACAAAATGATAGCTTCGCCAAGAGAAATTATCAGGTCGAATTTTCATCCGATGGAGAATCTGTAACGATTCAAAACGCACAGCCAGTCGCAGGTAATATCCATAAGGTTACGTTGCAAACTTCTGACATTCCCGATGGAGAATTGTATAAAGAAGAGGGTATCGCCTATTACGCAGAGAAAGTCGATAAACAAGCTCCTGCAACGAATACGGCTGACTTTGATGCGTTGTTCGATCCAAAAGTGCATTCTATTGATAAGAAGGTAGCGGAAACACCTGATGCTGAGCCAGATGGTAAGAAAAAGACGAAGCTCAAAATATGATCAGTCTGTTCATCAAATCCAAACGACCTGAGAAGGTCATTGATGAGAGCATCCTGACAGATGCTTTTGTCAAAGCTGTTAAAGAAAGGCTTGTGAGGTGCCTTTTAAAAACAGTCCAAGAGGTTCCTGTCATCGTGCCGGTGTCCAATGTTCACTCGCCCAACGGGCGGGAGTGGCTTTTGGCTGTTGGTGAGGGCTATCAGATTCGCGATATGGCACATCTGCAGGCGAAGCTCCTGAAAGGAATGCTGGTGGATCTGGCTCTTGAATTCAACATCAGCGCAACGGATGAAGGGCAGTTCTGCTTGTCTGTCCTGCTCGATGAATCTCAGAGCCTGATAGAGACGGTGATACGTGTCACGGATCGGGTCATTGGCGATTTGCCAGAAGATCTATCGACGGGTGGGTATGAACCTTTGCAAGCTGCGTATATGAACAGCCTACCCCGTTACCTCGCAAAGGAACTGAACGACTACCTGGCTGAAAGCCCGCGCCTCACAGAAGCCCTAGCCCGATTGGAAGGCTCGAAAGGTCCGCACCTTGTCACCGTTGGGGGAAGCCTCAAAAACATTCTGGACAAGAAGCTACAGAAGGATAAGCCAGTATTGTTCAGCGACCTGTACACCCGAGACACGACAAACACGTTCGACAAAGAAGCCCAATAAAGGGCTTTTTACAACTGGACCAAGTGGCTATCAACGCCTGCGGCTGGCGGTAGGCGGTCCTCTTCGAGATCGTCAATGAGTGACGCCAGATGGTATTTCTTGAGGTTCTTGCCACTGAACAATTCCATCACATGGAAAGGTGTGAGGACGCTGCATTTGTTGAGAGAAAAGCCATTTTTCAAATAGGCTTGGTCGAGTAAATGAAGGTTTTTTGCGTAATGCACGTTCTCACCTTCTTGCGTTAAGACATTGCGTTTTAGAAAGTCGAGATAAGTATTGTCTTTGTCAATAGTCAAAAGAGAGCGTTGGAAAAGACTGTATCGACTGTCAATCATTAGTAGGTAAGCTTCAAGCTCAGGTTGTAATGATTTCAATAAGGCAGGATCGAAATTTTCTTTCTTCTTCAAGTTCCTGAATATCTCCATCATGAAGCTGGTTGAGAAATTCTGCTCAATGGGCATGAAAGAAAGCTTGTTGTTTATCTCGTTTATTATGAAGTCGTCGTAAAGCTCGATTGTTTTCCGTATAGCATCTCTCGCATTTTCAAAAACACTTTTAGTTTTAGTGCTTTCCGATTTTTCCTCTGGCTTTGATTTTAGCTGTGTAATTTGTTGCTGAACAGCGCTGGGCTTTTCGACAGGCCCAAGATTGAGATCATCAATGTCAACGTCTTCATATTGCACTTCTTGAAGTTGAAGCTGTTCTTTAGTTATTTTAGTGAAATCGTTTTCAGTGCTCGACATATCAAGCCTCTCTTTGTATTTTCTTGATTTTGAGGTACTTGTTCAGTGCATAACCAGCGGAGATTGGTAAGACGACGAAAGCCAATAATCCGAAAATTGCCATTGGGGCTTGTTTGTGAAATTCAGTGAATGTCACGAGCCAATCGACGAAGGAGAAATCAAACGCTAGCTGGAAGAATTTGCTTGAGATGAGCAAGGCAGCAAAGGCGTAGAATGAGATTCGTGCGATCTTGTCTGTTTCGATTTTCTTGGTCAGGTGGAAAATGACATTGGCGATAAGGAGCAGTGCAGCCACTTCGAGGTAATTGTTTACGCTCGCTTCCATACCTTTAGTTATGAAGAAAAATATCGAAATATTAGCTATGACTGGAAAAAGGCTTTTGTCAGATGCGAACCATTCGGCTATAGATTTTGGTGTGTTGAGTATGTTCATTGTTTTAAAATTGGTTATTACTGCAATTATACCATTTGGTTGACGAAATCCTCTTGTTCGAGGCGAAGCGCGTATAAAAAAGCTCGACGGTCAGGATTGCTGTCGTTCGTGAATACCCCAACAACTTTGCATAGAGCTGAATCCACAATCAGGAAGCACGATATTTTTTCGGCTCCTTTCTGACGCAGCGTCAGTGTTGTGTGTGGTTTAAGCGTCTGAAATATCACCAGTTTCAGCGGTTCGGAAGAAACCCCGGATTCATGAATAAGCTCTATCTCACAGTTCGGAATCTTCGATGTGTAAGGCTTTAGGGCTTCTATCAAATCTGTTGTGTATAGGCTTGCTGGCTCTGGGAGTGGCTGTTTGTAGAGCAAATTAAACCTGTCCACTGTTAATTTCTTCTCGTATCTCCACGTTTGAACAGTATCCAAATCAACAATTTTCGAAAACAATTGACTGAAATTTTCACGTAGATATATTTCTTGGTCGCTAATGCTTGCTTTCGAGCCACGCTGAAAATGCCACTGGCTATGACCACTGGTTAAAACTCTGTGCCCTAAACCTAATCGGTCTAAATGAGTGTCTATTATTTCGTTTGAACGAAAATGGCAAGCTATGGATTCTGTCGAGTCAATCTTAAGGTTTCTGTATCTTTTGAAAAGTAGAAGTTCGGAGGGGTCGCGCTTAAAATCGTTAAACCTATCGAAATTAATGTATTTATCCCTTTGAGCTATTTTCTGAATGTTCGTTGGTATTGATTTTGAGAAGTCTCTGAAGTCGATGTCTTGGTCGTTAAAAAGTTGGTAGGAATCACTAATCATAATGAATAATTTCGGTTTAGCATATTATACCATTTGCAAAGTGCTACAATGAGGATAAATAAACCATAAAATCATGAATGAATATGAATTAAAATCTTTACCAGAGATGGATTTTGTCTCTGTGCAAAAAGAACCTGAAATAAAGCAGTTGGATTTCAACGAGCAACCTGCTGTGAAGTCCTCAATCCTTGAACGATCAGCTCTGAATGTTCAGTCCTTGAAAAACCTTGGAATTGCACTTGGCTTCATGTCACACGCTAAGAAGCTTTCTGCTGAAAATCCTACTGAGGCGGTCGAAGGCGATTTCTTGACCTACCGCTTCGAAGCCAAAGCTGCGCATGAGGAAAGCACGCTGAACGCACCTTCGGAGCATTCTGAATGGGGTACGGCTGGAATCGGTAGCTCTGACGATGATGAGGGAAAGCAAGAGCCAGAAGAGCAATTTGAAGGTGTAGTAGCTGATCATCACGTAGGCGTTGATGAGTCCTTCTTTGTCGATGCTGATGAGGAAACACAGGTGATCGCGGACGTGCATGTGGTGCAAGAGGAAAACCCTGAAGTGTTCGTAGTGGATGCAGAATCTGATGAGGTCGAAGCCATTGTGCATGCTCTCAATTCACGCGAATCGGTTGTGTCCGGGGTTGATATTGGCGTAGATGTAGAAGCGCCTGATAGCGGTACTGACGACCTCACAGCGCCCGGTGTTGTTGCTGATGAACCTGTGTATGAGTCCTTCATCCCAGCGCCTGACATAGAGGTTCCGGCTCACGTAAAAGCTGAGTACAAGGACGTGAAGCCTTTCCTTGCGCCTTCACCCGTTGAGTCGGTAGAAGAGGTGCAAGAAGCGGTTATGACTGCCTTGGAGATCTTCGACGCGGCTGTGTTCGGACCTAAGCCTTTACCCAAGCCCGTCCCTACGGCGTTAGACAAGCAGCTACGATTAGCAGAGAAGGATTCTGTGAGCGCAGTGAAGCTCGAATTCATGACAGATGAGACTCACGCACGTTTCTACTCACTCGAAACCCGCGAGCTAAATTTCAGGCGCTGGGCGTACAAAGGATTAAAAGAATCTGCTGAGTTGACAGAGGGCTTGAAGGTTTCAATCGAAGCACTCGATTTCGTGGCGATTGAGAAATTCTTGAAGGTGCTAAACAGGTCAGTGAACTACAAAAAGCTGAGCGAAGACTTAGAAGGTACAGTGCGCGATGTGATGCGCAGAAGCCAGAAGCGCTGGGGTAAATAATCCTCAAACCAAAAGAAACCCTCAGTTTGAGGGTTTTTTAGTTTTTACCATTTCACGCCCAGCTTTTGCAGCGTATCTATAAAGACTGTGGCGGTGTGGGGCAAGTCGATTATCAGCACGGAAAATATTATCGTCCAAATATGCTTCCAGTGTGAATCACCTTTGGAACCATCGGCTATTTTTTTCAAGCCGTTCAATCCAAGAAAAAAATAGATAACGCCTAAACATTGGAATAGAAAAACTATTGTTTTTAGATTTTCAAGAAACTTGGTCTTTGCATCGCTGTCTTGTGCAAGAATTCTGTCCTTCAATACGCCATTGATTTCGCTCGTTGCCGTGTCCCAGCAACCGCTGCTGCTCGAAAGCTTGCTGATCAATTGGCTGTCAGACACAAAGCACATGCCGGTGCCATCGCCTCGAATTGTATGCATGATCGTATTCACAGTCGATGAGCCTGAAAACATTAAGAAACCCACGAAAATGAGGGCTATCGCTCTGCCTTTTGATCTGTTGTTTTGTTCAGCAATTAGCCTCAGCTCATAGAACCCCATCAATAGGGTTGCGGCTCCCACCAGCATCATTCCTGCATAAAAGCACCAGATCACAGCGGAGATTAGATCGTCCTGTGCGCTCTGGGCTGAGGTGCCTATTGACCCAGTACCTGCATCGGCGGATAAGCCGCCTGATGTTTGCAATGGGTTCGATAGCAAGGGATCAGGTGCGCCTGTTGCGGTAACGTAATCTATTGGCGATGACGTATCAGATTGCGGCGTGACGATTACACCTGAATCATCTGCTTTTGCTCCAATAGAAAAGAAAAGCATAAAAGCCATCGTCGCTATTAAGGGGATTTTCTTTGTTAAAGTGTGCTTCATTTGTGTTTAATTTGTTTTGCTTATTATACCATTTTGTATTTTTGGAAATGGTAAAATATGGCTAACAACAAAAATACATAATAATGAACGTGTTAATCGAAAGTGAAGAAGCAAGGAAAACAAAGGAAAAGGCACTCGAAGACCTGAACCAAAAAGGGATATTTTATGCTGAAATCGTTCGTGGTGGATTATCCCTTTTCGTGAAGCTGGCAGTTCCATTTGATAAAAAGAAATTTTCTGCATTAGCCCTTCGACTAAAGCCAATCACAAAAGCTCACAGTTTAAGTCCACGCTTCAATGAAGGATTTCGAGTTGATAATCACATGGTTAGCTTGAACCGATTGAGTGATGTGAGTGACGAAATAATAGATAAGCTGGAGGTGGTATGATGGAGACTAATTTATCAAAGCTGAGGGAGTTACAACGTGCAAGGGACGATGGCGGGTGGATTGATCCAGAGGATCGTAAAGAAGAAAGGCGCAAAGCTTTAGAAGCTGCATGGAAGGATAACGAGAATGCTCCTATAGAGGTGGATAAAAGGTTGAAGGCTAACAAGGCAGAATTGAAAGCCCTTATGCCCTACATTAAAACCTTGTGCAAGAAACCCACTTGGGACGAATTGCAGAAACAGAATCCTGCGTAAACGAGAATTTTGGTTGCGTTTTTTCTCATAAGTTAATAATGCGATAGAGTAAAATGTTATAATTCGATTATATAACCAAATGATGCAGAGTCGAAATGAAATATGAAAATAAGTACGATGAAATTGACGCAAGTGACGTAATTAAAAATAAGCCGGTCTATCGCAGCATCTGCATTATGAATGAAGCCGGGAAAAAGCGCGTGAAGGACATGAAGGGTTCAAGGTCTGAAATAATTGATAGGGTCTTGCAATATGCTTATGCTTACGAAACCCATTACCTAAACGAAGATGGCGACTACGATACGAAGCTTGATGGTACGCCAGCCTATGCCCCTCCCTCTAAAATCGAATCTTTCAATTATGCTAAATCAGTAGTCCAGAGCCAGAATGAGGAAAATCCTCTTGATGGAATTCCTAAGCAAGTAGTTCTTACTAAATTTGAGAAGGATGAAATATGGATGATTTTCGCAGGAAGATGAAATCAAAAGTCTTAACGGGTAAGTTTGTCAGTTAGAAATGTTAAGCTTTAATAGAAGGCACTTATGGGGTTGGGGCTTTCATGTTGAAAATTGTTAAGTGGTTAGATTACAGAGCTTCGGCTCTGTTTTCATTTGTGCGTTCTTCAAAATGGTATGATTGACTCATAACAAGCAAAAATTATTATGCCAAATCTAAAAGCCGAATATCGCGCTCAGGTCCAGAGCTTCATCAAAACAATGGATTATGCAAACAACGTCAGCGAAGACGCTGATTTCAAAATGTCCAAGATAAAAGACGAAGCATTTCTTCCTCGTTGGCTCACAACCCTTGTGAACGATGAGGTTGTGAGGCAGGGCGAGTCTGCGCCTGCTGTGTTGAATTTCGGCGGTCCAGTCTTCACCAACACCGTGATTGAGAAGGGTGGTGAGAGTTTTTATGGCTTTGAGATGTGCCACGAGTACACGAAGCCTGACCATGCTCCGATGACAGTGAATGCTCTGAGCAAGACGATAGACAACTACATCACTCTCAGGAACCACGTAGTAGCCCATTGCGTTCCGTTGCTGGATCTCGATAACACGATGAAGGAGTGGTACGGAAAGGTGAAGGGGATGCTTCTGCCAGATCCTGCGGGGCAGTTAGTCCAGAACCTGAACGAGAAGGGCATTGCCGTGAAGACCCTTGATGACCTCCAGAATCTCAAAGGCGAAGCGTTTGACCGATTCCGTGAGTTAGATATGCCTAACACATGGATTGCGCTCAATCCGCACATCAAGGGCTTTAAGAACGATTTCATCGTGCCGCAAAGGTTTTGGGATTTCGAAAATTCATACGCTGCAAGGATTCAGAAGCGTTTCGCTGAACCAGCACCTGTGGTCGAACTGGTTGAGGAAAGAAAACCCATTCGACCAAAACTGAAAATGTGAGAGAAGATTCGCCTTTATGGCGAATTTCTGCTCTTCGATTTGGTATGATTTGATCCATAACCAAATAATACTGAGATGATTAAATTCTACACGCTAGAAGATTCTGCTGAATTCTTCGCTCCGCTCTACAATTCTATCACTGAAATCGCTTTGCAATTCGGATATAGAAAATCTGGAAATTCATTCAAAGACTACAATGATGACTGTCTGATTCTTCTAGAAGATTATGCCGTACATTTGGCTGCTGACGCACCTTTGACGATTTTGAAAGAAATAGGATTGGCTGTCAGGAAATTCAAGAACAAAGAGGTTTCGCTATTTTATGGTGGCTCGCTGGTTACGCACAAGCAAATCAAGATGTTGATTGAAATGGAAAAGCAGACCGCCTAAATGGCGGTTTTGTAAGCTCGGACTTTTTTCGTGATTAATTTTAGAAAAAAATTTCTTAGTAAGAGATTTATGTTTTTTGAATGGTATAATTCGAATATAACCAATAATGTAGAAAATAATTATGATAATTTCAATGAGTAATTCAGCAAGAAAAGTCCCTTGTAAAATAACAAATGCTGTGGTGTTTATTAAATACATGCTTGGTCAAAAGTCTGGCTTCCTAGTGAAGCTTGATGAGGATTTTGAGAAAATTGAAGAGGCAAAGCCGGAAGGTCAATGCGGAAATATCGCTCGACTTCATATCAAGGCTCCTTTGCAAGACGCTTTGAGTTACCCAATCGTGAAGCTGCTAATGGCAGATGCTAAGCGTGATGGCGAAATTTATTCACTTCGTCAGGTGGGTGACTCGGAATGTGTTTTAGATATTTCACAGATTGATAGATCAGTGAAGGTTGATATGGTCGCTGCTTCTGTGAGTTACCATAAATTTGTGGATTACAAGACTAAGGCAAAAAAGAAGTGAGAATCCGACTTAGCTAAAAGCCTCCGCATGGAGGTTTTTTTGTGCCTGCTGATGGCGTTGTGCCTGTGTGACATGGCGGTGTAACCTCTCTGATCTCTACCTCAAAGGACTGATGCTTTGAAATCTACTCATCCTATCCAACGGATTCTGGCGCAAGGTCATTTTGATGGTCTGTGCCTGATCTACTCGTTGTTCAACGCCTACAAAGCACTGAGAAGCCCAAACGAAAAAGCCTCTGATTTCGCATACAGGAACTCGAATTTCTGGCGGCGCGTCATCGGCAACACGCCGTCTCTTCACAATTTTGTGCTGGGTGACGGCAGCGACTTTGGCAGGCTGAGGAACGCGACCGATGCGAAGGTGAAGCAAGCCTTCATCGCGACCTGCTTCGAGGTCATGACTGATGGATCGGCTGTTACGCCTGTGGTGACTTCCACAGATATTGGGGCTCTGACCACGATGGATTTTTCTGCCTCGGTGGCGATCCTTTGTGTGAAGGAGAAGGCTGAATTCGAGGAAGGTGGGATGGGAGATCACTGGGTCGCGATTGTGGGACGGGATGATGACGCTGGGGTGTACCTTGTAGCTTGCTCGTACACGAACCATTCCTATGGGCTGAACGAGCGGCAGGACGCCAAGACAGGGCGCTTCTATAACACGACCATTGAGGTAGGTGGTATCACCAAATCCACGTCCTACCCGGAAAATATCAATGTCATCCAGCTTATCCATCGCGTGCCGGATTGAGGGTCGAGGGATGGTTACGACAACGGGTATCAAACAGCAAGAAATAATTTCCCGCTTAGGTTTCGTCGTTTCGAATTTGCGTCTCTCCAATTCAGTAAATTTGACCAACGACAATATTTTGCTTGAAAGGTTTTTTAAGCAGGTTTTGAACGTTCGTCATGGTTATAACCTGAAAAGCGTGAATCTTGAGATAAGTAATTATCCAGCAATTGACCTCGAAGATTCTGACAGGCGCATTTGCTACCAAGTCAGCTCTACAAATCGCACCGAAAAAATAAAAACAACAATCAAAGCCTTCAAAGCTAAAAGGCTTTTTGACACGTATGATGAACTTCGGTTCTTGATGCTGGTATTAGATGATCCTTGCAAGGCGGAAGACAAGGACGTTGAGAATCCGATGAAAACAAAGATTTCCATTCAAACCGTCAAGGGGTTGAATTCCGAAATTTTTGCGCTTGATGATGAAGCGTTGATTAGTGATATTTATGATGTGGTCACTAGGGAAATAACTCTCCCTGTGCCGTCAGTGAATTTGCCGGTAATTGAAGAAAGAAAATATTATCTGCCGTCGATCCAGCGTTTAATAGATGGGCTGAATTTCACCAAGGATTATGAAGCTAAGGGTATGCTCGAAAGGGATATGGTCGCCTTAGCTGACGCCTTAGCTGACCTGAATCAAGACCAGCGAAACGTTATCTATAAGTACCTTGCGCTCTGTAATTACAGAACAGATTATCGTGGTAAGGAAATGCCCGGTGAGATCTACATGGTTACGGAGGATAAAAATGTATTATTCACGCCGGTAGAGGTTTCTGTTCTTAACACCTTAAAGCGTAAGGAAATGCTTTTCAATCATGAGTCGTTTCGCATTAGCCACCTTGAATGGGAAGAATGCGACATTCTATATTTCCGCTCTGAATGCGATGTAAACCTGTTCGGCTGGATGAAGTATGTAGTAAAGGGAAACAAGAATAAGCTTCGCGACATGTTCTGCCTAGGTGACTACAAGCACCTTGGAATATGACCCCACGCAAGAAAAAAAGCCCCAATGCGGGGCTTCGTTTACGGCTTGATTTTACGGTTGGGATCAGTGCCAGTCTTGGGGGATTTGCTCACTGGCGGTGTCGCGTTAGCCGGTGCTGATGAACCTGCAGGAGTGGTCGAAGTAGCCGGTCTGGTGTCAGGTGCAGGACTCGCAGGAACGGTTGCCGGTGCAGATGGTTGGCTTGGGTGGATTGAAGCTGTTGGAGCCTTCTGACGCTCTTCCGCCGATGGGTCATCATCAAGGGTTATACCGGCACGTCTCAGAATGTCTGCCAACTCGACAGGGGTTACATTTTCCGCGCTAGCGAAGTGTTCTATGACCTTCTTCTGCTCTGCCTTGCTGATGGTGAGCTTGTCGATGTGAGCGAACGCCTCTGGCTCCATACCCATCCTCACTCCGTAGAGGAATCCGTAGAGCTTCGGACGTTGGTCTACGTCCACATCGAGCTTGCGGTTCGTGCGAAGGTACAGGAGCTTCGGCTGAGCATTTGCTTGAGCCTGAACAGCCTCAAGGTGCTTCTTGACCTTCTCCTTGTTCGCTTCTATCAGCTTGTCACGCTCAGCATCGAGCATCGCATGGGCTTCTGCCTTCAACGCTGCGGATGGCGTGTAGTTCGTGATTTTTATGTCGTGCAGCACGGACTGGATGTACATGAGGCGTTGAATATCATGGTTATCAATCCCCTTGAATTCCATCTCACAATAGCCCTGAGCCACCAAGGCTTGGATCGCCGCCTTCGCTGATGAGGCATTGGCTTGATAGACCTTAACCGTCCCGTCATGCTCGATCTCGATCTGCTTCCTGTCCGTCCATTTACTTTTCAGGGCATTCTCAAAGCCGATCCCGCTTGTGAGGGTCTGCTTGTACGCACCAGAGTTGTTGTAGCGGCTGATGAATTGCTGAAGGGTTTCGTGTTCGAGGAACCTGAATTTCGGCAATCTCTTCCTCGCCTGCTGCTCATATTTTTTCTTCCCTGCTGCACGCTGAGCTTCCTTGTGGAAATTGATCAAATCCTCAATGTCATTGTGAATAGACAAGCTTTCATCAGGCGTAGCGATGAAATGTTCAGGGTTCAACACTCCAGCCTTCAAGGCTGGGAATTTGATGTTGTCCGTGGTTGAGTAGAACGACCAGCTACCCACATACCTCCTGCCGTTGGTGTCTACCTTGTAGGTCGGTGTGAGCATCACGCCCAGCTCCGCATACAAGGTCTTGTTAAGCTCAACGACATTTTTGGTTGGAGCATCATTCACCAGCTTCACTGCTGCTGAGATGACCTTTGATACGTCTAAGCTGATTTTGTCCTTGAGCTTAAAGCGCTGGTAGGTCTGCCAGTTTTCGAGTACGCGCTTGTCGTAGAAGGGAAGGTTCGCAACGGATCGGAATTCTTCGCCAAGGTCTGGATGGTGTACCTGCACGTCCTCATACTTCGACGTGGATTTTGCTTTCGTGTAGCGCAATGCAAAGCCAGCTTCCTTCAACTGCTCGGTGATCCTCGGGTGGGAGTAGTCTGACCCAGTGTGCTGAGCAAGGATGGCGTGGAGCTTCGTGTAGACCTCGGCATGGTCGCCAGTGACCGACTTCGTCACCTTATCAACATCAATCCTCATGCGTTGGTTCCGGCGCTTGTCATGCTCCATGCGCAGAAGGGTAGGGTGCTTCTTCTCCAGCTCGTACTTCACGTCATCAGCCATTTTGATCATGCCGTGGTCCTGCTTCCCTCGGTAGAACTCGTAATACTGACCGTCGATTGTGTAGCTGCTCATCATGATGTGGATGTGCGGGTTGCCGTCCTTCAGGTGCGGAACTATGTCGTAGTAGAAATTGATTTCAGAGCTGCCTGAGAATTTCTTCAGCACAGCCTTAGCCATTTCACAGAGAAATTTGGCTTGCTCTTCATCAGTTTTGCATTGAGATAGTTCCTCGGGTTTGCAGGAAATGATGAAGCGGAAAGCGTCCATCTGCTTGCCCTTCGATTTGGGACGGTTGTTGTTCCCATCTGCGGTGTGGTTACGGAAAAAGGCAGCGCGGTTGGCAGCGAATTCCTTTCGGTACAGAACCATCTCAATGGCAGATAAGGTCTTCTCTGCCTGCGCTGGGTGAAGCATTGCGGAAGGAATATTGGTCTGTGCCCACTCACGTCCGTAGTGAACGTCAAGCTTTGTTTTTTTATCTATCTTGGGTTCAACAAGGTACTCAGAATGTTTGGTAAGGCTTTTCAAACCTCTGATTTCTGGTGAGCCTTTGCTTGTGCTTGCAGGCTTCGCATTGGTCGAAGCTGACGATTGAGATTCCTCTTTGTTTGTGAAGTCGATTACCATTTCTGTCTCGGTTGTTTTTATTTTATGCCACGAATTTTTTTAACGAGCGTGACAGCCTCGTAGTGTCTTCTCCTTAACCCTTTGAAAAGGTCAACGGTGTAGGATTTATTTTCAAGGTTTAGAATATGCGCCGCCTCAATATCCTTGTTCAGCTTTTGGTAAATCGCCAAGGCTTCAAGAATATCTGGATGATTGATTGGTGCGCCGCGCTTGTATAGCTTCACGTTACCTATCAAATGCCTGAGCATGGGCTTGAGCTTCAAGTGCGTGGAGCGTAAAGCTCTCTCCGTGTCTTCATCAGTAACGAATGTCATTCGGTCATTCAGTCGGTCAATGTCAAAATCCAGAGCGAAAGCCTTCTTGGCTTCATAGACTGGTCCGTCAGTGATTTCATGGAGCGTCTTACCTTCCATGATTTTGTCTATGTCTTTGGACAGCTCGATACGTACCTTCAAGAAGTCCTCGAACAGTTTTTGAAGGTTGTATTGCTCACCCTTCGCTGAGAAAGCCTGACCTGCGGTGAGGTCTCGAAGCTGTGACATGTTCGCGTTCGTGCGGTTGAATTTCGTGGCAAGGTCTTTGGTGTCTGACTTGTCTGCGCCGTTGATGATGAGTGCACCATCCCTGACAATGTTCATTATCATTTCGGACACACCCTGTTTTTTCTCAAGCAGGTAGAACCTTTCTTGCTGTGCAAGCTTCGCCGCATCGATCTGAAAACCGTACTCGTCTAGCTCTTCTGATTTTACCTTTTTGATGAAGCCAGCAAGGTACGCCAGATCCGTCAACTTCTGACGGAACTGGGTTGTGCATCGAATTTCGAATTGTACTTTGTCGTTTGCCTTAGCCATGAATCACCTCCAATTATTGATTGGAAGCGAATCGGGATTTTACCATCTGAAAGAAATCGACGAAGTTGTCTGTGCCGGTGAATTGGAACAGGTACGGGAAGCCTCTCTCAATTTCTGAGATTTTGGTTTTGGTAATCCCTTCGATGTTAATGGCGTGCTGACCTTTACCTTCCTTCAAGATTTCTTCGTGTAGACGATTGATTCTTTTCAAGAGGTTTGTGTTTTCAGTAGCCTTGTTTTTCTTCGAGGTTTTGTTTTCTTCAACGGTTTGCTTCAAGGCGCTACGATCAGTCCTAGCCTTCGCAGCTTCTTCATCCGAACCATCCTCAATAACAGAGGCGAGCTTATCTATCTTTTTCTCATCGTTCTTGATACGAGTATCAAGGGCGCTGATTGCCTTGGCTATTGAATCATATGTGGATTGTAAATTGGCTACGTCGGCTTCTTTCTCTGTAGAGATTTTTGCGTTAGCTAAATCATTGGTGTTTTGGTTTGTATCGGTCATTTTACGAAATGGTTGTTAGTGAGTTTATTATACCATTTTGACGGTTCAGGATTTTAGGTTGCGAAAACAGGCTAAAAATCATTAGCTAAAACAGAGAGAGAAAAGCTACAAAACAAAGAAATCAACAAGCGGAGCGCGTAGCCTTAGTATTAACGTGCGCGCACTGTTATTACTCCGTCCTTGCATGCTTTAAAAGTTTTAAAAAATAGCTTCTGAAAAGACAACAGTGCGCCAGATTTGCCGTTCTTCTCGTCTGACAGTGCAGCGGAATCGACCATCCTTCTTTCGTGACAGTGCAGAGAAAAAGGGTGGTTCTGATCAACAACAGTGCAGCGTTTTTGACGTTCCTTCCCTCAAGACTTTCAGTTTGGATCAATGCTTTTCGATTTTTTTCTGGAGGGGTAAATTCTTTTTGTTTAACGAAAGGTTTGGGTTAGTCGCAATGGTATAATTAGGAAATAAACAAATACAAAATGAATATGTCCAACTACAACCATGAAGAGGAATCGCCAGAGCTAAAGCAAATCCTCGCTGACCTTGAGCTTCACCTGAACTCTGAAACTACCTCTGAAGCTGATCATGAGAAACACAAATCTGAATCAATAAAGCGCGTGATGGTTGGTGATAAGTATGTCTCCGGCTTACCCATCAACACGATTCGACATTTGATAATCCCTTGCATTCTTGCCTTCCTTCTTTACAGGAATCTAAGCTCACTCTTCGCCGGTGGCTCAGGGATGATGATCGGGCTGAATGTCATTTCCATTTTGTTCTTCACGTCTGTTGCTGTGTGTGCCTCATTCAATTTTCTCAAAGCACAAATTGCTCTTCGCGCTTCATCCTTCGAACAACGTACCAGCGTTGCAAAAATTTCCCTGAAACGAATTTTGCTGGAGGGTGGTGATGAAGATGGCTCCTTCCTGCTCAGACGCCAAGGCTTAATCTTGGAGCTGGTTGCCGGTCTGGTTCTACCAACGATGGTCTTCATAGTCACTTACGTAGTCATGGACACGCTCAACATCTTCGCCGTGGATGTGGTGTACGTGGTGCTAGCCTTGGTCGTCTTGATAGCGTTCCTCAACGTGCCTATCAACGCGATGAGAGCGAGAGCCTTGTTGGAATTGAAACGCTTCATGTGAGCGCTAGTAGGGTAGAAAGCCAGATCGATCGGTCTGGTTTTTTGTGCCGGCATTCTGCTTTGCGTCGTTCCCTTCGTGCATAAGCCGTCCTGGGATGCCGTGTGAGTGGTGAAGGTGAATGGTCGTGCTGGTAGGATGCCACCACTCGAAATATGGAAGGGATACCCCTGTGAAAAATGTGAAGGGCTGGCTTACTCGCAACTGGATCTGGCTTGCGATGGCGAGCGTCATTGCCGCGCTTGGAGGGAAGCTTTTCTACACATACGCTCAGACCTTCCCCTACGTTTCGACCGAGCACGCTGCATGGAGTAGCTTCGGTTCCTTGATGGCAGGCTTCTTCACCCTGACAGGGACGGTGGCTACCATCGCAACTCTTCTGTTCCTTGCACGGCAGAACAAGGAGATGCAAAAGGTTACGCAGACGCAGATGGACACCTTGACGTTCGAGAGGTACATCAACCATCGCAAGCTCTTTACTGAGCATCTGCAAGAGCTTGAAGTGCTCCACAAGAACACCTTCGTCTTCCGCGATCCTTCAAGCCTCTACAGTGAAATTTTTCCTGACAATAGTCCGCATCACTGCTCGTTTGCAGTCAGCCCTATCTACGATGAAAATGGTGATGGCGTAAATCTGATTGGAGAAGTTCTCTCTACGCTGAAACGCCTCAAATCATATCTTAATCAAACCATATTCGTTGAAGTAGAGGATGAACCTCAAAAGCTAATTTTGCTTTTGATGACTTTTACTAGACAAGTTTTCAGAATTGAACCTACCAATCCCGCGCAAGAAGGCGACATTACGTTTTTGACAAACGATTATGGTATCAACGTCCATAGTCTTAAAAATATTGTTGAGCCGTGCCTCTCTATTGCCAATATGATAATGCGGTTGACCAATAATCCTTTGGTTGATGTTCGTGAGTTTAATTCAGAGTCCCGGTTTGTTCGTGAGGCTTTGGTTAATCGTTATTATCTGCAAAAAGTAAAAAGCTCAGTCACTATACATAGAGAGGTAAAAGGAATCCACGTCCTCGCCTTCGTGTACTTCGAGGCTCAGCGGCTTCGCGAAGATGGTGCATTCCTCTTCCCTCAAACGGTGAAGCTGCTGAACGCGAAATTCCAAACTGTTGAGACTGTGAAGACCTTGGCTGAAGACTCTGTTTTCAATGACATGCTCAACGTGCTGCTAAATGAGGTCACGCACAAGGTTCATGAAATGGATACTGGATTGGAATACTATAATGATGCTGCAAGGGTTCGCGATAACCTGCATGCACTGATAAGCCGCGCTGACAATTTCTGACTCCTTCCTCTATATAGGAGCCAACCTTGTTGGCTTTTTTAACGACTGCTATTTATTGACAAGCACAATTTTGAAACCTCTTGCCGAAATATTGACAGATTCAGATATTTGATAATGATTTTTAGCTTAGGCTCCGGTTTCCGAAATGCTGTGTGGTATAATTTGAAAATAACAAACCACTTAGAAAATGAAAAAATTAAAATTAGCTTTAGGCTTCGCAGCAATCCTTTCTGTTTCTTCAATCCATGCAGTCGCTGATGAAGCTCAGGGTCAGTCTATAACATCAAACCCAAACGCGAGTGTGGCAGTTAATGAAAACACAGCACCGATAGAAGTAGTTTCTGTTGTAGGTCATCCGGTTTACCACAACGACGAAACGGGTGTGACGGTTTATGCTGCACCTGAACCAGCACCGATTACCATAAATCAGATGATCTCATCTCAATAAATTAGCTAACAATTATTTGGCTTTTTTGTCGATTATTTTCCGTTAAGCCTCTGAGTTCATTGGGCGGAATGCTATAATATGTATATTAACCAAATAATATAAATCATGAAAAACTTCACAAAAATAATTTCCATTTTATCCTTAACACTAATCGCTTCCCACTCTTTCGCTGCCAGCGCTGCTGAAAATTCTTATGACGCTGAAATGAGAAAAATGCAAAAGCTGTCAGAAACTGAATTGTTCCTTGAGGATAATTTCGCTGATCAAGCTGCTGTCGAATTGCCGGGGATTCACTGCGTACAGGCTGAGAAATCAAGCACAGAAGTGGAAGGCGCTGCTGGCGGTGTGACTACTCACAGAGTCGCTTACAAAGGCTTTACCTGTACCTACACAAACTGACTTTTAGGAATCCAGACAAGCCGACCATTGCAGTCGGCTTTTGTTTCTGTATTTATATTCGAGGATCTTCGAATGGTGTTTCCTCAACATCAAACTCAATTCCTTTATGCAAGCCAACGATAGCCATGTGATATTCTTCGTTTATGAATTCACCTTCATCAGATTCGAAGTACAGGTCGATAACGATAGGGAATTCATGTTCGGCTTCTTCCTCACGTTCTATCGTATCGAACGTATATAGCCTATCGTCTTCCTTATCATAGTAGCCGTTAACCTGATCTGGTCCTGTGACCTCAACCTTAAATTTAACCGTTACGTCGAAATTGATCATGCATCTCGTGGAATCCAAGTGGGTGATTTCTGGCTCGAAATCCGTTATTTCCACTACTTCAAAACTTTCAACCTCAGCGTCTTCCCAAGTAGAAGAATTGTATGCATCCGCTTCTTCCAGACGGGTTTTTATTTCCTCGCGGATGGCTTCCTTTTTCTCGTTCAGGTATTTCTCAACGAATGCGGCACGTTTATCAATGTGCTTGTAGCACATGTCCAATAGGGTGCTTAACGTATCAATGCTGATGAATTGATCATTGCCTTTGCAGAACGCTTTGTGATCAGCGTCTGATGAAATTACGTAGATTTTCTCCCCACGTTTAAGAGCGGAGCGTAGTGCGAGTAAGGAGAAAGCGTCTCGAAACTCATTTTGTTTTTTGGCTCCAAATGGTCTGATTTGCTTAAAAAACATGTCAAGGATTTCGTTTGGATTTACCTTGCTCATGTCAACAATTTGAGCTTTTGAAGACTCTAGAAAATCATGGAAATCGTCATAGCCTTTTTTCTTTAACTCGTCTTCTGTTAGTTCAGGAAAAATCTTACCTGTCAGCTCATTATCGTTGCGAAGGAATCCAGCACGTTTTTTGAAATTCTCTAGACCTTTCAGACCTTCCTTGATGGATTCGAGAATCTTCTTTTTTACTTCCTGCTCAACAACCGTGCTTGTAATGTGAGCTAATTCATTTTTCTGGCACAGCTCTTCGAACGACTTGAATGTCTGAGATTCAAAATTCAATTCTGCTTTGACGTAAAATTCTGTGTCGATAAAGACGTTTTTGGTTGCAAGTGACATGTGTTAAGTACCAATTCTTTGATTGTCCAAGAAATTTTGAAGATTTTTAAAAAAATCACTTTCCACAACATTGTTTATATTTTTTTTCTGAGCCACAGGCACATGGCTCGTTTCTTCCTTGCTTTGGGTGGTCTTGAGCTATTCCAAGCGTTCTCATGTGCCCGGTGATGCTTTTGCCAGCTCGATGGGACTTGGACATATCTATGAGCATGCCCATACGTTCCGCTCGGTTCCTATGGGGATAGCCCTGCTTGTCGTAGTATGCCGACACGATCATTGCTGCTTCGACAAGCTTGGGGTTGTTGAGTAGCGTTGGGAGCGACTGACGAATATCTGTGATGGTTTGCCTGCCAAGCGAGGCGGAATCCTTGGAAAACTGAGAACCTGCCGGTTCGCTTTCAAAGCACTCCTGAAGCATTGACGCTGCGAGCACCATCCCCTCGATACCCGGCTCGAATTTCAGTAGGTATTTGGCATAGGCAATCTTCGCTTCATTTTGAAGGTCAGGGACGTGCATACAGAAGAACAGGTATTTTTTGGCGTCCTCGATTTCAAAAGCGGTTGTTAGCCCGCTGGTGATGGCGTGAGCGAGACCGAACATCGCTTTGGGATGACCTTGCTCGGCTGATTTGGCAAGCCACTCGTATGAAAGTGCGTCATTCGGCTCAACGCCCAAACCTTCCGCATAGCATTTCGCAAGGTGGAACTGACCGTGTGGGTAGCCAGCTTCCGCCGAACGAACTGAGTATTCAAAAGCCTTCTGCTCGTCTACGGCTGTTCCCAAGCCCTTGGCATGCATTTCTGCAAGCTCTGCCAGTGCTACGGGATGGTCCAGTTGAGCTGCCTCTGTGAAGTTGTACAAGGCTTCAGGAAGGTCTACGTCGAAGTTATTCGACCCATCGCGCAGGTAGATACCAAACTGAACCTGAGCCTCTGCGTAGCCCTTTCTGGCTGATCGGGCAATGCAACCTTGACCCATGCCTTTCAAGGAATTGTCCTTGCCATTGGCGAGCGTCATGCCGTACTCATACAGACTTTCGCGGTGGTCTTGGTGCTGAGCAAGCTTGAACCACATCTGAGCTTGGTCTAGGTACGATTGGTATTCCTGACCGAAGAAGCCACTACCTGCCTTTCGAACATCATCGTCGTATTTTGTGGCTCTCCCTTGGAAGTATTTGCCAGCGAGGTACTGAGACTCTGCGTCGCCTTCGACCATTGCCTTGTAGCTCATCGTTTGCAGGAAGTCATCGACCGGCTCAGTCACCTCGTAGGCAGGGACAGAGGCGGTCCCATGCATGAGCTGATAGGTGAAGGCGAGCAGGCTCAGGCATTCCTCAATGGATGACTTGGCGATATTGAGCATGTCGGCATCTGACAGATTGTATTTTTCAGGATGAGCGCCGATGTTTCCGCATCTCCTTACCTTCTTTAAGGAGTCAGCTACGTCGAAATTTATCAGGTTTAGCTTTTTCAGCTTGGCGATTACGAAATCTAAATTTTCCCGAGAGTCAATTTCAGTAGTTTTGAAATCTAATATAATGTTGCAAATTACCACAGCCAGTGAGCGCTGATTAATCAATGAATGCTCAGGCAGTACTATTAGCTGAGATTTTGCTTTGCCGTAAAATTTTCCAATGTCAGCCGAGATGCTTTCTGCGAATTCATAGTCGTTCATTTTTCAATCCTAAAAATCTGGAAAATCGTCAGTTCCCGTTCAAGCCACTGTCGCGGGTCAAAAGGCGGCGTTTCCAGTGAATCTCCTTCTCCATCATCTCTTCTTTGCCGGTGTGCTTGTCAGCGATTTCGAGGATGCTGAACCTGAATTTCTCCGCGAAATCCTTGCCGCGCTTGGTGTGCAGATCTCGAATGCGCGTGTTCCCACCATGCCCGCTGTTTGCGTAATTCGACCATCGATCCCACAAGCCGCCTGTGCCTGTAGCTGAACCCACGTAGAGCTGATGCTCGCCTTCGGTGCGGTCAGAGATGAGGTAGACCCCTGCAACGCTGGAAAGGGCTGTCTGCCAAGACTCCAAGCCTTGGTTGACGATGATCTTCAACTCTCCATGGGACACGTCCACCTCCTTGAAACCGGGAAATCTGCCTACCGTCATGGGCTTTTCAAGCATGGAGGACACGACCATACTTTTAAGGCAGGTTTCCAGCCAAAGGTAATTCAGTCGGGGCTTCGTGTAGTCGAGGATCAAACGTCCTTCCAGCTCAACAAATTCTGGTACACGACGGTAGTCGTAAACGAAGTCGCGCTTCTCTTTTTTGGTCTTCGTGTCGTTCAGTTTCAACGAGTCGTACACACCTGCCAGAAGCCATTTCTTCGTGCCCGGTAGCTCGACCAATCCGATGACGTACTCACACTCAAAATTCTTGCGAGACTGCCATGATTGCCACTCGTCAAAATCGCCTGCTAGGTACACGTCCATCGGGTGCTCAATCCCGTTGTGCTGAGCGAGGTGCACCTTCGTGTTTTGTGCGGTAAGGGACGGCAGGAGGCTGGTAAGAAGCTGGATCAGCATGGATTGGCTCTGGTGAGTTTATGAACGGCAATCGCCAAGGACTCACTGCTTTCGCGCAGGGAATCGAGATCGGTGTTGAGTGATGGTTGGTTGATGCTTTGGAATGCCATGCACGCGAGATCTTGAAGGATCTGAGGCTCTGCAGGGGTACTGAGGACGTGGCGAATCGCAAAAGCCAGGTCTTGCTGTGACTGGTAGGAATAGACGTGCGTGCGAGCTGGACGAAACCTGATGAGGGATCGAGGTGTGTGACGCTCAACCGTGAAGGGCTGAGAGAACACTCGCCTTGTCAGGCGGTAAGCGCTGCTGGATATGACGTGTGCCGTCTCGTCCGGGAATCGGTTAATGAGGCTGATGGTGTGTGAGGGTAGAGCATCAAATCCGCTTTTGATGGCTTTGCCGTTTGGATAGAACATCAGGTAGAGACGGTACATCTCGTCTTCGAGGTCGATCAGTCCGTTGCTCATTTTCAACCACTCCGTGGTTAGCGTTCATGTGCCATTTTTACAGGAAGTGATGCAGGAGTGGTATCACAAAAAACCGCCCCGTAGGGCGGTCTCTATGGATCATAGGTGTTTAGGCAGAGGTAGATGGCTGGTCCATATCGGCTAGCTGCTTTTTGTAATCCTCAATGCGCTTGTTGGTCTGTTCGAGCTGATTCTTTGCGTTCACAAGGTTGCTCTCAGTCCAGCGCTTCCAGCCAGCATCATCAAGATTTTCAGCAACGCTTACTTTTTTTCCTGTGTCAGTCGCAGTGATAATTTTAATGTCCACTGCCAAGTCACTTGGCTCGTACTTGAATGCAGCGGAAGACGATATGTTGTACGAGATATGGTAGGTCGCGCCGGGGGCAACACCTTTACCATCAACACGCTCTCTTGACGTTGGGCTGGTGAGGACCGTTGAGCCAGCAGCTACGGTCGTCTTGAAAATGATCTCGTCAAATTGGACCTGAGAGCCATTCACCACGTCAAATTCGACGAAGCGTTTGCGTGGACCATCAACCTTGATTGAGACGTTTTTGATCTCGACCTTGGCGTAGTCTGCCACTGCATCGGCGTATGGCTTTTTGAGGATTTCTGCTTCGCTGATTTGAGCTTCCAGCTTTGGAATGTTCTGCTCAAGCTGGGCAATATTCTGGCTCAGTTGAAGCTTGCGCTGACGTGCGAATTCCAGCTTCTGGATCTTGGCGTTTTCTTCCATCTGCTTCTGACGCTGAGCAGCAAGCTCATCCTGCGCCTTCTGCCACTTAACCTGAAGATCAGCCAGTTCTTTATCCCAGTCAGCTTTGTCGCTGATTACGTCAGAGGCTGTTTTCCCATCCATCATTTTCAGGAAGTCACGCTCAGTGTTGTCATCTGCGCTGGTGTCTACCTGCTTGCCGCTAAGCCCGTTCATTGCCTGACCTAGGATAGCGCCAATGTTCTGATCCGGTGTGCGACCGCCGTGGTTCTTCGCGTAGGCGTAGTTCAGACCAGTCTGGAAGGCTTCCTGAAATTTCACTTTCTCAACTGGGTCCATGTCCTTGGAGACCTTCTGGACGCTCGCTTTCAAGATCGACATGGAAGAGGCTTCGATTTTCTCTTGGCATCCAGTCAGCAATGCTACAGAGCCAAGCAATACAGCAGTTGCCAAAAGCTTACGATTGAAAAGCAACATTTGGGTCCATCCACCACAGTTAGAGAGGGCTGGAGTTTTCCACATGCGAATGGCTGAAAGCCAGCATTTTGTGGATCCAAGGGGGGCTTTTTGTTTGAAAAATCCGCGAGCTAGAGCCTTTGTGCTGGAAGGGCAGGGGTGGTTGAAAGCGGCTTCTGCTTGGTAAATGTAGTGGCATCACGACATATCTTGAGGTAAAAACCATCCAGAAAATCACCTCCAAGGACGACCTGATGATTACGCTCAAAAACGCCCTGAAGCTCTCCCTTTTGCCAATGATGCTTGCTTCGAGTGCGCCTGTTTTCGCTGTGACGCCAGATGAGCCTCTTGCCAAGAATCCCGGCTACAAGATCAATACTGACCAACGAAGCATCGAAATTCAGGGGCTTGGAAATAAAATCCTCGACGAAGCCTCATCGGCTCGCTACATGGTGAGGCTGGATAACAAAGGAACTGAATATGCATATAGCTTTAAACGCTTGGGGTCAAACGATATAAAATACACTGGCAATCCAGAAGACATTGCTGGGTATATTTTTTTCAAACTCACTGTTTACCATGATGGGGCTAAGGTTCAGGAGCAGACAACAGCTTTCATTCCAAGCCAATATACCAATGCAATAAAATTTCTCAAAACGGATCGGGATGAAAAACCTCAATATGATTTTGATCTCGGAATGGATTCCAAAAATAAAATATATATAATAACCAGTCAGACCGATGTTGTTTATCTTGACAAGAAAGAAACGATTAAAGATCCTAAAAAAGCAAAGGATAAGTACGACAAGTACCTATTTTGATGTATTTATTTACCCTTGAAAAAGCGATTCAGTCTATCGCCTTCTTCATGAACTGCTCACTCGCTGGATATTCATGTCGCAGGGGAGGATTTAGCGTCCCATGTGCTGAGAAGGTACAGGGCGAGCGAGCCTGCCAGATTCACTGCCAGTTCTGCATGGCGTGGAGCTGGTTTGACGCCAGCCTTGCCAGTGCCGTGGGAATCGCTCAAGCGGTTCCTCAATGCTCCCAATCCTTCAACCACTGACGTGCATCCGCCAAGGATCTGCTTGAAGACCTTCTCTGTGTGTTGAGAGGGGGCAAGGTTGAGTAATTCAGCGGTCTGGCGATACAGCTTGTTGAGGTCCGGTGTTTCGTCGTACTCGGTCCCAGCTTCTTCCAAGATGTGCTTGCAGACGGATTCCAAAAGGGTACGCGCCATGGTGATTGCGCCTTCTGGATCTGTGGTACGCCTCTCTAGTGATTTAGTCCAAGCAACCCTCACATGCTCTGAGTCGAAACGCTCAATAGCACCAGTGACCACATGATCTGCTGGTGATGAACCACCTTTCTCAACGTAGTCCAGCAATGGGCGGAATTCGTCCCATAGGAAGGTCCGGCGTTCGGCATAGGTGCCGTATTTGTTCTTGATGAACTGCCAGAACTGCCCGAGGCTGCGGCATGTGTTCACGCACCGTGGGACCAATGTGGAAAGGGTAGGGTCGTCCAGAATGGCGCGTCTGAGCGCGAGATACGCCGTGTCGTCTTCCTGACCGCCTGTAGCTTGCGAGACCAGCATGTGCTGGAGAGCTTCTGCTTCTTCTGACAGTGGATGCATAGGTAGGCTCTGGACCAAGGGGTGTGACACACCGACATACTAGGGCTTGAACCCCCAAGGTTCCAGCCACTTCCCTCAACTGCTTGTAGCACCTTTGATTTGGCTTCGGAGCCAGTCGCCGCTTGCCTTGGAAGGGATCATGGTGTCAAATCACCGGCTGCCTTCAGAGGCAGTTTCTGCTTCATTTTTCAAGGACAAGGCTAGCACCATGCCTACATTGCATTGGGTGGGGAAGGATCAAGTCCGTAACCATCATCGGGATGTAACCTATCGCGTTCTGCGCGAGCAATTCACTTTTTCAGCTCATCAGAGCCTGCCGAAGAACAGCTTAGATAATAAGATTATCCATGGCGATAATCTAGAGGCTCTCAAAAGCTTGCTGCCTGAATATGAAGGAAAAGTGAGATGTGTTTACATCGATCCGCCCTATAATACCGGCAATGAAAACTGGGTTTACAACGACAACGTTAACGACCCACGAATTAAAAAATGGTTAGGGAAAGTTGTCGGTAAAGAAAATGAGGATATGAGCCGCCAAGACAAATGGCTCTGCATGATGTATCCACGTCTAAAGCTTCTTCATCGGTTGCTTTCCGAAGACGGATCAATTTGGGTTTCGATTGATGACAACGCTGTAGGTATTCTTCGTCCGGTTTTGGATGAGATTTTCGGTGTTGGGAATTTCGTGACTTGTGTGATTTGGGAGAAGGCGGATTCGCCTCGGAATTCTGCCAGCCAATTCTCTACAGACCATGACTACATTCTGGTTTACTCCAAACGACCTAATTGGGTTCCTGCCCGGTTGGCACGTACTGCTGAGTCGGATTCCATTTACGACAATCCAGATAACGATCCTAATGGTTCTTGGATTGCAGGCGATCCCTTTGCGAACAAACCCTATTCGAAGGGGCTGTTCACCATTACAGGTCCAACTGGGCGTGATTTCTCCCCACCTCCGGGACGGTTTTGGCGGGTGTCTGAGGAAAAGCTGCGCGCTCTAGATGCTGATGGTCGTGTCTGGTGGGGTCCAACCGGCGATGCCCGTCCTAGCATCAAGCGGTATCTCAACGAGGTGGGTGACTTGGTGCCCCGCACGTTGTGGAAAAAGGACGTTGGCAGTAATCGCAGCTCGAAGAACGAAATGCGGGCTATTTTCTCCGGTTCTTCGTCTTTCGATACGCCAAAGCCTAGCAGCCTGATTGGTCGAATTTTGGACATTGCTGCTGATAGCGATTCCATCATCCTCGATTCCTATGCTGGGTCTGGTACGACTGGACACGCCGTATTGAAAGCGAATGCCCAAGACGAAGGCACTCGACGTTTCATCATGATTGAGATGATGGATTACGCTGAATCGCTTACCGCTGAACGCATCAAACGGGTTGCGAATGGCTACGGCGAAGAGAGCAAGGCAGTGTCGGGGCTGGGTGGCGGTTTCACCTATTACGCATTGGGTGAGCCGCTGTTTGTGCAATACGGCAACCTGAACCCTGCTGCCGGAATCGACGCGATCCGTAACTATGTCGCATGGCAGGAAGGAATCGTTGAAGGCACTGGTTCGTCATCTGCTGAAAGCCAGCATCGCTACTGGCTTGGCGAAGCAAATGGTCTGCGAGTCTTCTTCGCTTATGAGGAACATTCTGTAACCACGCTCGACCTTGATCTTCTGGCAGAGCTGGTGAAGGTTGCTGGACCTGTACTGGTTTACGCTGACCAGTTGGCTCTTGGTGATGACTTCATGCGTCGGCACGCCATTGGCTTCAAGAAAATTCCACGCGACATTGCTCGACTCTGAGGATTTAGAAAATGCAGTTGAACACCTATCAGAGTCAGGTCGTTGAAGATCTTGAGCTGTTCCTTCGTCGCTGGACCGCTTGTGATGACCCTCAGCTAGCCTATCGCGCTCACTGGGATGCACTGGGCGCGACCAAGATGCCCGGTTATCAGCCAGCTCCGCACGGCGCTCCACAAGTGTGCGCGAAGGTGCCGACTGCCGGTGGTAAAACCTTCATCGGACTCCATGCCGTTTCGAGCATTTTCAGTGCGCTGCAGAAGCGCCAAGGTGATGCTCGTTTGTGCCTGTGGCTCGTTCCGTCGCTGTCCATTCTGGATCAGGTTCTGAGGGCGCTGCGTAATCCGACACATCCTTACCGACAGGCGCTGAACCGTCTGTTCGAAGGTCGTGTGAGCATCATGGATAAGCGCGATTTGCTGTCTGGGTTCTTGTCTCGGGATGAGGTGGAAGACGGACTTGTCGTGGCTGTGCTGACGTATGACAGCCTCAAAGCCCGCAACAAGGATGACCGAAAGCTTTATCAAGAGAACAGTGCGCTGGATGACTTGGCGTCCACGGCGGTGGCGGTAGGTGAGGGTGTTGACCCTTACTCTCTGGTCGCATCGATGGCAGGTTTGGAGCCAGTCATTATCGTTGATGAAAGCCACAACGTGACCAGTAGCCTGTCCCAAGACATGCTTCGCAACCTCAACCCTAGCTTTGTGTTTGAACTGACCGCTACCCCGCGAACCGGGGCGAATATCATCAGCTTCGTTGATGCTCTGGTTATGCGTGACCAACACATGGTCAAGCTACCAGTCATCGTGAGAAACCTTCCAAGTCGTAGCTCTGTCATTGCTCATGCAATTGATTTGAGAGCGCGGCTCGAAGCTGAGGCGAAGGCAGAAGAGCAGACTGGTGGTGCTTACATCCGACCCATCGTGTTGCTGCAGGCTGAAAGCAAAACCAAGGCAGATGCCAAAACCTTCGAGCTGGTGAAAGCTGAGCTGCTGGAACATGGTATTGCCGAAGACTGGATCAAGATCAAGACTGCTGACAAGGATGAGTTGAGCGGTTTGGACCTCATGACCCCGTCCTGCCCGGTTCGATTCATCATCACCGTGAACGCCTTGAAAGAAGGTTGGGATTGCCCGTTTGCGTACATCCTCGCGACCTTGGCTGACAGGTCGTCTGCGGTTGATGTGGAGCAAATTCTTGGTCGGATTTTGCGACAGCCATATGTTCGCGCTCATGGTCATGAACCACTCAACATGAGCTATGTGCTGACGGCATCCAGTGTCTTCAGTCAGACGTTGGAAAGGATCGTTGTCGGTCTGAACAGAGCTGGTTTTAGCCGTGCAGATTTCAGGACTCCTGACCTCGTTTCGAACGATTCCAAGCCAGATAACCAGACCTCGAAAACAGTTACGCCTGAGCCCACAAAACCTCAACCGGGGCTGTTCGTCACGAATAGTTCTAAGGGTGATTCAACACCTTTTGAGTTGTCATCGAGCGACGGCACTGAACCGGGTAGCGGCAGTGAGCCTAGTGGCGAAGATTTTCTTGAATCGACACTGCAGGCTGCGCGCCAAGCCAATGCAGAGCTTATAGCTACTGCGGCTACCAACGGCGGTAAGCACATCCCAAATGAGGTGAGAGGCGCAATGGAACTGTTCTCCCTACGACCTGAATTCGTTGATGAGATTAAGGAACTCAAGCTACCCCAGTTCTATCGGAAAGCACCTGCTGGGTTGATTTTTGCTGATGAAGACGGCGGGGTGCTTCTCGATAAATCTCAGTTGCTCGACCAAGAGTTTCGTCTGGCAGATTGCGACGTTAACGACTTTACCGTTGCTCCTGTGGGCGGCGATTTAGTGAAGCTCGATCTGCTTCGTGTAGGTAGCTCGCAGGGTGACTACGAACCTACGAAAATTCAGTTGAAGGACAACGAGATTCGCAAGCTGAAGGACTACCTTTCGAGCTTGGATTCCGAGGGTAAGCGTCGTCAGCTCACAGGGCTGGTAGGTAACTGGCTGGGCAAGATGCCGCCGTTGGCTGAGGCTGATTTGCAGGCGTACATCCGTAAGATTCTGGCAAGGTTGAGTGCCGGTCAGTTGGATGAGGTGCTTGAACAACAGCATGCTTACGTAGAGAGCATCAAACAGCGCGTTCGTAGCGAGATGCTGACTTTCTCCCGGAGACGATTTAAGCAGTGGATCGACCTGAACAAGGTGGATACGCGACCGTCCTACCAACTGCCGCTGGAGATTGCCCCACGGCAGAAAGCCCCACTCGCGGCTGAGAATTCTCTGTACGTTCGTGAAGAGAAGGGTAACGGGCTTGAAGAGCGCATGTCCGAATTCTTGTCAGATTGTGAAAACGTCCGTTGGTGGCATAGGAACTCAAGCGGGCGTGGGTTCGTCCTGAATGGACCAATCAACCACTACCCTGACTTCGTTCTGAAACTGCGATCAGGTCTCATCATCCTCTTGGAAACCAAGGGTGGTGATCGGGACAACTCGGATTCCAGTGCGAAAATCGAGCTTGGAAAGTATTGGGAAAGGTGTGCAGGGCGTGATTACCGCTACCTGATGGTCTTTGAGCATAGCCCTTTGGAAGGTGCGTATTCGTGGGCAGATGCCTGTGAATTGCTGAAAAACCTCTAGCTTTAAAAACGTTTGAGAAGAAAGCCGACTTTTTGTCGGCTTTTTAATTTCTAATGTGGCAGCAGCTTGAAAGGGAATGGGCAGTCTTTAAGACTGTAGTATTACTATCAGTCTATTCCATGCGCGAAGCGCGAACCGTTATTTACGCAATTAACCATAAATAAAATATTAACGATTTGGTATCATGAGGGCATAACCAAATAACTAAAAAATTAAGCAAAAAACAGCATTTGCATTAATCGCCGTGGGAATAATGGTTTTCCCTCCAATAGTTTCCAGAATCATCAGCACAAGCCTTTTCATAACATGTGGCTTCTCTGCGAAAACAGCCTTTGCCCTCTACGTCTCACTGACCTTTTTCATCATCGCTTCTACGCTGACATTGATTTACGTTGCTGGAACTAGGCTTTCCCGAGCTGGTGACGCAAAAAGAGTCGAGCTAGAAAGCATCAGTGAGCGTGAAGAGCCTCACGTTGGCAAGCGAGTCAAAGATAAAATCAGGCTGTCCAAAACTAAAGAGATAGCTCCAGCGGCACCTCAGAAAAAGGATGGGTGGTTTACCGGGTTTGCTGATGACCTATCGTCTTTCGGGGATGCCGGTGGCGGGGGAGGTGATGGTGGAGGCGGTGGCGATTAAATTTAATTCGGTTAACAGCCGGTTTTTTATTTATCGACTATTTTTTGATAATGGTAAATTGGCATGTTTTAATTTGGTATAATTCGCATATAACCAAATGATACTATAATGACTAAATCTGAAAAATCAAAAACTTTGCCTTACACGATATTGTTCTACGGGTTGCTATTCGGAGCAATCTGCTACAGGAAGTCCCAGTCAGTTGAAAGGCACGAGCCTGTAAGAATAGAAATAAAGCGTGTTAGCGATAATGTTCCATTTCATCAATATTGGAATTCGATATTTGATAGGATGCTCGAAGGTAGGCAATCTGAGGGTTGAGGCTCAGCTAAAATAACCGACTAGAAATAGTCGGTTTTTTAACGCCTAATTTTCGACGGTCAAAATGGTATAATATGAGCACATAACTACAATCATTAAAATGCGTAACATTATCCGTCTAATCATGCTCACGGTGCTTCTCAGCGCGGGCGCTCAAGCCAATGCGCAATCAGGTCTTTTGTGGGGTATGAATGTATCCCCAATATGTAGCTTGCAACCGGGATTAAAGAACGTAGAGAGCTTCGATGCCACTCCCTACGAAAACGATTACGGATTCATCTGTAATGAGGATTCTGCTTTTACGCCAATAGCCTCATTGTTCGGGACGGAGAGCGATAGTTTCGCGCCTTTGAAGCCAATGCTAAAGGATGCGGGTTTCGATACTGTCTATCCAGAGAACAATGCGTTGTCATCAATGATGGCTTCGATACTCCTGATTGTTTCATTTGTGCTGATTCCAGCGGCTATCTGGCTGATTGTGAGAATCTGTATAGAAGGAGCAAAGTCAGGGAGTGCATTAGCGACGTTCGCAAAATACCCTGTGAGACTTTTCGCAGTGTTATTAGTCGCAATTTACCTTTTGTTCGGCGGCGCGATAGTCATGTACTTCCCAACGATTGGAATTTTCATGGCGAATGGTCAGATTGCTGGAAAGATAAAAAGTACATTCGAAACTGGAAAACTCAAGAATTCGCTAGAAACGACTGAGAAATTCATGCTCAGTGCGAACAATGCTTCTCAGATCAAAATGGCGGCAGAAGAGGACGTGACGACCCAAGCGCTTTTCCAATTTAACCATCCGCGCATGACGAAGGTACAAGGCACATTCTTCGGCTCGAATAGCCTCACGAAAGACGAAGCCATTGAAGAAGCTGTGAAGCAAGGGAGCCTTACGATTGAGCTGAACAAAGAATCTAAGCTGAATTTCGATGTGACTTCCAATCTCTCAGACATACTTAACGCCTTCAATCTTGGTCGTCGCTACACGCTTACGAAGAAAGCTGACTACAGTCCTGAGTACCGCGATGCATACGGCTTTGAGACCGTTTACGGTTCCGTTGAGATCGGATCGAACGGTGAGAACATCGAGCAGCAAGCCGGTGGTGAAAGCCTGAATGACGGGACGATGATGAACATGCTTCGCTCTGCACAGAAGCAGTCTGCTGAGACGCTTGGACCTCAGTACGTGCCGGAGTTGAGCACGTTCAAAAGCGTTATTTTGGCTCAGTTGAAAGCCGGTGCCATCGACACGACCAACCCATCAGCAAACGCTGCTGTGAAGACGTTGGCGGATGCTACACGCAAGAAGTACAGATCTGCTTCTACAGATATTCGTACCAATACCATCCAGTACGACAGGCTACAGGCAACCATGCCTCAAACCTACGATGTGGTGTCTGGCGTAGCTGGTGCGACAATTTTCGCCGGGGCTAGAGGTCACGACATGACAAGTGACGGGCAGTTGATTCGTGCCCAGCAAGACTGGATTAGAAAAGAAATCGTTTTGCCTTTCAGATCGGCAGTGTGTACTGAGGACGCTTACACATACATCAATGCTGCGATGATGGTGCAACGTTTCAATGAGATTCCGGGCAAAACGCTGATGAGTGATTTCATCAGAAACAATAAATTGATCGGATTAAATTTAGCTTGTGCTGAAATCAATGCAGCAACTCATAAAATCGATGTTCTTGGCTCTCAAAATTCTGAGGACGCAGAAGCTTTCAAAATAGAAGCACTGGCTGGTTCATTGGCTAAATCTGCTTTAGATGAAAGCATCTACCTCGGCATTAAGGACTCACTTGCAGATGATAAAGCTCATGAAGGTGCTTTGAAATACGCTGTATGGCTTCAAGTGAAAGAAGGCGTGTTGGGTTTAGGGTTAGCTGACGTGACAGTTTCAAATTACCTCAATGCTCAGCAAGTGAAAGCTCGTTCATTGAATAGCAGCTTGTATTTTACTTTCAAAAACAGTGGTATCCAGAACTACAATTTCGTCAACCTTGCGATGTTGAGAGGAGCAAATGACATCGATTTATCCGATGAAGATTTGAAATGGGTTGCGGATTCTTTTCCAGTATTACCATTCAACATGTTGATGATTTCTTCTGTGACGAACGTAGCACCATCATCATTGTTGAGTGACCAATCAGCTGAAAGCGCTTTCAACGTTGCTAAGCTCGTTGGGAATCTATTGTCCGTAGAAAGTAATTCTATAAAGCTTTTAGGTGGCATGGATCAAGGCAAGTCGATGTATGACGGCGCAACTGAATGTAAGAATGATCCAAGCGTATGCGAGGGGAATCCGACCGTAAACTTTGAAACCGGCATGAGATTGATGGGGAGTGAATCCATCAGTTATGCGAACAAAGTTATAGGGGCTTACGTTGTAGCAAAAGCCGTTAAGGAAGCGAAAGATATGGTTCCTACTGTGCTTGAAGCCAGCACTGCTGGTGTTGCTGATAAAAGCAGTGTGAGCTGGTTAAAGCTTGCATGGCAAGGAGGTACAGTTATTTTTATGACTGCGGTTTACGGAACATTGATAATCGCTGGTGGGTTGTTGCCTGTAGCCTATATGAATTACGGTATTGGTATTTTCTGTATGTATTTCCTTCCAATCGTTAAGATCTTCTTGATGATAAGCGTGATTATTGTATTCAGTTGGGAAGTAGCAATACTCAAAGGAATCTATGCGCCTTGGCTTTTGCTCCGAGCGTTGATTGCTAACACAGACAAAGCTAGTGCGGATTACTTGAAAGATTTAGGTATGAAGCTTTTCAGAGTGGCATTGCTAATCCCTTCTTTCGTTGTTGTGTACAATTTCCTTGGGTTCATGCTTGAAAACTTTGTGCCAAAAAGGTTGATCTGGAGCATTTTGACCATGGGTGATGGTAGCTTGGTGGCACAAGTCGTATTGTCGCTGATGGTTGCGATTGGAATGCTTTGGATTTATTTCTCATTCGTTAAAGCAATGAAAACCTATCATACGGAAATCATTACAGCACTGACCCAACAGCAAAGCGCTCATGATGATAGTACGTACAAAAATGTTGTACAGATAATGACCCATCCTCAGATGGTTAGCGCTTACCAAATGGTATTGCAGCAAGGAACACAAGCTATCCCGAATGCCGTTAGAAATTACTCTGACAAAGAAAAAGAGAATTTGAGGAAGCAGTTCAGTGACGTGCCTCGAAATCCAGTCGTTCCACAATCAAGTGACGGAACAAGAAAAAGAGATGCTGAGTAATGAAGCCCCGAAAGGGGTTTTGTTTCTTATGGGGCTTTTTAAATAGGTTGAAATGATATAATAAGGAAAACAAATTTAATGCAAAATGATTAATTTAGACAAGCCTGAACCTGCTAAGGAATACCACAAGCATCAACGTTTTCTGCCGTTGGTAATCGTTTTTCCATTTACTATAGTATTTCTGCTATCCACTGTAGGTTTGAAAAGCGCGCTCGCTTACGCGGGAATTGTGGCTATTGCCTTGGTGTGTATTTTCTATTCGTTAAAAGTGCGAAAAGCAGCTAAAGAAAGAATAGCTGAAACAGATGCTCGATTGAAACGTGAAGCAGATAATAAGAAAGCCAAGGACCATTTTGCAAAAATTAATGCTGCTCGAAAAGATTTTAGAAATGTCGAGCATGAGGTTCTTCCATGACACAGGTTCGATTTTCCGGTGCGGCGCGGCTTGCCGTGGCGTGCTTGGCGGTCTTTTCTATCACCAGTCCTACAAGCGCCAAGCTATCTGGAGACCACGCTTCTACGCAAAATGTAGACGTGTGGGAGGTGCTACCATCGCTGGATCTGGCGGTGTGTGCTGATCCGTTGGTGATGCAGGAATCCGAGAAGACAAACGTACTGAAGGCACTGCTTGGTGAAAAGGTTAAGTCACTGCAAGTGGCTGGGCGCTGACGGGCATACTCGAGGACGGGCATGTCTTAGCCTAGATAGTTCAGACGTTGAAACGCGCCGCTGAGTCGAGTCCGTCAATGTCACCTTCTTCGATTTTCAAATCCAGCATTTGAACCACGAGATCAGCCATATCGTCTTTAAAATTACGTTCTCCTTCGTGGTTGAGTATCCGTCCTATCGCGCCCGCGATTACGTCAGATAGCTGTATCAGAGCGCTATTTTTGGATGATGCGGTCTGCAGTGAGGTTAGTTGCAGTTTGTCGTTATACCTTTTTGTTAAGGTTTCCCCTACACGGTCTCTCAGGTCAGAGATTACAAAAGAGTCAAGCGATTGCTCTTCATCAACCGTTACCTCCATTTCCCTCGGTAAATCTATCCTTCCGCTGTCCAGCTCATGGGCAGCACCACGCGCAAGCATCAGCTCATGCAGCTTGAGAATTGTTTCTTCAATCGGACGATTGGTTTTCGCCCGCTCGACTGCTATGTATTTAAATCCTAGATACTCACGATTTTCTAGAATCACTCCAAGATAAGATTTCAGTGTTTCGTAATCGCTCTTACCAAATTTTGTGAAATGGACTTCGCGGTTTTTCCAAACTGATTTGGCTTTCCATTCGCTTATCGCTTTGCTGGTAGCGAACACTGCTCTACCATTGAGAACCCATACCGACGCAACCATTACGAATTTGTGCGTTTTTCCTGTTTCATCCGAGAAAATATGCACCTTTTTGACTGGTGGTGAGTCATCAATGACTGCACCTTCCATTTTCTCTTCATTTCTTCTACGGCTTTTCTTGATTTCACTGTCCGCTAAAAATAGTTCGTACTCATTTTGTATTTTAGCGCGGGCACGGACTATGTAATGAAGCCTTTCCAGCTTGAAGAGGTCTTTTGGTAGAATCCCGCTTTCTTTGTAAAGGTCTGGTTGGAATATTTCCCAGTATTTGAGTGAAAGCGAAATGTCGCTATTCCGAGTGTGAGGATAGAGGTTTAGGACGTAAGCGACTCTAGGTTTCAAGGATGAGAAGTCAGCAGCAGCTACTGAGGATAGTAACTCTTTTTTCTCCTTCTCAATCTTTTCGTCCTTGGTCAGAACCTTCTTCTCTGGTTTTTTCTCATCCTCATCAGGCGGTAGCGGAACATCATTTTCAATGGGGTAAACCTTGCTCATTACACATTCCTTGTCTTCAAGCTGTAGGTGGTTGCGCCTAGCGTTTTCAGGCGCATCTTTCCTTGATGATAGCCTATGGCTGTCATTACGGATTGCCCTCTATCACGGTAGCCTGTCGCTGAGGGGGCGCGGGTAGCGTACAACCCGTCAATGACAAAGGGAGATTCCATTGATCAAGCAGTACGTAGCAGCAGGAATGATTGGGTTGGTGTGCGGCTCTGTGTGGGCTGCAAGCAATGAAGATGAAACAGCGGCACTGGCAACGCTCAATCAGGTCCAGAAGATGTACGAGAACCGTCCACAAGGCACGCCCAATGACGCTGGTACGCGAACCTTGTCCAAGCAGGACATTAATGACTGCGTGACACAGATGACTGAGGCTAAAAACAAGCTCGATGCTGTGAAGCAGCAGTACGGTAACACCCAAGCCTATCAGGCAATGCAGACACGTTTGCTGAATGGCCAGGTCCGTGGTCGCTTGGCGAGCTGCAAGCAGACCAAGGAGACCTTGGGCTACTGATGGCACGCCTTGCTTTGAAACGCTCTCAGGCGCTGGTATGGTCTGTCCTAGAGCGTTTCATCGTAAGGGAGAGGCATGAAGATTTGGGCGTATGCGAAGGGTTCTGATGGTTACGTCACCCTTGAGGACGGTCGGCTAAAGTTTTTCTTCGTCTGGCAAGTCCTCAAGATGAAGCGTGAGAATCCGCAGCAGTTCAGCTCTCTGACCTTCATCAGTACCCAGTGGCGAGAGAAATATCGGCGGGAAATGTTTGCCGTGAAGCACGGATATTTTCGCTACAAAAGCGCCGAACCGGTTTCACGCTCAGGTGACAGCGACGGCGAGTCCCTTCCACACGCCTACTTGATAGCCATCCTTTCCCAGCTGCAGACGATTAATTTCAAAATCGGTGAGGAAGTCGTGCCTTTTACGTTCACCCGGCTTGTGCCGGAGGAAACCCGGCTGAGGTTTGGGAACGGCAAGGTCTACGTCCCTGACCTTTATGGCGAGTTCACATCCGACAACCCGTACTACAAAAAATGGGGCGGGAAGCTCGCCATTGAGGTCTGTTATTCCAACCCGTGCAGCCCTCAGAAGATTGTCGATTTCCGTGACCACGGGATCCCTATCATCGAAATCAAAGTCGCCAAAAGTACAAACATTGAGACGTATATTGATAAAAATGACATCGAGGTAAGTCTCGAACGCGGCTATCAGAAAATCTGCGAAATAGCGTCAAACCAACTGTTTTGCAGAGTCCTGTCTGACCCGGTGAGCATCCAGTACCATCAGGAATATGTTAGGCAAGCTGAGAAGGATCGGGCAGAGCTGATCGAGAAGAACAGGCGCGAAACTACCTTCCTTTTCAACAAGCTTCGTGAGGCTGAATCACTCGCTGATACTGTGGGCAAAGAGCGAGATGGCTTTTCCCATGCGAAGGGTCTATTGGAAAAGGACAAGGCTGGTCTTGAGGCTTCGACCAATGAGCTGACTCAAAGCGTTGAGGATCTGAAGGTTGAGCTTGGGAAATACAAGACGGCGTACACGAACAGGGTCAATGAAATTAAAACGCTGAAGAGCGAATTGGAGGATGCGAAGGCAGGATTTTGGACGAAGGTTTGGCGGGCTATCAGTTCTGAGCAGGCACAAAAAAAGCCCTAGTGGGCTATTTTTTGTTTTTTTACTCGTTGATCGATAGGGCTTGCAATCTTTCCTTCACTACTTTAGTCCATTCTGCTTTTTTACTTTCCACCAACTCAGCAAGTCATTCCTGAAGATTAAATTTTCGCTGGAGTGAAGAATTGATAATTTGTCCACTCCAATCATAATATTCGTTGCCTCTATCGTTGATGTCAATCCTCCAGTCCTGCGTGCTAATGTCATATTCTGCGCCCGCATTGAAACTTACACCGCCGTCAGTTTTGTAACGAATCTCGATTTGGAATATTGCGTATGTATCTTGTATGACTTCATTTTCTATATCTATTGTTGCTTTTTTGGTGAGTAACTCTTCAAATTTTGCCATTTTTATTTTCTCCGATTTTGTTATTCGAGACGCTTAACTGCTTCCCATATAAATATAGTACCATTTTTTTCTTGAAATACAGGGTTTAACGTAAAATAATCCTGTACTCATCTAAATATTTTGCAGCTGAGTTTTCGCTATCTCTATAACTATAGTTTTGTTGTGCTCCAGCGCTGCTTTGATTTCTTCAAGTAATTCCTTAGTAGCATTGGCTACGTGTGTGCTTTCAGACCTCACGAAAAACCCATCCACCTCTGCATTCGTGTTGTTCGCGAATGGCACGAATACAGGCTTCTTGATAATTTCAATCTTGCTATTGCTGTGTATCACCTCGACGTATTTCTTTAGACGATTGCCATTTCCGTCCAAAGCATAGAATCTTCCTTCATTTCGTTTGCTGCTTTTGTATTCAGGTGTGTAACCTAATTTTTTAATGGCAATGTAATGATGATTGATGCTCATTGAATTCTCAGTTGTTTCAATCATCGTACCATTTTATTTTTAAATACAAGATTTAAGCGGTAATTCTCCTGTGTCTTGGTTTTGTTTTTTAGTACCTTTTCAGTGAACTTGTTAAAGCTCCCATAAAAGTTAATGGTTTTTGCGTTTTTGCGGCATGAGCCTCACTGACCCGGCTGAAAAGCTTCTCTGGTGTTTTGATGACCACCATCGATTTGCTATGCGGCTTCGTCTCTGTGAGCGCGTTCGAGCATGTGACCGGTAGCTGATGAAGGTCTTGTTCATGCACGACCATGCTTGCCACGAACTGCAGTGCTGCTGCACAACACATGGATGGATCTATGTCGTTCAACTCAAGGTCGATGAGTCTGGTTTTCTCTCGACCTTTACCCGCTTCGATAGCGACTCTTGGTAGCTGGAGGCTTCCTGCTCCACACGTAGAATCGTAGAACGTCCATGAATCGGTTCCTGTGGTTCTGTTCTGACTTTCCAGTGTGTGAAGCAAAGAACCCATAAAGGCTTGAAAGGTCAGTTGGTGTGAGGAACTGACCCAAGCCTTCACCAGATCTGCGGAATAGCGCGACTTCCTCGATGAGCAAGGTCAGTACGTCCGTGAACGCCGGTAGGGCTTTTACAACTTCTTTGTATAGCATCACTGACGTTGCCAAGGCTTCGGGATTGAGCGTGTCAAATAGCTTCTCATCAAGCGCAAAATGGGTGTCGTCGATGTAGACGTGCTCGACAAGCTCTTGGTCCGTGATTCCATAGTGGCGGTATCTCGAAATGAGCTGGTTCAGCATCACGCCAAGGCTGAATTTCACAAAGACTGAAAGGGCTAGATCCTGCTTCGCTCTCTCGCCTCCTGTGTGGTGGCTGGTGATGGCGAAGATTGCGGATTTCAGGGCTTTGATTTTGAGATCGGTAGACTGGCTCATACTGCACCTACCGTTTCACTTGGATTCGAAATCACTTCATTCATCAATTCGCTGAATAACTTGAAGTGGTTAATTTCAGATTGCTTTTTCTTAACGATTTCTGGTGTTAGGAAATTTATTAAAAATTGCGCGTCGCCTTTAACGTATTGAGTGATTACATTTGAGCAAATCATCAAATAACTTTTCAGATCTATGTTGTGTTGTGTCGTATTTGCAAGAATCTGTAACGAAGCAACGTGACACATCATCGGATCAATATCGTTAACCACGACTTCGATATTTTTTATCTCATCAGGGTTTGCTCTGTATTGATTCCACAAATAGGCAAGCATTAGAGCGCCGTATCCTACACATGGATCAGCGAATTTATGAGGCTTGTTTTCTTCTATTGGCGTGTAAATCAACTTTGCCATAAATTTTGCAAGGTCTGGCGGTGTCATGAACTGACCTTTCGATTTTCCGCGACCTTTGGTTAGCAAAATGTCTTCTGCTAAAAGGGATAAAATATCCTCGAAAGGCTCGCTTTCTCTGACAATCGCGTTGTATTGATTGATAGCTATTGCTAAAGACACTTGATCAAAATATTGCAGATCATCTGGTGGGCATTTAAAAGGCTCAAATGCTTCGCCAATCGCAATGTGATTTTTTAGATCTGGTTTCGAAACGCCGTAATGGGCATAGCGTTGAGCAATGGATTCAACACTTGAATCAAGTGCTATCTGCACAAACGTCCTAAAAGAAAGGTCTTGATTTTTGGAGTCTGAGATTTTCGGATTTTTAGAAATCTTAAATATGGTTTTTTTCAGGATTTCGATTTGGATTTTTAGATCATTCATTTTTCACCTATTCAGTAATGAGGTGCAAAAGATAGATCGAAATGAATTTAAATGTCAAGGATATTATTATAATGTCACGGCAACTAAGGAAGCTTCGAAAATAGAATTTTATTTTGGATAAAAATCTCAAATTCGTTTTTTGATTTTTGGTCTGGTTTCGGATTCTCGAAAATCAATACTTCTTTTCCTAAAATCTGAATTAGGGAAATGGTATAATTTGCTCATAACAAATTATAATCCCATGGCTACCAAGATCACGTTTTCAACCATTGCTTTCGCTTTATGTGCTTGCACAAATACTTATGCGGCAAACAAAATTGATATTTCTCCTTTGCTTCAAGAAGAAAAGTTTGATGTACACAATAAACAAATAAACTGCAATATGCCGAATGGATCTCGTGACTTGATGATGCTTAGGCAGGTCTATAATAAAGATACAGGTGTACCGGTTTATAAGGGCAATGGTGTTTATGCTGCTCTCGCCTACATTGATGCCAAAGGTGTTTATCACTCGAAGGAAGAAATATTAGCTACGACTTCATCTGAGTATACAAATGATGGATGGGAAGTAGTGGTTGCATGTGGTGGTAGTCAGTTTGATGGTTATTCATCAGGAACAGATAAGGTAGTGGGTGATTGGTGTCCTGCTGGTTATACGACTGGAGGTTTTGATAGAATAAGAACATATTTGTATTTCCCGAATATGCCTGCGTACAAGAAAGTGAATTTCAAAATCAATTGGCAATGCACTGAATTAGCAAGTTTTACTGGTATACAAACTGGTACTGATTTCTGTCCTTATCCCCAAACTGGTATGATTTCTAAATCTAGACAAATAAAAACGTATACAGACGGATACTCATACGCGCTTACAGGCTGGATAGTAACAAGTAATTCATGCGTGACACCTCCGCCGCCCGTACCGGTTGTCACTACTATACAAAAGGTTGTAGAGGTTTCCTGTGATAGCTTTTATAAGGCTCCTGCTGGAACATATTCTGGAAAGGTTTATCAAAGCGGCACACTCACAACATCAAAGAATTTTTTAGGAATCACTTCCAGCGTTTTCACTGTTGAATCGCAAGATATTTCTAGCTGTGCTCAAATGTTCTCAGATGTTATTGAGAGTAAAACGGTTGAAAATTGTCCTGATGGTCAATCGGGAACAATCACCAAGGCTGTTTACACTGCAAAAGATTCGCTTGGATATACTACATATCCCTTGGGGCAGTCAGCAATAATTTTGGTGAGTAATTGTTCCACAGTTGCAGATATTGATAAGTCAGAAGCAGTGAATATTGTTGCGTCTAAATCTGCTGTGCTAAGCAATATGTCATTTCGATTAAGTCAGTTAAGTTCGAATGGCATTGAGTTATCAAAGTCGATTTCTGAATTTGATTCAAGTCTTGCAACAGATGCTCATACGTTGAATATTGTCGCTGACACAATGAACGCAAATACATTGAACGCCGTAAACGTGACAAAAGTGGTTAGAGCTTTCAAAAAGGCATCTGGTAATAATGCAGTATACATTAAGGTTGGAGCTATAAGTCGCAATCTTGTTGATTACGTAGGTCAGAACGGTTTAACTGTCGATAGAATCAGCAAAGAAAAACTAACCTTAATGAATGCTTTGGAGTCAGATGGGGTTGTGACTGTCGAGTATGCGTCTTATCTTAATCAGATGAAGCCCGGCGATAAGCAAAAGTTCACTGTGAAGCTTTTCGATATGTAATAAAAAGCCCCAATGAAGGGGCTTTTTTCTGTCTGGTTCATTTTAATAGGTGAATATTGAAAACATCTGTGAGAATCCAGTTAATTAGAAATCCCATGCAGACGGTAAAAAGGTAAACCATTTGTCGTGTGCTTGCAAAGGTGTAAAAAAAGAACTTGTATAAATGGTAAACTGGTAAGATTGAGCCGATCACTAAAAGAATCCCTAAATACCTACCTTCGCCCAATATCTTTAAGCCCCATATGCATGTGGCGCAAATGATAAGGGTGACAATCAGGATTATTATTGCGTCTATTCCTGTAATTGTGTTGATGCCAAGCTTTTCTTTCCGCTTAATTTCAAAATCGATATGAGCATTTGCTAGGCGTTCACTTTCGTGACCTTGATGAATCGCATCGTAATACTTTCCATCATCACCTTGATACGCTGATTTTCCGCCAGACTCTGTACCGATGACTTTCTTCAAGGCTTGTACTCCGTGTAGTAGTAGCCGTCCCGTTGGTAGGCTTTAGAGAAGCTGACATTCAGCGCTGGAGTGTACATTTGGTCAATGCCCTTGCGCACCACGTACACGTAGATCACAGAGGTTTTTCCGGCGTAGGAAAGCTCTGCGCGGTACTGAGTGAAATGCTGCCGGTCTTTTTGATTCTGCTCGAACACGTCCATTGTGCTTGCATTCGCACCCTGAGCGTACACGCCGTTGGGCAACCTGATGGCGGGCTGCTTGTACAAAGGGTTCGCGACCTTCTTCCAAAAATTCGGCTCAACGATGTAGTTGAAGTACCCGGTGAAGTGGTAGGTGTCCTTACCCTCGGCTGGCGTGCATTGGGCAGTCATGTTCAGGAAATCTTTGATCTCCCGGCTGAACTGAATGCTGTTGTCTTCAAGCATCTGCCAGTTCTTAACCTTGACCGGCAACGGTTTGGCTTCGTAGTAGTAATACCGATCTTGGCATTTGGCGTGCGCTTGGGTGGCTACCAGAATGAAGGCGAGGGCGGTGAGTGTTCTCATGCTTAAATCCTTGCAGACATGAAAAAGCCCCGGTATGGGGCTTGAAGGCGTCTTGGTGGTTGCCGGTCTTAACGACTGAACAGACCGCGAACTGTGGAACGAACAGTTGAAGAGGCTTCTGATTTCACTGTGTCCGTTGCGCTCTTCATCATGTCACCCATAAAGCTTGATTCTTGCTGACCATTGCCGGTGCCATTGTTGGTAGTGGCTTGGTAGCTGGTGTTCGTGGCTTTCGCATTGCCGGGGATAAATTGAACCTGCTGACCACCTTCGTAGCTCGCCACGGCGGGTTGGGCTGGCTGCGAACCGGGCATGTAGCTGCTGGCTTGCTGTTGGAGATCTGCACAGCCTGTCAGGCTCAGGGTGGCGACGATTGCGGCAAAGCTGATTGCACGTTTCATGTCCATTTTCTCGCGTGAAAAGCATCAGATGGGAGCCGGACGGGCGGCTGTGCGTGCAATTCTACGTATAGCGTAGAATTACTCAAGCTGAGTCTACGTTAAGCGTTGTTACGAGCGAACGAAAAATGGAGTTAACTGCTTGTTTCTTATACTGAAATTTGCAGATGAAAAATTTACAACTTGGGCAGACCTTGAAGCGCCTACGGTCGGCTTCTGGCTTGAGCCAAGCTGAGTTGGGTCTACGAGCTGGATTTGACTCAAACACGATCTCTCGCTTCGAGTTGGGAACGGTCACGCCTAGCGTCGATGCGTTGTACAAACTGGCTGTCGAGCTGGAGTGTTCTGTACGGGATTTCTTTCTCGAATTCGATGACGATGAGCAGAAGCGTGCGTATCTGTTCAACGTGATTTGTGGGGCTAATTCGAGCGAGCTGAATCGCCTTGTTGAGCTGGTGAGTCAGCCAGTCAAGAAGCCGTAACGATCAGAATTTTATCGTCAAAGGGCTTTCGGTCTTTTTTTCGGAATGGGTTTCGATTGCTGGTTCAGATGCGGCGGTTGAATTCGTTTCAGAGATATAGGCATGGGAATCTGAATTCATATCTACGAACCCTACGTTGTCTATAGCTTTGCGCATTGCTTCGTTTTGCTGCTGCTTTGTATACGCATTCGGCGCTTCGTATATTAATGAATCTGAGTGTGCAAATTGAGTTAATGAACCTATTACGCAGATTGCCAAAGCGGAAATTAATGATGTTTTGTTACTGTTCATGATATTTATTATTTGGTTATATAAATATCGTACAATTTGCTTTTCTTAAGTCAAATCGAAAAAGCCAATATTAGTAAAGTATTTCCATTTTCTGACGAATGTCAGAAGCGTGTCCTATCTACGTCAGACGTGCGTAGGACGTTCCCTCGGTCGGCGTCCTCTTGCCCGCTCCTCATCTCTACTCGATACTGTTCAAATGTACAGTAGTTGAGTGGCAGTCATGTTCCACGTTCTCGGACCTATCACAAGCAGTGAAACCCCAGTCAGGAAGCCCATTTCAGGGCGTGTGAGCTGTGGGTTTCCAAGCCCTGCACTTGAGTACTCAGAGCCGCCTCTGTCGATTGATGAGCTGGTTGCGCTCCGTGAACCAAGCCGTTGGTTGCTTAGGGCGGATGGAAATTCGCTCCAAGGAATCGGGATCTACGATGGTGACGTGCTGGTCGTGGACAAGGCTTTGGAGCCAGTCTGTGGTGACATTGTGGTGGTCGTCATTGGTGCTGATTTCTGCTGCAAGGAGTTTCGTGAAAGGCTCGGTAAATCACCACTTCTGATCGCTCACAACCCTGAAAACGCTGACGTTGAGGTGGGTGACTGGGAAGAAATCGACCTTTGGGGTGTCGTCCTGTACAACTTGCATCGTGTCTCTCGATAACTCTTGGAACTGTCATGACTACTAGAAAGGAAGCTCTCCAGCGGATGTCCCAGCAGGTTCTTGAAACCCGAAGTGAGGTGCGTGCTGGGTTGGAAAATGTTGAGAAAGAACTGCGCGAAGCTGTGAGCGGGTTGAGAATTTACGTAACTGGCATGAAGGTAATGCTGGGGATGGTGGATGAGGACGATTGGGAATACGCGAAATTGAATTTCGATGGAGAAGACCTTCGAATTTTTACCTCTACCACCCATGAAGATGGACAAAATTATGGGACGTACCGCGAAGGGGAAATGACTGTACGGTATATTCGTGATTTCAAAGATGACGAAAAATTAACAAAAATAGCCTCAAAGGATTCTATCAATTCGCTTTGGACTGCGGTCGAGGATTCCATTTCTGACATGCTTGGCGAAGCGAAAAGCTCCGTTCGATTGCTATCAGAATTTTCTGATGTGCAAAGCGAGAGTATTCATAAAGATCTAGCTGATCTGATGAAGGGGGATTACTTTGAGCAGCATTGGGCTAACGCTAGATTAGCGATTGAGACTGATGCTAGCGATTCGCTGACTAGGACAACTCAGTTTTTAGAGTCAGTATGCCGTCATTACCTAGAGAAACGAAATATTCCCCTTGGGAAAATAAAAGCGATAAATGAATATATCAATGCTGTCGCTGACGATTTTCCGCCGCTAGTTTTGCCAGAAATCATCGAAAAAGGCGACAAAAGCGAAGAGATAAAAGCTCAATTTGTTAAGGATGTAAAAGCCCTCCTTGGTGGCGTCAAGTCCGTCTCACAGGGTTGTGGAGTGTTCAGAACCCATTATGGAACTGCACATGGCGGAAACAAAGTGGCAAACGCGGATGAAGCACGCCTAGTGAACAACCTTGCAGGCGCGGTTTCGATCTACATACTCGAAAAGCTCAAATCACATATGGTTGCGGACAGTCATGAGTGACGAAGGGTTTACAGCGCTTGCTGCACAATCAGCCAAGGTTAAGAATGAGAACCTGCAGCTACTCCTAGGGCTATATGCTTTCGAGCAAAAGCTTTCGGAATTGGTCGATGGGCTGGACGTTGGTGGGAATAGTCACACGGTAACCTTTGACGAAATCGTTGATCTCGAAGGCGACCCAATTGGGCATACAGCTTGCTATCTCGCGTTCACAGGCAAAGAGCTTATGGTTGGCTGGAAGCAAGTGCCTCGACCCAGCGAAGAGGACTACTGGTCGCTCTGCTCGTTGGAAAGCGCTGGAGCAGAGAGGCGGCGGCGTTTGAGTGATCCAAATGTGCTGGACTCGCTCATCAGTGATATTGCGAATAATCTTGAAACTGAGTTCAAGAAGACTGTCCCGGTCGTCAGATCCCTCGCCCAGTTCGTGACCATCGAGAAGGCTGAAATCGACTCTGATCTTGATGAGCTTTTCAGCGGAAACGGGACGATTCTCGAATCTTGGATGAAGGCACGTAAAGCCGTCCAGACTGACCCGGAGCAGTCGATTACGTTGAGCTGTTCGCACATAGAGACGGTTCTGAAAGGTTGCCTCAAATCGCTCAATGCCACTGAGTACGAAACCCTAGCAATTGAAAAACTCGCAAGAAAGACACTTGGTCTGCTCAAGGCTGATAACGCTATCGACACAGTGACCGCTGAAATGGTCCAAGGCGCGATTACCGTGAGCAAATCGATTGGCGAGACTCGTAATTTCAAAAGTTCTTCGCATGGCAAAAACGAAGGGTACGTGCCGCCATCCTCGGACCTTGCACAACTCGCGAATCACCTTGCAGGCGTCGTGTCAGTTTTCGTCATGAAACAGACTGACCGTGTGATAAAGGCTAGGTGATGAAAACCATCTTCTGTCTGGTTGATTGTGACTGCTTCTATGTGAGCGCTGAGAGGTTGTTTGATCCGACCTTGATTGGTGTTCCAGTGGTCGCACTTTCTAACTCGGATGGCTGTGTCGTTTCGCGTTGCCCCATCGCAAAAGGCAAAGACCCAGCTACTGGCGGGCTGGGCATAAAAATGGGCGCTCCCTTCTTCGAAATTAAGCACCTTATGAAGAGCCATGGGCTTCGTGTGGTGTCCTCAAATTATGCTTTGTATCAAGAGGTCAGTAACCGCGTAATGCGCGTCCTAGAGACGTTCTCGCCTCGAATTGAGGTCTACAGCATCGACGAAAGTTGGTTGGATTTCTCTGGTGTCCAAGGCGACCTGGAGAAGCTTGGGCGTGAGATCCAAGCTGCTGTGAAAAAGCAGGTCGGTATCGGGGTTGGGGTAGGTTTTGGTCCTACGAAAACGCTCGCGAAAGCTGCGAATTTCAGCGCGAAAAAATGGAGAAAGGAGACTGGTGGTGTAGTGGTTCTCATGGACGAAATTCGTCGGGATAAGCTGCTCAACTGGATGCCGGTCGATGAGATTTGGGGCATAGGCAGGAAGCTCTCAAAACGTCTGGAATTGATGGGCGTGAAGAAGGCAATCGACCTCCAGCGGTACGACCGAAAATCGTTGAGGAAGCTCTTCAACGTCAACGTTGAAAAGACCTCGATGGAGCTTGAGGGTGTGTCGTGCTACGCGCTTTCAGAAGGTGCTGAGCCGAAGCAAACCATCGCCAGTACACGAAGCTTTGGCGAGCGGATTACTGAGCTGCAAGGGTTGCGTGAAGCCGTCACAACCTATGCGTCCAGAGCCTGCGCGAAGCTTCGTTCTGAGGGGCAATTGTCATCGTGTCTGCAAGTGTTTATTCAAACCAGCAGGTTCGATGAAAAGCCTTACAGTCGTGCTGTGATCTGCGGTCTGGTAGCACCGAGTAACGACACAAGATTATTCGTTGCGGCTGCGCTCGAAGGGCTGAGCAAGATCTACGTGCCGGGATACCGCTATGCAAAAGCGGGGATCGTGTTGAGCCAGTTCGTGAGTGGTGAAGGTTATCAGCCTGACATGTTCGCACCAGAGCCACGACGAAATTCTGAGAGGCTGATGAAGGTCATGGATGGAATCAATGCACGGTATGGAAGGGGAAGCATCAGGATTGCTACAGAGCCACCCATAGCCCATTGGGCTATGAAAAGGGATTATCTGTCAGATAGTTTTTGCACTGACTGGGCGCAGCTCAAGAGGGTGAAAATGACATGAAAAGAGAAAAGCCGATTAAGGCTCTTTCAGTTTTACAGATTTATGGTTTTATCTTTCTCTTGGGTTTGTCCTTGTCGATAGCACTGAGCGTGTTTGCTACGAAAATTGAGTTGTTCATATCAAACGTCATTTTTTCCGAAACGATATAGGAATCATTGGCGTTTTCTAAAAGGTGCTGTGCCGCTTTCTTATTTTCGCCTTTGAGGTGATTGAACAGAAATTTATCATTGGCATAGTCTTTCTTGAAATCGCTGAAATCCATGTGCAGACCAGCTTCTTGGAAAATTCGCTTCGCAACAATCTCATGATCTGAAATATGGTCAAGTCCGTACACCCATTCCGAAGCGAGTTTCGAAAGTTTAGCTTCGTGTTTTAGAATGGTTGAAACCTGAAGGTAGGATTCCACTAGCTTGTTATAGCTTTCTCCTGCGCCGAAAACTAAATACTCATTTCCCCGAATCGTGGCTGTGCCGTCCGGTTTCGGCATCTGTAAATCATCATTTCTATATCCAAGCTTAGTAAGTCCCTCGATTATGAATTCAGGGACGGTTTTGATTTCAGGCTTCTTGCTAAATTCGCTACGCAAGATTTTGAATTCTTCTTTTACTGACATTATGGTTCTGTTTGTTGATTACTATAATAATAGCATTTCTCAAAACCCAGATCGCAGGCAACAAAAAAGCCCCGAAAGGCTTTTTCTGCAATGCAGTCAGCTTCATCACTGGAGAAGCTTCTTCCTTGCGTCATTGAATTCTTGTTCAGTGATATGACCATCATCTTTTAGTTTAGCCCATTTAATCAGCTCATCGGCTACAGAGAATGTCCGAAGCTTATCACCTTTGATAATGTCAACCTCATTAGAGTCCGCAAAAATTTTTGCTTTACTGCTGAAAATACCATTCTTCTCTACCCACGCGGAGTGGCTACGAAGCGGATTCAAGAAAAGAAAATTCAGAATCACGATGTAGAATATAGCAATGACACACATAATAAATGAGGCATACATTTTCTCTCTCATGTGGTCCCATTCATGCGACGTTTTAATAGCCTCTCCGCAGTACAGACCAAAAATTAAGAATCCAATAAAGAATAGAGATACGTAATACTTGTAAATTTTAGCTGAGGTTTCGATGTGAGAAAAATCATGATTTTTCTTCATCATGACAATCCCGAAAATCAGAAGAAGAACAGGGATGATGCCTACCAGAAAGAACAAAGAAGGTAATAGGATAAAGCCGAAAATTATAAGCTTGATCTGCTGGTTACTAGTCATTGGGTTATTAGTCATTGCATTTGATCCATGATTTTTTGCTGGTGAGGATTTTTAATAATTCTCAGTGCTTTGTGAAGTGCTTAAGAATTTCAGCTGTGACTAACACAAAAGCCCATCCTATAAATATTCGGCGCCGAGTTGAGCTATTACGTTTTGATTTGAAAAACGAAGCAAGACCAACGTGGATTGCAGGTATCAGGATGCTCCCACCAATTGCTTTCGAAATATAATCTTGAAACAAAACGGGTTCTCGCAAAATATCCATGATAGGCGAAGCGCTGAAATCCCTTTTAATATTAGTGATGAATACGACAACGAAACTGACAAGCGTAAGAAAAATCGCTAGTGGCAGAGAGGTCACTTTTTTTGCTGGCATTGAAAGGTCTTGCTGACCTTTCGCGTTTTCCTCTGGCGCTGATACTTCCATGTTGCTTCCTTAAAGAATGCCGAAAAAATGTCGCTTCGATGGCGAACATTATGTGGGACGCATAGTAGCATCAGGCAGAATGGACCGTAAGGAGTGGGGGATAGCCGATGGACGAATTTCTGAACAGGTCAGATGAGCTGCACGTTGAAATCATGGGGTTTTTGGACGGAGTGCCAGCTTACCCCGGCATACGTCATGAGGTAGCGTTGGTCGCTTGTGGCATGGCTCTGGAACACGCTCTGAGCCTTCACTTGCTGGTGAGAGCTGAGTGCTACACATCGGCGTTATCCATGATGCGGTTACAGTATGAAGCTCTCACACGAACCGTCTGGCTGCTGTACGCCGCTACCGATCTGCAGGTTGAGACACTGGCGTCTCCGCTGACACTGGATGAAGAGCACGCCGCAAAGAAAATGCCCATGTTCGCCGCTATGCTCGATCAGATCGTGAAGACTGCTCCTGAGCCTGCCTCGCGCATGCTGCTAAATTTCAAGGAGACGAACTACCACGCCATGAACTCATTCGTTCACAGCGGGATTCATCCTCTGCGCCGTCACGCCGAAGGCTACCCTGTAAAGCTTGTTCAGGACGTGCTGAGGAACAGCAACGGGCTAAACGTGATGGCCCTCCAGCTGGGTATCGTCCTAACAGGCGATCCACGGTTTGCAGGCACTGTAAGAGCTGTGCAGGAAGAATTTCACCAGATCTTGCCGGGTCTGGTTCCACAAATTTACCGAGCATAAAAATGAGCAGTTCAAAAGAATGGTACTTCGCGGTAGAAAATCAAAATATGCGCAAGTGGATGAGTGAAACCTATGGCGTCTCCGAGGATATTGAAGAGGACACGCCTGAGTGGGAAGAAATGGCTGAGGCTTATCAGAATATGATAGACGGTGAAGATTACGAAGCTGAAATGCAGTGGTTTGCAGAACATCCATACCACGAGATTTATGATTCGTACACCATCAAAATGCACCAATTGCAGAATATGCTATCTAGCGACTCAGACTCATACTTGGATCAGATGAAACATCAAATGATGTACTCCCATGCGGTAACGCTATTTGAAGCTATGGTGGGCGATATTATCAAGGCATCTGTCAAAACCTTTCCTCACATGATGGAACGACTTACCCAAGGGTGTGCAAGCATTGAAACAGAGAAATACACTCTAAAAGATATAATCAAGCATAATGGTGTAGAGGGTATCGCCATGCTAAAGCTCAATGATTTGACTTTTCATAATGTTAGAATTTTTGAGCAATACGTAAATATCCTTAGTGAAGGAAAGCTAAATAGTTCGCATAAATCTGACATGTTCAAAATCACTTCAATGCGACATGATTTCGTTCATAGAAATGGTGCAACCAAGGACGGTGATTATCACAAGATAAACGGAAAGGCTGTGGACTCCACAATCGAGAAAATACTTCGTTATTCTGTAGATGTGTATAAAGCTATTAGCGATGCGGCTGAAAAAAGAAATGATGCTAAATTTTGAGCGGCGGTAGAAGTTCTTGATTTAAAATTTAGGGGGGGGCAGTAAATAGGCAGTATAAATGGTATAATATGAACAATACTATTTAGCCAAAAATGAATTACATAAAGCCTTTCTTCCTATTCATAGCCCTTTTGTTAACCTCGAATTTTTCATTCGCTGACGATTTCAAAGACTGTTATCGCCCTGATTCACATAAGACATTGAACGAGTGCATGGACCATGCGGTAGCAAATGCGCCTTACATCGGTCCCTTGCTCAACACGCTCGAAACGGATCGGTCCCTGCTGGTCGTGAATTACGCGGGCAACAAGCTCACAAATTTCAACAGTGATTCGAAATTCACTTTGACGCACGACAGCACTGAGTCTGACTACCTCTCTCAATCGAGGGATAAGCTGGTATGGGCAGGCGGGGTCGGCTTTCTGTACTTCTACACCGCGTTCGCGTGCTACCTAATTTTCAGAGGGCAAGCCACAAGCTTTATAGGTAAGGACAGAAAGGACGTTGTGTATTTCGCCATCATCTCGGCGGGCATCATGATTCTGCTTGGCTTTGGGGTTCTATTCGACCTGTACGCCGGGTCGATACTGACCGGCGTCGTGGTAGGGATCTCGTTCGTGGTGAACATGTCCTTGAAGCTCTGGACGTACACGCAGCTCGACGTGGGGTTCAACACAACCCAAGCCAATGCCCTCGCTAGGAACGAATCCACGCAAATCATCATGGCGATGATTCAGCAGCACGCGGCGAACATCCTTTTCAACAGCAAGCAGTTCAACACATTCAATTACGATACGAACGAGAAGGGGGAGAGGGTCTACGAAGAGACGGCATATTCGACGTGCATGAACGAATCGGCTGAGCCGTCACGTTTCTTGGCAAACCTCTTGGTCGATGGTGAAGCGCAAAAGACTCAGAAGTGCTTGAAGCAAGTGGGCTTCGACACGTTCAACCTTGGGCATCTGAGCTACTTCGGGGCGGACGAATCGACCAAATCTGCTTTGATAGAAATGAACGACCTTGCACAAATGGTTGCCTTGGACTCAATCAAATTCATGTGTGGTAATGCCCTTAACGTGGAGGATCGTCGTGTGCAGTGGGCACCGCACTGGATGGTGTACGACCAGTGCCTGAACCGTATCACGTCTGGTGGCGTTGAGAATGGTGCTGATGGGAAGATTCAGTTCTTCCCTCAGAACGACGGAATCACAAAAGCTTCAATCCAAGCGCAGATTGAGCAGATGAGGCAGGTCTACGTTGCATCTGCAGGGGCATTCGTGCAGACACACGCACAGGTTGCAAAGGACGCCGTGCAACGTCCGCTAGCTGATATAGCGAGCTTCATGCTCGACATATCGACTGTGAACCGTGTAGCCGGGGATCTCGAATATCAGATCGAGAAGGAATACAAAGAAAACGTTCAGGCGGTGTATGACCCAGTGATTTTGGGCTTCAAGAGCCAATCAGCTCTCACTCAGAACACTGACTTGGATAACAGGCGCAAGGTGTCAGAGTCGCTGCAAACTGAGAGCGTCTTTGACATAGACAAAACAATCTCAATCCTTGTGCTTCCTACCAGCTCGGAGGCGTGGAAAGCTGGGTTGAAAAACACAATGGAGTACACAGCAAACGGGATGTTCGGAAATCTCTACACCACGTCAGGGTTCACTTTCGAGGACTGTACGAAGGAAGTGAATACGTGCATAGCCCCAGCGTTGAATCAGTCTGCCGCGCTGTTCTCGAATGGCATGTCAGCGCTCAAGAACTACTGGACGATGTACATCGTCTTCAAGACTGGTCAGCTCACGCTCGATGAGTTTGAAAGCCCTTCGATGAAGAAAATGGCTTGCGTTCTTGGATTTTTCGTATCGATGACCGCTTTCGCAATCAGCTTTCTGACTGGGGCTTTGGTGCTGAGTGGTTTACTAGCCCCGTTGTTTTTCTTGGGACGTTTCGCTCAGGGAATATTTAGCTTACCTAGCAGTCTGATTGTCATGTACATCAAAATAGCTAGCCTAATTTTCCCTCACGGCAAAAATCACGACCAAGAAAAGTCGTTCCATGTGTTCCTTGATTTGATTCTTTCATTGCTTTGGAAAATGTTAGAGCCGCTGATAATCCTTGTGCTTTTTACTTTCACGATTGCGTTGCAAGGAATACTTGTCGTTTTCGTAAGTAATTGCACTTATTTCATTGTGATGCCTCTGGTGCAAACAGGTGGGTTGGTCGAGAACGCTATCGCGACTCTTTTCATGCTTCTGGTGTTCGCAATGCTCAACGTTTATGTAGGGTTTAAGCTATGTGTGTCGATGATGAGGATACTGGATTCAATACAAAGGATATTCAAAGCAGAAATCGTGAGCGATTTGGTAGGTGAGGCACAAGAAAAATATGAAGAAATCCAAAACAAAGTAAAAGAAGTCACTTCGAAATTAGCCAGATAATTACTGGCTTTTCGACAGGTGGATCTTGTTTTGTATCTTAACTGGAGTTATAAGATATTATATATGCTATAATTGCATTAAGGGCAATGCCCTTCGGAGAATTTAATGAACTACTTTTTGAGAGATTCTACGCACAGATATATGCATTTTGCTTTCCCAATCTTTATCTATGCGTTAATTAACATCACGCAGCTTAGCTTTTGGGGTACAAAGCCTCACGGTGATTTCTGGCTGACGTATCAGAACTGGGCTTACCCATTCCCTTACCTGATGATGCTTGCCATAGGCTTCGCCGGTTTATTATTCCTAAAGATCGACAGGCAGTGCCATGTGAATCGTGCCGGGGAAAGGTGTGCAGCGGAATTGGACGTGTACCGCCTGATGGGTCTGTACAAATACGCTATGTGCTTTGTGGCAACGGCAGTGACGTACCGCTTTGCAATCGTCCACTTCTACGGGGTGAATTTCTTCGACTTGACGCCTGAGCGTAGCTGGTTCGAGAACAAGTACACCATTGGCACTGTGAGGGTTGCCCAGCGTGATTTCTTTACGTCAGACCAAATGCCGATGTACATAGCGCTGTACTCGTTCCTTGTGACGTATGTGGTGGGTGGCAGCATTGGGTACTACTACCTCAAAACACTTGCTGATGACGCTCGTGTAGCTGTGTATAGAAAGGCTGCACGCACAGCACACTAAAATTGCCGCTCGATTGAGTGGCTTTTTTTTTCCTGTGATTTGGTGATAGTGGTAGGAAGGGAAGGGTAAAAAGACCAATCCCGCTTTAGGCGGGGAAGGGTACTCAGTGAGGTTTCGGGTTGGTCAGCTTCTTGAGCGTTTTTGGTAAAATGCCGGTGCAGTAAAAATCGGCTAAAAGATTAATTTGCTTGGTCATTGGTTGTGGTGGAACTGTCTTGCTTTGAGCAGGTTGTGATTTATTCATTATAGTATTAGTTGGTTATAGTCCTAATTATACCAAATGCAAATAGCTCAATTTCCCCTTAAACGACAAATGTCAGACGAACATCATATCTATTTCTTACCTTCGTATGACCTGAATCAGACGCACGTCAGACGTAAATCACCTTTCCAGTGCTTCGCTGTGTTGATTTTCAGCGGATAATTCCTCGATCAATTTTCTGAGATTCAACACAGAGCGTCTACGGATTCTGTTTTCCCATGCATAGGACGTGAGTCATACCTCTGTCAGATGCTCGTTGGAAGTGGATGGTGCGGGGGTGTGAAGTGCGTAGGACGTAGATCAGACGATGGTCCTACCTACGTAAGATGTCGGGAATGGCTAAGCTGGCTGGGCGTCTGACTTGGTTATGATGTGCGTCAGATGGACGTAGGACGTTTGCAGTACATGGGTAGGACGTTGATCCTACGTGAGTGGGTCCAGCGTATGACAGGCACAAAAAAAGCCCTGTATGGGCTGTTCTCGATCTGGTGAAGGCTTATGGTAGAAGACTGAATACCTCCACCGCACGACTCTGTGCATTTTCTTCTGTGATTTCGGCTGGTGTTAAACCGATGTACATTTGAAAGGCTAATTTTTCGTTGAGGTCTGTTTTACTGTAATTCGAGATTTCTCCTGTATATTCGTTTTTGACTCTTACCACTTTGTTATCTATTGAGTGAATGGTTTTTCCTTTTATCGGCTTAATACTGTCTTTGAAATTACCTAATTCGTTCAAGTATTTTTCTGCTAAGTTGATGTTTGAATTGTTCATGTTTTTCTCTCTATTATTTGGTTATTAAGAAGTTTTCTTCTCATACCTAAATTATAGTATTTTTAAAATCTCCAATTTACGTTAAGCGCAAATACTTCTGACTTTTTTCTGACTTTATTCTGATGTAGGTACTACGAAGGTATGACGAACGTCAGACGTAACGTTTTCAGGGGTTTGGGGTAGTTGATGGTTCAAAAGGGTGGAGTAAGACTTCGATCTGACGCACGTCAGACGTAGGTAAGATTAAGATATGACGGGCAACAAAAAGCCCCGGTTAAGGGGCTGAATGGTTTTCTGATGCGGTGAGGATCAATCGTCTCTGCGGTCAGTTTCAGCCTTCAAGTCGTCCAAAATCGCTTCAATTGCTGGGTTGCTGACTGCCTTCAGGCGCAGACGATTCATCATTTCAACGTCCAATCCTACTGCTGCGAAGATTGAGTTCTTGTAGCGCTTGGTGTTAGTGACGGCTTCAACAAGCTCTATAGAGCGCTTCGCGTGGCTGGTCATAGCAAAGGTGGATCTACGGTTGTTGTTGCCCGGTTCAAGCTCGTTCAGCTTGATCAATGCTTCTTCTGCGAGCTGCGCCGGGGTCTTAGCTTCTAGAGCCAATGCGAACCCGCCAAGCTGACTGGCTGGCGTGTCTGGTTGGGTGTTGAGGATGCGGGTGTTGAGTTCGTTAAAATCTATTACTTTTGACATGTTATTTTTTCCGTGTGATTAATTAAGTGTGCTGATGATTTGTTGAGCAACTGCATCGAATTCCTGCTGAGCGGTTTTTGCTTCAACGGATTCAGAGCTGTAGATAGAGCGCGCTTCACTGATTTTGTTTGGATACAGTGAACGGAAAATCATCGGGGCTAGTATCGGTGGAACTGTGCTGTTGAACGCCTTCGCAAAACCAACGATTGTGTCTGAGATTTTTGCCAAGCCTTTATCTCCTCTATATTTCGAGGATTCAAAGCAAAGCATTGAGCGGAATTTGGTGTTGACTGGAATCCCTTTAGACAGACAGAACTGGGTAAGGTTGGCGACGTAATTCCCAAGTTTTGGAGCCGTCTTCAATTCCTGTGGTTCAGCCTTCACAGGGAAAATCACAAGGTCAGAATCAATGAGCAACTGGCTGATTTCTGGTTTAATTTCATCTGCGCTGGTGTAAAGATTTGCAGGAATATCAATCAAGATGTAGTCAAAGTCAGGATGAGTGCTTTTCACTGCATTGAGTGAAAATGCTGATAGCGAAGAACCGTAGATGTTGAGTGTGGTTTTCTTGTTCCAAGCACTGATGCTATTCGTGTAGCGTTTCACGTCGCCTAAGCGGTTGTCGCTGAGGCTTTCACCCACAAGCTTAGTCAGATTCTCGATGCGGGCTTTCACGTTTGAAGCGTTGAGCTTATAGAAATCTTCGGCTGCGCGGATAGGGTCCAAATCAACGATTAAAACCTTTTTGCCCTGAGCAATAAGCTTCGAAGCGAAATTCAATACGAATGTTGTTTTTCCGCTGCTTTTATGCTGAGCAAGAGTGATTACTTTGGGTTGAGCTGTTTCAATTTGGTTGAGGTTGAAGCTAGGGGTTTGTGCATTCATTGAGCGATTCCTTTAAAATTATTTGGTTATACCTAAAGTTATACCATTTGTTTTTCAATTTCTGACGTTAATCAGAAAATAATAAGAAATATTTATGATGGCTGTAATACTTGTGTCTGATTTACGTCTGACGTTGGTATTACGTGCGTCTGATGGGAATGGATCATGAAGGAACAGAATGCTTCAGTAAATTTAAAGATCGTTGGTTTTTAGACTGAAGCGATATCAGGAATCATGAATATAGAATGATTGGATATCAGAAGGCGGAATCTACTGAAGTCAATTGCTAATAATTAATTTTCGTCTAAAAAAAATACCTATTGCGAGATTTGAAAGCTGAGGTTATTTTTCAGCCTCAACGTCATCAAGGGTTAGGAAATGAAAGGGATTCTGCGCGGTTTGGTACTGGCTGGGTGTGTTGCTGTAGCAGTGGGTGCAGTTGGTGACGAACGCTACAAATTCGAGGCTTATCCGGCTTCTGCCGTGGCTACGAAGGCTGTGAGCAAGATTGACTGGAAGTCGAACAAGGATCTGGCGAGTTATTGGAAAGCGAAAGAGGCTGTTGAATCGACTGTGGGCAAGAAGCCTGATTTTGCCGGTCATTTCGTTGTAACCAGCTACGGCTGTGGCTCGGGCTGCACCGCCTCGGCGTTCGTGGATGTGAACACCGGCAAGGTTTACAAAGCCCCAATGAACGAGACAAGCACTCAGGACGGCGCTCACAAGGCATCTAGCAACATCGTCTTCATGAGTGACTATCGCTACGTTAACGGCGGTCCTCAAATGATGGAAACGCCGGGTGTGGTGCTGTGGAACGAAAAAACCTCAAAGTTCGAGATCATCCACAAGGGTAAACCTGTGAAGGTCGAAATGGAGTAATGCGGTGATGGGAGTGGGCTTCTGACTGGTGAAATGCCTATAGAAGCTCACTCCGCTGCGCGGGGAATGTGTTCTCTGCGTCTGTGATGATGCACGCCGAGGTAGGGAAAAGCGGTTAAAGCTTCTTTCGCTTCACCTATAGAGACTCATCCGCTTCTTGGATTTGGTTCAGGCTGAATGCCACCTCGTACTCAAAAAGCGAGACGTTCGGCACTGCCACAATCGCGTGACGCAGGTTCGAGCTGATGCTTTTCGCTACGATGACCCCCTTCACCATCTTCCCTTTGGCTAGGTTCTTCTTGATCCAGCCCATGTACCGGCTGATCTGACCAATCGCCTTGTCTGCCACACGTCCACGCTTAAGCTCAAACACCACGAACGAGTCATCGGAATCCAGCGCAAGAATGTCGATTGGACCTACGCCGGTTGGGTACTCCACACCGTCTCGACCAATGTCATCGACGTACAGGCGTAAGGCTTTACCGTCTACCCGAAGCGTCTCGATGTTGTGAGCGATGAAATCACGAAGCTGCCATTCCAGCTCAAATACTGTCTCGCGGTCTGTGTCCGAGGTGTCCTGCTCATCAAGAGCTAGGTCTTCGTTTTCGATAGCTAAAACGGTGTGTTTGGACGTACCGGGACGAAAAATCAGCACCTGTGTTTCTGTGGTTTCAGTGACCCAACCCATTTTGGCAAACCCTCTGCGTAGCGCTTGAGAATTCGTGGTGTTGGGGTTCAACGGTGGAGCATCCTCGGGAAACTGCCTGCACCACTCTTTCATGGGGTACAGGTTGCGCGTTCCTGTGGGTGTGAGGTCAACAACGAAGTAACCCTTTGGTGGCTGCATGTATTGGTCAATCCCTTGGCTGTGTACTTGTGATTAATTGGATTGATGGCGCTAGTCTGCAAAGTCGTATTTCAGTTTCTTGATACCATCGAATTTCTGCGCTGGTGAAGCTCCATCACTATAAATATCCCACGTCACTTCACCCGTTTCGTGTCCGACGATACATTTGATGGTCAGCTCTGGCACGCCTGCACGCTGGAGCTGTGTAATCACCGTGCCGCGAAAGCTATGAAATACGTACTGTTCATTGAAGCCCATCGAGGTCTTCAACCGACCGAAAGCCTTACTCAGAAAATCTGACCGGATACCGTATTTATTGCCTGCAGGAGAAGGCATAAGGAAGCCATCTTTTGAATTCTTCTTCATGCGCTCGATGATGGGGAGAAGATCAAGATGGATGGGCACTTTCCGTACTGATGAGCGGGTTTTGCCATCGTCAAGGGAAATGCAGAAGACCCCTTCGTCATCAACCAAGTCGCGATGAATTTCGAGCTGGAAAATTTCTTCAATCCTCATTCCGGTAAACGCGCCAATGCGAATCGCGTCCATGAGGTGCTGGCGGTTTTTACCTTTTATTTCTTTTGCCTTGGCAAAGATCTCTTCGGCTTGCTTGACGGTGTAATTCTTACGTTCAGCTTCAGCTAGTGCTTTACCTTTGCGTGAAGACGGGAATTCGTGATTTTGGAACGGCGGTTTCATGTTCTGAAATTTCGATTCAAAACGGGGCAGATTGTTCATAGCCCATTTATAGAAAGTATTTCCAGCAAGAACATATTGTTTTTTGGTTTTAGGAGAAAGATCGGTCTGCGCCTCTAGGTAAAGGCGAACGCTTTTGTGATCCAAACCTAGTTTTTCTTTCTTCAACCAGTCGCTTAGCTTCTCCAATCGACTCACTTGCATATCTACAGTTTTATCAATCACCTTGCGAATGTCTTTTTGATAGGTTGCAAAGATTTCAAGATTCTTTTTGGTGAAAGGGGTATCAGGTGCGTGAGATTCGTGGTTTTTGGCGGATTCCCCTACCTCCTGTTTTTCCGTGATAGTGAATTCATCCGTCTCTGACAATTCTCCCATCAGCATTTTCAATTCGAGAGTATTGGTGATTCGATTGAGTTTTTTGACTGCCTCAACAATTGTCTCAAAGCCAAGCTGACCTTTCTCGTTGAGCTTCATGCTGTACTGAACGTTCCACACGTCAATCTCATCGTCAAAATGATCGTATTCAGCATCTGAGATGTACCCCTGCATGTGGAGGTGCATGACGCGTTCTTTCTGTTCAGCTTTGAGCCGGTCAAGCTCAGGTTCGCCAAAGGTCGAACCCTTACCAATGAGGTCATTAATGAGCGACTTGATGTGCTCTGTTTCGCGTTCCGCCTTGGAAGCCATGTACGACACGGCAACCTCTTTGACCTCTTCAAAATCCATGTTCAGGCGAAACTCCCCGTTTTCCGCACGTTGGATCTTTCGCTTCGCCTCGATCTCTGTTTTCCACCGCTTGATGAGAGGGATTTTGAGATTCTGAGCCTCTGCTTTGGCTCCAGTCTTCAGAGACTGTGAAAACTGACTCTTGCCAAAATACTCGCGCAGATCTTCGGGAATGACGTATCTGGCGTGCCAAGTGCCTGCTTTGAGGATAAGATTGTCTGCTGCCATGAGGGGGCACGCCTGTTGTGCGGTAGAGATACTGTTTTGTACCAGTATTTTGTACCAAACTGAAGCGAAACCCGCGTGGGGCTTGGGTTTAAAGGGCTGGAGAGGTGGTGGCAGATTTTCCCTATCTCTCCGCCATTATTTAAAAGCCCCGAGCGTTAATAGCGCTCGGGGCTTTTTTTCGTCTGGGGGAAATGCGGGGGACGATTCAGCTATAGTCCTGATCCCGGCAGATACGAAAAGGGCGTTCCGGTGGTAAACGTTTCTCTCAAGAGTGTTCTCATTGCTTGTTCCGTCTTTCTCCTATCCAGTGCAAACGCAACCTCTCTGAACCTGTCCGCCGAAGGCGAAGCGCTGTATTTCAAGGCGCTGCCTTATCTGCAAAGGATCGACGAAGTAAACAACGAGATCTTCACGATCAAACATCAGTTACCGGCTGGCGAGGCATTCCCTCAGCAGAAAAGGGAACACTACAGGGATGAGATGCAGGCGCTTGTCAAAGACGCAGCCCCTCTGGTCATGCGTTCGGCGGAAGAAGGCAATCCAGCTGCGCAGTATCGCCTGGCTATACTGTCATCGACGTTTGACCCTGTGGGGCCCTCTGACGAAAAAGTGTGTGGCCTTCTCAAAGCCAGTTTGAGTAATGGATTTACACCGGCGGGCTTGCAGATGCTTGCCTTCTGTTTCGAGCAAGTTAAAACGCCTGAATTCCGGTCATTGGTCGACGCACTGCCCAATGATGAAACCCTGTATGGCAAGTACTACCCTTTGCCCGCGACACTGCCGATGTGCGACAGCAAGAGCCGCTCTCGCGACCCTGCAATTGTGTCGCTCGACGAAAAAGGCTTTCGCGCCAACCTGTATATGAGTTTGGCCACTCGATTGTCTGCGCGCGCCCTTGAGCAAGAAAAGCTGCGCTATCTCAATAAAGCTGCGGAGTATGGATGCGCCAGTGCAATACAGAGATTAAAGTTCAGGAACCCTGTGTCGGGATAACAGGCAAACGAGAAGACGTCTGTGCAGACGAATGCTCGACCATTCACCCGCCTCAGGCCACCACAGGAATCAGCGGATCAGCTGCCGCCAGCGCACTGTCCCGATGCGGCGCGGGCGGATAGATCCATTGCGTATTGATCTGCGTCTTCAACGTTTTCCCTTCCTGCCCCGTCAGTAGCACCTGGCGATCCCAGCCCTCGGTATACACCGCGCCCCAGGCGCCCAGGTCCAGGCAGGTCACGTATTTATGCTGGCTATAGGGAATCGGCGCTACATCCAGCAGATCCGCCGCCGCGTTGTTGCCGGCCGAACGGCCCAGGGCGATGGCGTGCTGGCAGGTCATCAAGGCGTGGTTGCCCAGGTCATCGCTGGCGGCAAAGGCGGTATCGCCGGTAGCGAAGATCGCAGCTTGTCCCTTCACCTTGAGCGTGGGGTCCACATGCAGGCGGCCGCTGGGGTCGCGTTCCCCTTGTACTTGTTCGGTCAGGGGCGAGGCCTTGACCCCGACGGCCCAGATCACCGTGCTGGCCTCGATGCGCTCGCCGTCTGCGAGCACGACGCCTTGCGCATCGACGGCCTGCACCGAAGCGCCAAGGCGCCAGGTGAGGCCCACCTCAGCGCTGGCCTGGGCGACGACTTGGCCGATGGCCTGGCCCATCGAACCACCAATCGTCTGGCCGCGGTCTATGATCAGCACGCGCACATCGGCGTCTTCGCCCAATAGGGCGCGCAGGCGGGCCGGCATTTCCGTGGCGGTTTCGATGCCGGTAAAGCCGCCGCCCACGACGATGACCGTGTTGCGCTGCACACTGGCCGGTTGCTCGCGCAGGGCGTGCAAGTGCTCGCTGAGTCGTTGGGCTGAGGCGTAGCTGTCGACATCGAAGGTGTATTGATCGATGCCCGAGACGGCAGCCGGCCGCGCGACCTGGCTGCCCGAGGCGAGAATCAGGCGGTCATAACCCAGCCATTGCTCACGGCCGCTGGCATCCCGATAGCTCACTCGCCGGGCATCTGCGTCGATGGTGGTGGCGCTGCCTTGCACAAAATTGACGCCGACGGTTTCGAACAGCTCGCCCAGCGGGGCGACGGTAGGGGCAATGTCATGCTCGTATAAGCGCGGGCGCACGTGCAGTTCGGCCTGAGGCGCGAGCACGGTAACGGTGACGTCAAGGCGCTGGTGCTGGTCCAGCAAGCGTATGGCGCTGAGTGCGCTCCACAAACCGCCGAAGCCGGCACCGATAATGAGGATGGATGAGTGCATGGGGTTACTCCTGTAAGGGCCGGCGGTAGGTGACTGCGATGCGCAGAGTGTGCAGCGCAAGCGGATCATGGTATTGATCCGCTTGTTGATGAACTCACTGGTCCACTTGAGGTGCGCATGGCACACACCGCTCAACCCTCCTGGGTCATGTCGCTACCCTTGGGCGAACCTGCGGCTGGCATCAGTCTGCAAACCTGGCTGTACCAGAGCCTGCGCGAGGCCATCCTCAGTGGTCGCCTGCCGGCTGGCAGCAAATTGCCGGGCACTCGCGCGCTGGCCGAGCATTACTCCATTGCTCGGGGCACGGTGCAGGCGGCCTACCAGCAATTGTTATCGGAAGCCTATGTCGAAACGCAGGTGGGCAGTGCCACCCGTGTGAGCGCGGTGTTGCCCGAGGCGACGTTGCAGGCGGGATATGTGCAGCGCAAGGTGGTGCCCGGCGTCGTGTTGCCGCGCACTGCGCCTGCCACCGGCTGGGTCGAGCGGCTGGACGCGATTACCCCCATATTTGCCCGGCGAGCGGTCACGCCGGGGCTGCTGCCGTTTTTTCCGCATCGGGGGGATGTTGGCGCCTTTCCTGTGGACCTGTGGCGCAAGCTGCACATCCAGCAGTTGCGCAGCTCGCGCGCGGCGACCTTGCTCGACTCCGACCCGCAGGGCTTGCCCGTGCTGCGTGAAGCCATTGCCGGTTACCTGGCTGTGGCGCGTGGCGTGCAGGTGCCGGCCGAGCACATCCTGGTACTCAATAGCGTGCAGCAGGGCCTTGACCTGTGCCTGCGGCTGTTGGTGCCGCCCGGTCAGCAAGTGTGGCTGGAGGATCCGGGCTATCCCGGTGCCCGACAGTTGATCGAGGTTTCCGGGTACACGCCGGTGCATGTGCCGGTCGATGAGCAGGGCATGCGCGTACAGGAAGGCATTCGCCGCGCTCCGCAGGCGCCGCTGGCGTATCTCACGCCTTCGCGTCAGGCACCATTGGGTCGCGAACTGTCGCCTGCACGGCGCATGGCGTTGCTGCGTTGGGCAGGTGTCAGCGGCGCGTATATCTTTGAAGACGACTACGACAGCGACTACCGCTTCATCGCCAAACCGATCCCGGCGCTGCGCTCACTGCCTGCGGCGAGCAATTCGGTGATTCTTGCCGGCACCTTCAGCAAGCTGCTGTTTCCCTCCATTCGCCTGGCCTATCTGGTGCTGCCGTCGCATCTGGTGGAGTGCTTCACCCGCGCGGCCGCGCTGACCGCCCGGCACGCCAACAGCTTGAGCCAGGCCGTACTCGCCGCGTTTATCCAGCAGGGCCATTTCGACCGCCATGTACGGCGCATGCGCAAACTCTATGAGCGGCGTGCCGAGGCTTTGAGCGAAGCCGCGGCGCAGCACTGGCAAGGTCTGATCGAGGTCCCGCCGATCCGCGCCGGGCTCGATGTCGCCTGCCGCTTGCTGGTGGATGACGAAGCCCAGGCCTGCACGCGCATCGCACAGGCCGGTGTGGACGTCATGCCGCTGGCGCGTTACTGCCATCAGCCCATGCCTGCCGGGTTGGTGCTGGGTTTTGCGCCTTATGACGAGGGCGCGATAGTTGAGGCAGCGCGGGTGCTGGCAAAGGCACTGAGGAAGTAAATCGGCAATAAGATTTCCAGCTTTATTGTTAGTTGGATCCATTAATCTTAATAAATCCATGGTTTCAGCAGCGGGATTTAAAAAGGAATGGGGTTAAAACATTTCTGGGTTGGAAATGTTGTTGGACAAAAACACGTTAGTATAGGCCCCGCATTGCTAGCGTTTTGATATCTTTGCTGGTGTTTTGGATTGTTCAAGGTCAGTTATGGATCGTAAAACGTTGCTTGATTGCCTGGAGGCCGAAATCAAAAGGCTTTCCGAGTGCATCGATATCGATGCCCGGATTACCCGTCATTACCAGTTGATGGAACAACATTACACGGGGCGGCCGCTGTTTTATAAAAGTATCCTGAAGTACGACCGCTTTCTGGTCGTGTTGTCGATGCTGACGCATTATTACGGTCATTATTTTCCATCGTTATCCCGGGTCAAAGAGTTCTGTGAGCGGCGCGGTTATCTATCGAAGAACAGCCTGGAGTCGTATTTCTCGTTTTTTCTGATTTCAGGCTACATGGACATCAGCGATCACCCGGAAGACCGTCGCTTGAGGGTTTTCAAGCCCTCGCTGCGGGCGATGGCCGAAACGATCAAGATCATCAGCGCCTACTACTTTCCGGCGATGGGTGTCCTGGGCCCCGAGTGCAGCGAATTGCGGGTTGATAGCCGGACCGTGCAGGCTTATTTCAAAGGTTTCAACAAAGTGCTTGAGGCGGATCTCACTCTGGACGTTCTGGTGCCTGAGTGTCGCTGGTTGATGAACCGCGATGGCGGACACATGTTGATGCTGGCCTTTTTCTGCGATGCCTTGCAGGGGCAATGTGCGAATGCCGGTGGTTACAAGGTGTCGACCTACGCGCAGTTATCCTCGCGGTTATCGGTATCCAGCACGCACCTGATCCGGATGGTCAGGGAAGGAGAAAAGAAAGGGTATTTCAAGGCATGCAAAAGTGGCCTTGAAATAACCGAGTGCTTCATGACCCTGGTGCGCAGGATGATGCTGGTCAGTTTTGCGATCACTCAGGTCTGCATCAGGATAGGAGAGGACTGAAATACAGGATCGAGGACATGCGTCCGATGCCCACCTGAAGCCACTATGGAGTTGCAGTTATCTATGGAAAATCGCATTCGTGGCTTATTGAAAAAGGCAGTCGTGCGCGCTGAGCTGCTGGCGATTGGCAGCTGGGTGGTCGTGAATACCATCACCCAGGCTCATGTGTCATTCAAGGCTGTCCTGATCTCATTCCTCGCCATGCTGATGGTTTTTTGCATCCAGACATTCACACGTTCGGATAAAGTCTGGCGACTCTCGGGGCTGGTGTTCATTCTCACGTTTGCGGGCAGTTTCAAGTTTCTGTTCATGCAGCTGGACGCGCTGTACCAGGCCTTTTCCCTGCCGTTTGCCGTAATCACTGTGCTAGGGGCTTCGCTTTTGGTCAGAAACGCAACGGATTACATTGTGACGGCGGTAATCAGTTGGCTAATGGTCTGGCCGTATATCGATGTCGATCTGCCCGAGGCTGCTCGCTACATTCTGGTTTTCGGCTTTTTTTCAGTGGCATTAGGATGGGTCAATAACCATACCTACATGGCGTCCCTGCGAGGCCTGTTGGTGTTGGAAAGTCAGTACCGGGTCATGGCTGAAACGGATTTCCTGACCGGTATTTTTAATCGGCGTGCCCTGATGCAACGTTTCGAGCAGGTCGCAGCGGGTGGAAAGCGCGGTTTTTTTCTGATGATCGACGTCGACAACTTCAAGAGCGTCAATGACCGGTGGGGGCATGAAGTCGGGGATCAGGTACTGTGCGCGTTGGCCCGTTGCATGGCGTCTGTCGATCATCGGTACTGTCATGGACGCCTGGGCGGTGAAGAGTTCGGCGTGCTGCTTGAGACGCCCAGTGAAACCCAGGCTCTGGAATACGCGCAGCAACTGATGCACGCCGTGCGCACCATGGACAGTCTGCCTTGCCGGTTTACGGTGAGTGCCGGTCTGGTGGCGTTTATGCCGGGCTGCGATATTTCCCAGGTACTCAGAGAGGCCGACCGGCAATTGTATGCAGCCAAGAAGTCGGGCAAGGACAACGTCAAGTATGACCCGTTTGTGAAGGGCAGCTTACTCTCGTCGGTTTGACGAAATCACCGTCTCGTTACTTTACGCGCCTTCAAGGCGCCAGCAGGCTGCTCCTGGATAGCGGAGGGCGGCTGTTTGCATGTTTTATTCATGAGGCAGTAAGGAATCACCATGGCAAGTTCATTGCACGACGCGCTGGATGATTTTGAATCCTGTGTCCGGCGTATGAGTAACAACATTTCCTGTTTCTTGATCAAGGTTAATGAAGTCGACTGTGCCATTGATGTCGTCAAGTCGTTATTGATTGCGCTTGATCAGATGGGTCAGAAACAGGACTGTAATAAAGTGCTGGTAATAGGACCTTCTCTGTCGCAACTAAAAAGTGAAATGTGCCGATTGATTTCAGTGGTTGAGGAGGGGATTCGTCGAATTCTTGGCCTGGCTGGTTTACTGGCTGACGAAGTCAGGCAACAGCTTTTGTTGCTCTGCACTCTTGTCGGCGACGTGAACCCCGTCTCGGTACGTATGCAAGCGCTGAGTATTTCACTGAACGAGATGGAGCACCTGTGCGCCACGATTCTTTATCGATCCAATAAGCAACTAACGACCTTGGGACTCATGAAATTCCAGGCTTGAGTGGCGTGCGTGCTCGTCAGTCAGGCGGTGTATTAACGACAAGGCTTTATCAGGGGGGACTATGTTCGGTCGTCAGTTGAAAGAAGAGCTTGGCAGGCGCAATGCCGAGTGCGAAGTGCAGCAGCAGTTACTGGCGCAACTGGATGCAGGCCTGTTATCGATCCGGCTGGCCCCGGATCTGAAAATTGAGCACATCAATCACAATGTCGAGCAGGTGCTGGGGCGTGCACGGTCTGCGCTTGCCAACTGCGCGTTGCCGGACATTGTCGAGGACTTTGCCGGGACGTCCGCACTTCGCTCGGCGTTCATGAGGGCAATGCGAGCTTTCGAGCCCGTCCATGAGTGTTACCGGTTCAAGCGTGGCGACGGCTCGATTGTCTGGTTGAAGATGCACTGGTCAGCGATCAAGGCTGAGAATGGCAGCCTGCTGTATGTGCAGGGCTATGGTTCGGACATCAGTGAGTTGATGGAGCGGCTTCGGGACGAATCGCAAATGATGCAGGCACTGGTCAAGTCCACGGCGGTCATCCAGTTTCGCCTCGACGGTACGGTCATCAGCGCCAACGATCAGTTCTTGCAGGCAATGGGCTATACGCAGGCTCAGGTACAAGACCGGCATCACCGCACGTTCTGCTCGCCCGAGCAGACGACTTCGGCTGAGTACCAGGCATTCTGGGAGCGCCTCAATCGCGGTGAATATGTGGCTGGCCGCTTCAGCCGTGTCGACAGCCGTGGGCAGGTGGTGTGGCTGGAGGCGACGTACAACCCTGTGCGCAGCCCGGAAGGCCAGTTATACAAAGTGGTCAAGTTTGCCAGTGTGGTGAGCGATCAGGTCAGCCGTGAGGCGCAGGTCAGGCAGGCCGCCCATGTGGCCTACGATATTTCTCGCCAGACCGATATCAATGCTGCCAATGGGGCCGAAGTGGTTCAGCAAACGGTGCAAACCATGAAATGCATTGCCGGCCAGATGCAGTCGGCCACCACCAGCATGCAAGCGCTCGGCAAGCAGTCGCAGCTGATCAGCAGCATGGTCGAAAAGATCAGCGCGATTGCTTCGCAGACCAACCTGCTGGCCCTCAACGCAGCCATTGAAGCCGCCCGGGCCGGCGAGCAGGGGCGTGGCTTTGCCGTGGTTGCCGATGAGGTGCGCCAGTTGGCCGGCAGAACCAGCACAGCCACCGCAGAAATCGTCCAGATCGTGCAACAGAACAAGCTGTTGGCAGACAAGGCCGGTGAGGATATAGGCTCCAGTCACACTCAGGCCGAGCAAGGTCTGCTATTGGCCGAACAGGCCGGCACGGCAATCGTCGATATTCAGAAGGGTGCTCGCGAGGTGGTACAGGCCGTAAGCCGCTTCACGGTCGACCTGTAACACGCGCCTGCGAGTGATTCACGCCTGACACATCCACTTGCATGTCATCAGCCTCGTCTATCCTCTCTGAACGTGCACGCCAGGACAGGAAACCTGTCCCTTGAGCGCTGCATGGTTTTGCTGTCGCCCGGTGCACTTGAAGCGCCGGGTTCATTCAGGTGTATGGCGAGGAGTTTCAGATGTCCGACGTAGATCAAGCAGCACAATCGCAGTCGTTTCCAAATGATCACGAGCTGATCGCGCAATTCAAGGCAGAAGGCAAACAGATCGACTGGTTGTTGCAATGGCTGGTCAAGTTTGTCGTAAGCACCAAGGTCGAGCTGGGCGTCACCTTGTCGATTGGCGGTAACCTGGTGTCCGGCCTGCTGATCTCGCACGATGATTATTTCGATCAGTTGGCCCAGGACCTGGCTGCGCCCTTGGGGCAGTACGATAACGGCGCCGAGAAGTCGTTGAAGGAAATAATCCTGTCATTCAAGCCGGGCGACCTGGCGCAGGACACCTCTGATTTCCACTTCATTCATTTGAAAGACAGCAAGACCTATTCGACCGACCAGAGCCCGATCTGTGAGTCCGGTGTGCTCTGGCGCGGCCGTATCGCGGCGGTGGATGGTTTCAGCGTCGGTCAGATCGTCACCAAGTAGTGAGTCGGCGCCTGGCCTGGCATGTGTCCGGGCCAAACGCCGGACAAAGAAAAGCCCGCGATGGGGGAGCGGGCTTAAGGATTCACACTTGGGAGCGAGTTCAGAATGCAAGAGCCGCTGTGAAAAGTTCGTGAAGTTGAGGTGATGGTTTCGCAGGCGTTGTTATTTTTTTTCTGGCGTCTGCAAATGCTGTGGCGTCTCGGACGTCGGCACGAATGTCTTGGCTTCTTCAGCGGCGGCTTCTTTGGAGGCCGCCTGATCCTTGGCAGCTTCCGCTCTCTGCTGCTCGGCCTTTTCGGCGTTTTTCTGCGCCGACTCCATATGGGCTTGTGCGTCCTGTGCCTTCTGTTCGGATTTGGAGTCACAGGCGGCAAGGCCCAAGGCACAGGTGGCAATCAGAATTCGGGCAAGGGCTTTGGACATGGTGGTCTCCTACAAGGCAATTGAGTGTCTTAAGGCGCTGCCTCGACAGGGAAGTTCAGCCGTTTTGCGGCTGAAATGCCTTGTTGCAAACGATCGCGCGGCGCACATCACGGCAATGCCTGCGGCTCGAAGCCCTTGAAATCCGTGCCTGTCGCCAGATCGCAATAAATTCGGTGCAGCCTGAAGGGCAGGGTAACTGGCTGAAAACCATCGTTTTTTAGCGACAATATGTCGCAGGCTGGCCAATGGCGAGTAATATATGCGCCCTGCAGTGAGGCTCTAGACCTCGCCCACCGAATTTTCCGAGATGGCCTGAGAGAACTGGCAAGAAGAAAAATAACGCAATACGCCAGGTTGCACGCCAAGGTCTTGCACAGAATCAATGAGAGACGAAAAGGCGAAGAAGAAATGACCAATACCACGCGATCCTTATACATTTCCTACGCAGGTCCTTCCCTGCTGGAAATGCCCTTGCTCAACAAGGGCAGCGCGTTCACGCCGCAAGAGCGTATTGATTTCAACCTGATCGGCCTGCTGCCGCAGACCGTCGAGACCATCGAAGAACAGCTCACCCGGGTTTACGACCAGTACCAGCAGTGCGCCAGCGATCTGGACAAGCACATCTATCTGCGTTCGATCCAGGACAACAACGAGACGCTGTTCTTCCGCCTGCTGGATTCGCATCTCGAAGAGATGCTGCCGATCATTTACACCCCGACCGTCGGCCAGGCGTGTCAGGAATTCTCCAAGATCTACCGCACTCACCGCGGGCTGTTCATTTCCTACCCTGACCGCGACCGCATCGACGACATCCTGCGCAGCGCGACCAAGGACCGCATCCGCGTGATCGTGGTCACCGACAGCGAGCGCATTCTCGGCCTGGGCGACCAGGGCATCGGCGGCATGGGTATCCCGATCGGCAAACTGTCGCTGTACACCGCCTGCGGCGGCATCAGCCCGGCCTATACGCTGCCTATCGTGCTCGATGTCGGCACCAATAACCGCGAATTGCTCGACGACCCGATGTACATGGGCTGGCGCCATGAGCGCGTCACCGGCAAGGAATACGAAGATTTCATCGCGCTGTTCATCGAAGCCGTCCAGCGCCGCTGGCCGGACGTGTTGCTGCAGTTCGAAGACTTCGCCCAGGCCAATGCCATGCCGTTGCTGGAGAAGTACCGCGACGAGCTGTGCTGCTTCAACGACGACATTCAGGGCACCGCGTCGGTGGCCGTCGGTACATTGCTGGCCGCTTGCAAGGCCAAGCAGCAGACGCTGGGCCAGCAGAAAGTGGTGTTCCTGGGCGCCGGTTCCGCCGGTTGCGGTATCGCCGAACACATCATTGCCGCCATGCAGGTCGAAGGCCTGAGCGAAGCCGAGGCGCGCCAGCGCATCTTCATGGTCGACCGCTTCGGCCTGCTGACCCAGGGCATGGACAACCTGCTGGACTTCCAGAAACGCCTGGCACAACAGGCCGGCGATGTCGCCGGCTGGGCCAGTGAGGGTGAGGCCTACGCTTCGCTGCTCGACGTGGTCAAGCATGCCGGTGCCACCGTATTGATCGGTGTGTCGGGCCAGCGCGGGCTGTTCAGTGAAGAAGTGATCCGCGAGTTGCACGCGCACTGCCCGCAACCGCTGGTCATGCCGCTGTCGAACCCGACTTCCAAAGTCGAGGCGACACCGGAAGAAATCCTGCGCTGGACCGATGGCCAGGCGCTGGTCGCCACCGGCAGCCCGTTCGCGCCGGTGAGCATCAACGGCCGCACCGTACACATCGCGCAGTGCAACAACTCGTACATCTTCCCTGGCATCGGCCTGGGCGTGATCGCTTGCAAGGCGTCGCGCATCAGTGACCGCATGCTGATGGCGGCCTCCAATGCCCTGGCCGAATGCTCGCCGATCGTGACCGGTGAAGGCGATGCGGTGTTGCCATCGCTCAAGGACATTCAGCAGGTCAGCCGCAAGATCGCCTTGGCGGTGGCCAGGGAAGCCCAGGTCGAAGGGCTGGCGCTGGAGACTTCTGAAGAGGTGTTGCTGGCGGCCATCGAGCGCAACTTCTGGGTACCTGAGTACCGCAGCTACCGTCGTCGCGCCAACTGACCGGTGGCGGGACCTGCGCAGATACACGCGCAGGTCCCGCTCAACGGCTCAACATAGCCAAAGACTTGCAGCCCCGATGCGCGATAACCTCCCTTGGCGATATATACTGCGCGCCATTATCCAAGGGAGAGCCGTGTGGCCATCGATATTCACTGGATTCGCGACGACGATAGCCTCGCCCGCCAATGCACCCACTGGCAGTCGCTGCCATTCATTGCCCTCGACACCGAGTTCATGCGGGTCGACACCTTCTACCCGATTGCCGGTCTGCTGCAGATCAGTGACGGCAACATTGCCTGGTTGATCGACCCGCTGTCGATCAACGACTGGCGCCCGCTGGCGGCGCTGCTCGAAAACCCTGACGTGACCAAGGTGCTGCACGCTTGCAGCGAAGACCTCGAAGTCCTGTTGCGCCTGACCGGCAGCCTGCCGTTGCCGTTGTTCGACACGCAACTGGCGGCTGCTTACCTGAACCTGGGCTTCTCCATGGGCTATTCGCGGCTGGTGCAGGAGGTGCTGGGCATCGAACTGCCCAAGGGCGAAACCCGCTCCGACTGGTTGCAGCGTCCGCTGTCCGACACCCAGATCAGCTACGCCGCCGAAGACGCCGTGCACCTGGCCGAATTGTTCACCCTGTTGCACCCGCGCCTGTCGCAAGACAAATATGCCTGGGTGCTGGAGGATGGCGCCGAGCTGGTTGCCAACCTGCGCCGCGAAACCGATCCTTACGAGGTGTACCGCGACGCCAAGCTGGCCTGGAAGCTGTCTCGGCAGCAACTAGCGGTATTGCGCGAGCTGTGCGCCTGGCGCGAACAGCAGGCGCGCATCCGTAACCAGCCGCGCAACCGTATCCTGCGCGAGCACTCGTTGTGGCCGCTGGCCAAGACCCAGCCGGATAACCTCTCGGCCTTGTCGCGTATCGAAGACATGCATCCGCGCACCGTGCGCCAGGACGGCGAGTTTCTGCTGGAGTTGATCCAGGAGGCCTCAAACGTGCCGGCCGATCAGTGGCCTGCCGCGTTGCCGGATCCGCTGCCGATCGAAGCGGCCGGTGTGCTCAAGTCGCTGCGTGCTATCGGTCAGCAGTACGCCGAGCGTCTGGACATGGCGCCCGAACTGATGCTGCGCAAGAAAACCCTGGAATTGCTGCTCAAGAGCGGCTTCCCTCAAGGGCCTTATCAATTGCCCGAGTCGCTGCGTGGATGGCGCCGCGAGCGGATGGGCCAGGCGCTGCTCGACAGCCTGGCCAATGCCGGAGAACAGTCTTGAAACGTATTTGCTCCATCTATCGCAGCCCGAAGAAAAACCAGATGTACCTCTATGTGCTCAAGAGCGATGTGCTGACCCGCGTGCCCGACGCGCTGCTGGGCCTGTTCGGCAAGCCGCAGCATGCCTTCGATCTGGTGCTCAGCCCGGAACGGGCCCTGGCCCGGGAAGACATCAACAAGGTGCTGGAAAACCTCGATACCCAGGGTTACCACTTGCAGCTGCCGCCGCCTGAAGAAGAATACATCGAGCATCTGCCCGAAGAGCTGCTGCGCCGCAACGATCCGATGTAACCGCTTACCTCGGTGTTTGCCTGTCTGAATTTTCAAGGTTGTCTGCATGCGCGTTCTGATCGCCGAACATGATTACGCTCTTTACACCCGCTTGTTGCGCCAGGCGGCGCCCGATATAGAAGTCTTGAGCAGCGGCGATTCGGCCAGGCTTGCGAGCATGGCCAGCGACGCGCAGGTCTGGCTGGGTCAGCCTGACCTGTTGGCCAGCCTGCTGCGCCAGGGCAATAAACCGCAATGGATACAATCGACCTGGGCCGGCATCACGCCGCTCCTGAGCGAGCGTCTGCCCAAGGACTATCGCCTGACCCGCGCGGTGGGCATCTTCGGTCAGGTCATGGCCGAATTTGTGCTCACTTACATGCTCGGTCACGAGCGTGAAGTGCTGGCGCGGCTGATGAGCCAGGTCGAGCGCAAATGGGACAACCGCACCGGTCAGAGCCTGGCCGGGCGCAAGGTGCTGATCGTGGGAGCCGGTGACATCGGCCAGAGTGTCGCGCGGTTTTTACTGCCGTTCGGCATTGAAGTGCATGGCGTGGCTTCCACGGCGCGCAGCCAGGAACCGTTTGCTCAGGTCGTTGCCCTGGCAGAGATGGGCGATGTGCTGGGGAATATGGACTACGTCATCAACCTGTTGCCCAACACGCCACAGACCCATGACCTGTTCGATGCCAGGCTGTTTGCCCGCTTCAAGCCCACCGCGTTGTTCATCAACGTCGGGCGCGGTGTCGCGGTGGTCGATGCCGATCTGGTCGAGGCGCTCAAGGAAGGCCATCTGGCAGGAGCGGTAATCGATGTTTGCCGTCAGGAACCGCTGCCGCATCGCCATCCATTCTGGACCGCTTACGGCCTGTTGCTGACCGGGCATAGCTCGGCGCCCACTTCACCGCCGGCCATGACCGACCTGTTCGTCGAAAACCTTCGTGCGTTCCAGGCCGGCCAGCCGCTGCGCGGTGAAGTGGATTTTGTGCGCGGGTACTGATCGACCCGCGCCGCTTCTTACAGGCTGAAATCGCCTTCGGTCGCCAGCTCTTTCACTGGAAGGCGCGGGCTTGGCGTTTCGCGACCTTGCAGGTATTCCGGCAGCGAAGACTTATCGCCGACCTTGCCCACGGCAATCACGGTATGAATGGCGTACTCGTCAGGGATTTTCAGTTCCTTGCGGGTCAGTTCCTGATCGAAGCCGGCCATGCCGTGGGTGTGCCAGCCGCTGAGGCTGGCTTGCAGGGCAAACAGGCCCCAGGCTGAACCGGTGTCGAAGGTGTGCCACAAGGCCGGGGTTTCTTCGCTGGCGCCAGGTGCGGTGAAGGTGGTCTTGGAAACGATCACCACCAGCGCCGATGCATGCTGTGCCCAGCTACGGTTGAACTCGTTGAGCAGGCCCAGGTAGCGTTCCCAGTTCGGCGTGCCGCGACGGGCATAGAGAAAGCGCCATGGCTGCGAGTTGTACGCCGACGGCGCCCAGCGGGCGGCTTCGATGAAGCTCAGCAGGGTTTCTTCGGCAATAGTGTCGTCGGCGAAAGCGCGTGGCGACCAGCGTGCGATGAACTGCGGGTCAATGGCAAAGTCGGTAACGCGGGAATTAGTGCTCATGGCGGTCCTGTCATAGCGATAAAAAAGAAGGAAAGGGCAGGATGGGCCGTAGTCGGCAAGCATCGACAGCGATGTGTAACAAAGCCTGTTAAAGCTACTGTTTCGCTTTCTCGTTGACAAGCCTGGTTCGTTTATAGCGTTCACGACCGGCAGTCGCGAATGCTTGGCCCACAGCCGTCATGGCACTAGACTAGCGGCCTTTCAAAACCTGACAGCTTTCTGCGAACCATGACCGCCACTGCCCAACCTTTCTGGATCAGCAAGACCCTCGAACAACTGAGTTCGCAGGAGTGGGAGTCGCTGTGCGACGGGTGTGGCCTGTGTTGCCTGCAAAAGCTTGAGGACGAGGACGACAGCAGCGTTTATTACACGCGCATCGCCTGCAAGTTGCTCGACCTCGACACCTGCCAGTGTTCGGACTATCCGGGGCGCCGCAAGGCGGTGCCGGACTGCATCCAGCTCACGCCGGGTCAGGCTGAAGAATTCAAATGGTTACCACCGACCTGCGGCTATCGGCTGATCAGCGAGGGCAAGGATTTGCCAGAGTGGCATCATCTGGTGTGCGGCGACCGCCAAGCGGTACACCGCAAGCGTATCTCCCAGTCCGGGCGCATGCTCAGCGAGGACAATGTGCCCGAGGACGACTGGGAGGATTACCTGATCTTTCGCGCCGGCTAAGCGATAGCGGCCGAATCAGACCAGAGGCTTGGGCTCGGACTCGATGATTTTCGGTACCGCCTCTTCAGCCTTTTTCTTCAGATCATGCAACTGCGCGCCGGCATGCTCGATATCGTTGCGTGCGCTGTGCAGATCGCTGCGGCCTTTCTCGAGCAAGGTTTTGGCCGAGCAGTGACCACTGATGCCGCGAGCCAGTACCGCGCCGCCAACGGCTATTTGCACCAGACCGAACACACCGCCACGGCGCAGGCCTTTACCCAACAATGCCAGGCCGCCGGCCAGTGAGGTGATGCGCTCCCAACCATGGACATTCTGCTCAGGACGTTTCGGTGCCAGGTTACGGTCGATGCGTTCAACGATCGGGGTATCGCTCATGAGTAGCTCTCCATCATCGTATCGGGGTTGAATCACAACTGACTGCCGTCTGGATCAACTGTTCCCTCGGCTTGACTCAATGGCTGCCGGAAGATCCATTCCTGTCCCGCCCGAAGCCCGGCCCGGAGCGGGTGTTATTGCCCTTGGCCATGCGGTCGTACAGCACCACATTGACCGTGGCCGCCAGATTCATGCAGCCCTCGGTCGGGATATACACCACGTCTTCGCACCAGTCGCGGATCTCCTGATCCAGCGAGCCGTCTTCAGGACCGAAGATATACAGCGCGCGATCGGGATGGGTGTATTCAGGCAAGGCGCGGGCGCCGTCGACCAGTTCGACGGCCACCGGGATGCAGCCCAGCGGCAGGATTTTCTTGAGGTCGTCGATGCCGATCAGCGGGATGTCCTGATGAATCTTCTTGGTGTCGGTGACAAAGTCCCGGGCGCGTTCGAAACGCTTGCCGGTGTAGAACACCGAGGCCACGCCATAGCAGCCGGCGGCGCGCATGACCGAACCTACGTTCTCCGGCGATTTGGGGTTGTACAGACCGATACAGGCGTAGCGTTTGTTGGCCACGGGGGAGTGCTCTGAATAAAAGCCGGCAAGTATACGGCAGATTCAGAACCACAGCCGCACGCCCAGCACCAGACGGGTCTGGTTGACGTCCTCATCGCTGTAATCGGCGGTCTTGCCGTAACTGCGATTCCAGCTCACGCCTATATACGGCGCAAATTCCGGAATCACTTCGTAGCGCAGCCGCAGGCCCAGTTCGCTGTCGGCCAGGCCCGAGCCCATGCCGCGTTGCGGGTCGTTCTTGCCGTACAGGTTCACCTCGGCCCTGGGCTGCAGAATCAGGTTCTGGGTGAGCAGCAGGTCATATTCGCCTTCCAGGCGCAGGGCGCTTTGCCCGGCCTCGCCGATAAACGCCGTGGCTTCGGTTTCCAGCCCCGTCAGCGGCGTGCCCTGAATGCCGAAGGCTGCCCAGGTTTGCGGCGAGCCAGGCTTGAAGTCCTGACGCACCCCGCCAAGCACGTCCCACCAGGGCGAAATCGCATGGCCCCACAATGCTTGCACCTCGGCGTGTTCGGTGCGGCCCTGGCTGCGCTCGCCTTCGGAGCGCAGCCACAGGCGGTCGATATCGCCGCCGATCCAGCCATTGACGTTCCAGGCCAGGGCGTTACCGTCATCGGCGTCCTGCCATTCAAGCTGATCGATGACTAGTTGGCCGTTGAGCGCGTTGTCATGCATCTGGTGGCCCGCGGGATGCGTATACACCGCAGCGCGGTCGGCATCGGTGAGCGGCGGCACGGGCAAGGGCGTCTTAGCGGGGGCGGCGGGCATGCTGTGCCCGGCGTGGCCGCTCATGTCATGGGCGCTGTGATCCATGCCGGCCGCCAAGCTGTGAGTGGAGATCAGCAGCAGGCAGGCCAGCGAGGCGGGCAGGGGGCGTTTTCCAGTCATGGCAAAGAGGCTCATTCCTGCACCCGCACTTCACGGAACATGCCCGTTTCCATGTGGTACAGCAGGTGGCAGTGGTAGGCCCAGCGGCCCAGTGCATCGGCGGTCACCCGGTAGCTGCGGCGTGAGCCGGGCGGCATGTCGAGGGTGTGTTTGCGTACCTGAAACTGCCCGTGCTCATCTTCCAGGTCGCTCCACATGCCGTGCAGGTGAATCGGGTGGGTCATCATCGTGTCGTTGACCAGCACGATTCTGACCCGCTCGCCGTACGTCAGCAGCAACGGCTCGGCATCGGAGAATTTCACGCCATTGAACGACCAGGCGAATTTTTCCATATGGCCGGTGAGGTGCAGTTCGAGGGTACGGCCCGGTGTGCGGCCATCGGGGTCGGCGAAGGTGCTGTGCAGGTCGGCATAGGTCAGCACCCGCCGGCCGTTGTTGCGCAGGCCAATGCCGGGATCGTCGAGTTTTGCGCTGGGTTGTGTGGTCTGCATGTCCACCAGCGGATTGTCTGCTTCGCTGGCCGGATGGGACTGGCTTTGTGCGCTGGCGCCGTGATCCATGCCGGCCATATTGCCGTGGTCCATGCCCGCCATGCTGCCATGATCCATGCCTTCATGGTTCATGCTCATGTCGCTCATGCTCAGCAGCGGCCGTGGGTCCAGCGCCGGCACTGGCGCGATCAGGCCGGTGCGGCTGCTCAAGGTGCCACGGGCAAAGCCGCTGCGGTCCATGGCCTGGGCAAACAGGGTGTACACCGGCTCGCTGGGCTCGACGATCACGTCATAGGTTTCTGCCACGGCAATGCGCAGCTCGTCGACCGTCACCGGTTTTACATGCAGGCCGTCAGCGGCGACCACGGTCATCTTCAGGCCCGGAATGCGCACATCGAAATAGGTCATGGCCGAGCCATTGATCAACCGCAGGCGAACCCGCTCGCCCGGCTTGAACAGCCCGGTCCAGTTCTTGTCCGGGGCCTGACCGTTCATCAAATAGGTGTAAGTGGCGCCACCCACGTCTGCAATGTCGGTGGGGTTCATGCGCATCTCGGCCCACATTTTGCGATCGGCCACGGTGCTGCTCCAGCCGTCGCGGCTGACGTCGTCGATGAAGTCGCCCAGGGTGCGTTTGTTGCGGTTGTAGTAGTCGCCTTGCTGCTTGAGTTTTTTCAGCAGGGTGGCGGGCTGCTCATCGGTCCAGTCGGTGAGCATCACTACGTGTTCGCGCTGGTACTCGAAAGGCTCAGGCTCTCTGGCGTCGATGATCAGCGGTCCATAAACCCCGGCCTGTTCCTGCAGCCCGGAATGGCTGTGATACCAGTAGGTGCCGTTCTGGCGGACCTTGAAGCGGTATTCGTACAGGCCATCGGGGGCGATGCCGTCGAAGCTCAAGCCCGGCACGCCGTCCATATTGGCCGGCAGCACAATGCCGTGCCAGTGAATGGACGTGGGTTCCTTGAGGCGGTTGCGCACACGCAAGGTCACGGTGTCGCCTTCACGCCAGCGCAGCAACGGGCCGGGCAGGCCGTTATTGATGGTCAGGGCCGTGCGTGGCTTTCCGGTGATATTCACCGGGGTTTCGCCGATGAACAGCTCGAACTCGGTGCCGCTCAGTTCCACGGCATGGCCGGTATCGTCGCTGGCCCGTAGCGGCGTGGGCCACAAGCCCAGGCTGCCGAGCAAACCGCCGGCGGCCAGGCCTTGAACGAAGGTGCGTCTTGAGGTTTTGCAATGCATCGTGGCCCCTTGTGGCATCGTCTCGAACCGAGTGATCGGAGGCGAAGATGCCACAAGCAAGAACCGCGAGTGATTACATTTGCGTCAGGTTGAACGAAGCCGCCGGGCGTTCAATCCTCTTTTTTCATCAGCCCTGCCAGCGCCGCAAACGGGTTATGCGTGGCCTTGGCGATTTTCGGCGTGCTCAGCGAGCCGTCGCCGAAATACTGCTGGTCGGTGTACCGCGAATGCTCGTTGTCATGGCAGTACAGGCACAAAAGCTCCCAGTTGGAGCCGTCCTGCGGGTTGTTGTCGTGGTTGTGGTCGCGGTGGTGGACGGTCAGTTCGCTCAGGCGTTTGCCGGCGAATTCCCGGGCGCAGCGGCCGCACACGTGCGGGTACATGCGCAGGGCCTTGTCGCGATAGCCCATCTCGCGGTCGCGCTGGGCGTCGGCGAGGATGCGGTCCAGCTTGGAGGTGTTGGTAGGCGTGCTCATTTTTTGACCTGTATCACGGGGTACGAATGCCGTCAGTTTAGTGCCTGGCGGTGTATTTCACACCTGTTGCGCAAGGAGTTGCCCATCGACCATGCGCAAGCGCTTGGACAGCGAAATCGCCAGGGCGCGGATGATTTTCGCGGCAATCTTCGGCGATTCTTCGCACATCTTGTCCAGCGAGTCGCGGCCCAGGGTCAGCAACTGGCAGTAACTGGCGGCAATGCAACTGGCCGAGCGGCGCTCGCCGTCCAGCACGGCCATTTCACCCAGGGTCCGGCCACGGCGCAGGGTGGCGATATTCACAGGCTGTCCGTCGGGGTTGAGCTTGCGCACCACCACGCTGCCCTGGTGAACGATGCACATGAACGTGCCGGCATCGCCCTCATTGAAAATGAGCTGGTCCTGCTCGAATTCGGTGATGCTGAAATAGCCGGAGATGCTCAGCAGATCAGCCGGTGGCAACGTGTTGAACATGCCGCAGTCGAGCAGCATGTCGCGGATGGCCTTGTTCAGGTTGGGTGCGTGTTCAGGCATGGTTCGGTCTTGTTGTGAAAGTCGGTTTTTCTAAGGTTGAGGTCAGTCGCGGCCGCCGTGCGGCCGCGAAACGGTTTACAGGTCCAGCACCTTGAACACAAACCCGTATTCCAGCGCCACATCGCGCAATCCCTGGTAACGCCCGCTCATGCCACCGTGCCCGGCATCCAGTTCGGTCTTGAGCAGCAGCAGGTTGTCATCGGTCTTGCTGGCGCGCAATCTGGCGACCCACTTGGCGGCTTCCCAATACTGTACACGGCTGTCGTTGTAGCCGGCGATCACCAGCGTAGCCGGGTAGGCCTGGGCACGCACGTTTTCATATGGCGCATAGCCCTTGATGCGCGCATGCACCTCAGGCTCTTGCGGGTTGCCCCATTCGTCGTACTCGGTGACGGTCAGCGGCAGTTCCGGGTCGAGCATGGTGTTGAGCACATCGACAAACGGCACTTCGGCAATTGCCGCCTTGAACAGCTCGGGGCGCTGGTTGAGTACCGCGCCGATCAACAGCCCGCCGGCACTGCCACCGCTGATCACCAGTTGTTCGGCGCGGGTCACGCCCTGCGCGATCAAGTGTTCGGCGCAGGCAATAAAGTCGTCGAAGGTGTTTTGCTTGTGCTCCTGCTTGCCGGCGCGGTACCAGGCTTCGCCCAGCTCGCCGCCGCCGCGCACATGGGCGATGGCGAAGGCCACGCCACGGTCGAGCAGGCTCAGCCGGGCATGCGAAAACCAGGGATCGAGGCTGGCGCCATAGGCACCGTAGCCGTACAGGTACAGCGGCGTCGGTGTGCCCAGGCGGTCGCGGCGTACCACCAGGCTGATCGGCACCTGCGTGCCATCGGCCGCCGTGGCCCACAGACGCTGGCTGACATAGGCGTCGGCATCGAACTCACCCAGCACCGGGGTTTGCTTGAGCACGCTCTGCTCGCCACTGTCGAGCAGCAACTGACGCACTTGCGGCGGACGGTTCAGCGACTGATAGCGCAGGCGAATGCGGTCGCTGTCGAATTCCAGGCTGTCCTGCACATACAGGCTGTAGGCGGCGTCGGGCAGTTGCACGCGATAGGCCGGCAAGCCTTGCGGACGCACTTCGATGACCGGCAGGCCGCCTTCGCGCAGGCTCAGGGTGATGGCGCGGGCATTGAAGGTCACGCCATCAAGCATCACCGTGTCGCTGTGCGGCACCAGCGATTGCCACTGATCGCGGCTCGGCAACGGGCTGTCCGGGGCGTGGTACAGGGCAAAGTTGATGCCGGACTGGTTGCTGCGGATAAACCAGCTCCACACGCCGTCGAGCAGCGCATGGTCGACATCGTATTCATGCCCTTCGACGCGCGGCGCCAGGCAGGTAAAGGCCTGCTGCGGGTGTTCTGCGTCCAGCACCCAGACTTCGCTGGTGGTCTTGCTGCCCAGTTGCAGGATCAACTGGCGTTCGGAACTGCTGCGCAGGCAACTGAGGAAAAACCGCCCGTCCGGCTCGCAGAACACTTCATCGCAGCTGCTTTCACCCAGGCGATGACGGTAGAGCTTGTACGGGCGATGGGTTTCGTCCAGCCCGGCGAAGAACAGCGTCTGGCTGTCGTTGGCCCAGGTCATGCTGCCGTCGCAATCCTCGAATGGCAGGCTATGGATCTGGCCGGTGTCTACTTCTTTGACGAACAGTTCATAAACCTCTTCACCCGAGGTATCGAGGCTGTAGGCCAGGCGGCGGTGGTCGGGGCTGATGCTGAACGCGCCCATCGACAGAAAGCCGCCGTTGGCCAGCTCGTTGGGGTCGAGCAGCAATTGCTCCTGGCTTTCGTCAGCCTCGTGCGAGCCGTTGGCCGGGCGCGGGCAGCGGTAGTGGCGGGCGTACTCGTCGCCTGCGGTGGTGCGTGTGTAGTACAGATACGGCCCCCACGGCGAAGGCAGCGACAGGTCGGTTTCAAGGATGCGGGCCTTGATTTCCTGAAACAGTGTTTCGCGCAGGTCCTGCTGGTCGGCCAGTTGCTGCTCTTGCCAGGCGTTCTCGGCCTTCAGGTAATCGAGTACTTCAACCTCGTCGCGCGCTTGCAGCCAGGCATAAGGGTCAGCGCCGTCGTCCTTGCGGGCGACGGGAGCGCTGAGGGGAGCTGAGGATAAAGGCATGCGGGTTCTCTCGAAGATCGAAACATGGATGACTGACCTGCAAACCGGCAGGTGTTACTGGCATTCATACATCAGCCAGGCGCGCCGGGTCAGTGAAAAGCCGTTATGATAAGCGCCTCTTTGGCCGGCTTACCACGCACGACATGACTGAACATGACTATCTGATCGCCTGGGGCCTGTATGCCGTCGCTGCATTGGGCTGCCTGTTGGTGACCTTTTTGATGACTGGCTGGATGTGGCGCTACCTCAAGGAGCCGCTGCGGGTGCTGGTCGCCGTGCTGTTGTTCACCCCGACCATCGTCGATCCCGCCAAGGAACTCTACGCCCCGGCCCTGGCCATCAGCGCGCTGGACCTGTTGTTCAAGGTCGGCAGCAATGTCTGGACTGCCTTGTTGGACCTGGCCATGTATGGTTCGTGCGCGTTTATCGCCTATGCCGTGTTCGTGCTGGTGCGCTGGCCGATCGAAAAGAAACGCAAGCAGCGCCAGGCACAAGAGCAGGCCCGCCAGCAGGCCGCCGCCAAAGAAGCGGCCGAGGCCGACGAAGACGACCAGCCGTTCACCTCCGACGATCGCTACGCACGTCGCCCGGTACCGCCCATGGCGCCCGGCACCGGTCGTGGCCGGGTCGAGCCGCGTTTGTAGGCCTTGCCCTTCGCGGCAGGCGCGCAATGTATTGAAGCGAGAACCTGAGCATGTGTGAACTCTTGGGCATGAGTGCCAATGTCCCGACCGATATCGTTTTCAGCTTCACCGGCCTGATGCAGCGCGGTGGCCGCACCGGCCCGCACCGTGATGGCTGGGGCATCGCATTCTATGAAGGGCGCGGCCTGCGCCTGTTTCAGGACCCGGCGGCCAGTTGTGAATCGGAAGTTGCGCAACTGGTGCAGCGCTACCCGATCAAGAGCGAAGTGGTGATCGGCCACATCCGTCAGGCCAATGTCGGCAAGGTTTGCCTGTCCAACACGCATCCGTTTGTCCGCGAACTGTGGGGCCGCAACTGGTGCTTTGCGCACAACGGCCAGCTGGCCGACTTCAGCCCTTCGACCAGTTTCTACCGACCGGTGGGCGATACCGACAGCGAGGCGGCGTTCTGCGACCTGCTTAACCGGGTGCGCGAGGCGTTTCCGGAGCCTGTCGAGGTCGAGCAATTGCTGCCCGCGCTGGTTGAGGCCTGCAGCGCCTACCGTGGCAAGGGCGTGTTCAACTGCCTGCTCAGCGATGGCGACTGGCTGTTCTGCTTCTGCTCGACCAAACTGGTGCACATCACCCGGCGTGCGCCCTTTGGTCCGGCGCGGCTGAAGGATGTCGATGTGATCGTCGACTTTCAGGCCGAAACCACCGCCCACGACGTGGTCACCGTGATCGCTACCGAAGCCCTGACCGAAAACGAAGTCTGGAAGCGCTACGAGCCCGGCCAATGGGGCCTGTGGCGCAAGGGCGAGTGCATTGCCCACGGCACCACCGGCCCTGTGCCAACCCATCCCTGAAAAGACCGACACCCTGAAAAACCAACAAGAGAGACGTCAATGCTGCGAAGTTATCTGCGACTGGTGCTGTTCACCACCGGCCTGCTGTTCGGCGTCCAGGCGCCCGGCCTGATCAGCGACTACAGCAAGCGTGTCGAGGCGCACCTGATCGAGGCGCAACAGGCCATGAAGGGCTTCAAGGCGACCGCGCAGCAGTTCTTCAATGGTGATATCCAGGCGTTGATCCAGCATTACCGCAACAGCCAGGACCCGGTGTTTCGCAGCGATGCCAGCAATATCGAAACCTTGCAGGCCCGCACCCAGGTGCTGGAACGCCAATGGCTGGGCCTTCAAGGTTCCTGGCTGAGCAAGGCCTGGCACGTGACCACCGCCGCCGACCCGGACATTCGCAGCGAAACCCTGAACGGCTACACCTGGCAAGTGCTGCTGGCACCGGCGGTGATTGGCTGGGGCATCTTCAGCGCATTCATTCTGACCCTGCTGGTCGAAAGCCTGTTCCTGCTGATCGGCTGGGTCATCAACGGCGGTCGTCGCAAACCGCCGTTGCGTGCCAGCTGGCGCTAGCATCGGCCCTACGGGACCACGCGGGTCTGTTCTTGAATAAACGCCATGACCTTGTCTGGCGGGTTCCACATCAGTACATCGAGGATCGACAGGTTCTCAATGAAAGGGTAGGGCCCGGTGCTGTACGTCAGTGGCGTCAGGTCGAGAAAGCGCAGTTCGATGTCTCTTTGAAGCCATTCTTCAGGCCTGAATATCTCCCGCCCGCCTGGCGCATTGATATAGCGTCGGGCGCGTTGCAGGCTGCTGATTTCCAGTGCCCATTGCCCGGCGTGTTCAATGGGCGGCAAGGGCAGTTGCAAGGCTGAACAGACCTTCCAGGTAAAATCCATGCCCAGGTAGTCGCAAGCGCTTTGCAGGCTGCGTGCATTCAGCTCTGTGAGGCGATCGCTCTGGCACAGGGCAAAGGCGCGCCTGAGCACCTTTAGCGTTTCACTGAAAAACGGTGCCTTGCCCCGGTAATGCTCAAGCTGGCCTTCTATGCGCCGCAGCGCTGCCACTGCGTCCAGAACCCGGGCATGCTCTATAAGCGGCCCTGCGTCCAGACTTACCGGCACACTGATGTACTGCCAGGCGCCCTTGGTGTCGAGCATGCGGTTGCGATTCATCCAGCTCTTTCGCTGGTAGTCGACGACATCGAACAGGATGCCTTGCTCGACCGAGGCAATCAGCTGGAAGTAACCCAGATAAGGAAAAAAGTACGGTTGCATGATGCCGAGGGTAGTGATCATTTGCGCGCACGCACCCGTGGTGACAATGGAGTCGCCGGAATTGTTTTTTGGAAACGGGAAGAAAGGCAGGCGAGCACCGGGCTGCCTGCCACATGAGGTTAGCCGTAGTGGCCATTAGCACTGCTACCTTTGGTCGGCTGACTATTTGGCCAGGTAGCGAATCCCTTCCTCCAGCCCCTCAAGCGTCAGCGGGTACATCTGTTGTTCCACCAGATCGCGGACGATATGCGTCGAGGTGGTGTATTCCCACGCGCTTTTCGGGTAGGGATTGATCCAGATGATCTTCTTGAACTTGGCCATGAAGCGCTGCATCCACAGGTAGCCGGCTTCTTCGTTCCAGTGCTCGACGCTGCCGCCCGGATGGCTGATTTCGTACGGTGCCATGGCCGCGTCACCGACAAAGATCACCTTGTAGTCGGCGCCATAAGTGTTCAGTACATCCTGGGTCGCGATGCGTTGCGCGTTGCGGCGCTGGTTGTCCTGCCACAGCGTTTCGTAGATGAAGTTGTGGAAGTAGTAATACTCCAGGTGCTTGAACTCGGTCTTGCACGCCGAAAACAGTTCTTCGCAGACCTTCACATGCGCGTCCATCGAACCGCCGATATCGAACAGCAACAGCAGTTTGACCGCGTTGCGCTTCTCCGGGCGCATCTGGATATTGAGCAGGCCGGCATCGCGGGCGGTGTGCTCGATGGTGCTGTCCAGATCCAGCTCTTCGGCCGCGCCCTGGCGGGCAAACTTGCGCAGCCGGCGCAGGGCGACCTTGAGGTTGCGCGTGCCCAGTTCGACCTGATCGTCGAGGTTCTTGTACTCGCGCTGGTCCCAGACCTTGACCGCCTTGCCCTGGCGCTTGCCGGCATCGCCAACGCGAATGCCTTCGGGGTGGTAGCCGCCCGAGCCGAACGGACTGGTGCCGCCGGTACCGATCCATTTATTGCCGCCGGCGTGGCGCTCTTTCTGCTCTTCAAGGCGCTGCTTGAAGGCTTCGAGCAGTTTGTCCAGGCCGCCCAGCGTCTGAATCTGCGCGCGCTCATCTTCAGTCAGCGAGCGCTCGAACTCCTTGCGCAGCCAGTCCTCGGGAATCAGTGCCTGCAAGGCGTCGTCAAGACTCTGCAAACCGTTGAAATACGACCCAAAGGCGCGGTCGAACTTGTCGAAGTGGCGTTCGTCCTTGACCAGAATGGTCCGGGCCAGAAAATAGAACTCGTCGATGTCGGCAAAGATCACACGCTTTTGCAGCGCCTCGATCAGGTCGAGCAACTCGCGCAGCGACACCGGCACTCTGGCTGCGCGCATTTCATTGAACAGGTTAAGCAGCATGGCTCTCAGCCTTCCCTATCTCGTTGAAAAAGTTCAACGGTTGCCGCGCCGGCTCATGAAAGCCAGGCGTTCAAGCAACTGCACATCCTGTTCGTTCTTGACCAAGGCACCGGCCAGCGGCGGAATGGCCTTGGTCGGGTTGCGCTCGCGCAGCACCTGTTCGCCGATATCGTCGGCCATCAACAGCTTGAGCCAGTCGACCAGTTCCGAGGTCGAGGGCTTTTTCTTCAGGCCCGGCACCTTGCGCACATCGAAGAACACATCCAGCGCTTCGCTGACCAGGCTCTGCTTGATGTTGGGAAAATGCACATCGACGATCTTCTGCAAAGTCTCGCGGTCGGGGAAGGCGATGTAGTGAAAGAAGCAGCGGCGCAGGAAGGCGTCGGGCAGCTCTTTCTCGTTGTTGGAGGTAATGATGATGATCGGCCGATGCCGGGCCTTGATGGTTTCATCGGTCTCGTAGACGTAGAACTCCATGCGGTCGAGTTCCTGCAACAGGTCGTTGGGGAACTCGATGTCGGCCTTGTCGATTTCATCGATCAGCAGAATGACCCGCTCCGGCGACTCGAAGGCTTCCCAGAGCTTGCCTTTCTTCAGGTAGTTGCGCACATCGTGGACTTTGTCCACGCCCAGTTGCGAGTCGCGCAGGCGGCTGACCGCGTCGTACTCGTACAGGCCTTGCTGGGCCTTGGTGGTCGACTTGATGTGCCAGGTAATCAGCCGCGCGCCGAAGGCCAGCGCCAGTTGTTCGGCCAGCAGGGTCTTGCCGGTGCCCGGTTCGCCCTTGACCAGCAACGGCCGTTCCAGGGTGACCGCAGCGTTGACGGCCAGCTTCAGATCATCGGTGGCGACATAGACGGGAGTGCCTTCGAACTTCATCGTGAATCCTCGAAAAATGTGCAACGGACTATAGCGTATGGGCCTTCGCTGATGCGCGACCTCAATCGGTGCCTTCATAGCGCGCATTTAAGGCCTGCACAAAGCCATTGCGCAGAATCCCCCAGAACGCCTGCAAGCCACTGATGTTTTTCTGGTCGACACTGCCGCTCAGTTCCACCCGCGTGGCGAACTGGTTTTTCGGCTGGTTCTTCAGCACCGTTTCGCTGGCGCCCACCAACGCTTCCCAGACCGAGCGAAACAGGCCCTTGTCGCGGTTTTCGACATCCTGTTGCCAGTTGAACACCTCGACATCGCGCAGCAGCGGCTTGATATAGCCAGACAGCTTGCCGTCGTTGGCCTGCGCTTCGATGACCAGGTCGCCGTGGCCGGCATTGAAGTCGAACTTGCCGTAGGCCGAAGCGAAGTCGTTCAGGCGGCGCAATTCGATGCCCTTGGCCCGCAGGCGGAAGTCAAAGTCCTGGAAATTGCGAAACGGGTCGAAGGTGGCCGTGGTTTCCAGGTCCGCGCTGTCGAGCAGCCGCGCCTTGCCTTCAAAGCGTGCATCGCGATTGCCTTCGACATCGACGATGTTGGTGAGGTTGTACAGGCTGGCGTTGACCCGGTCGGCCTGGATGCGCACCTTGGGCGTGGTGGTGAAGTTGTTGAAGGTGATCTGGCCGTTATCGATCCGCGCTTCGTTGAGGGTAAAGGGCAGCACTTTATCGAGCTGCGCGCGCCAGTCGGTGCCTTTACCGGTCTGGGTCGCTGCGCGGTCCTGGCCGCCGTCGACGAAGTTGAGTTGCGGCTCGGTGAAGACAGCCTCGGCGACCACGGCGTGGTCATACCACAGCGAATGCCAGCTCACCGCGATATCGATGACCGGCGCCTTGACGAACGGCACCGGCACCTTGCCGTCGACCTTGACGATCTCCAGCGCCTTGATCCGGTAGGCACCGCGCCACCAGGCGAGGTCGACATCCGCGATGCGCCCGCGGTAGTCGCCCATATCGGCCAGTTTGTCGTTCAGGTAGTCACGCACCACATACGGCAGGGTCAGGTGCAGGACCAGCAGCAGGGCAGCGAAGCCGGCCAGGGTCCACAGTGGCCAGCGGTAGCGACGTTTCATGGTGCAAGCCTCGTGTGCGGGATAAGCGATTGACTGCCGGCGATGGCATCGGTTCGCTGCAACTGGACGCATAACGGTCAGGAGAATAGGCTGTCGGGTCTTTCTCCATGCCTTTGCCACAAGGACACCGTCATGAGCCGGATCTATGCAGATAACGCCCATTCCATCGGTAACACGCCGCTGGTACAGATCAACCGGATAGCGCCACGCGGCGTCACCATTCTGGCCAAGATCGAAGGGCGAAACCCTGGCTACTCGGTCAAATGCCGGATCGGCGCGAACATGATCTGGGACGCCGAAGGCAGCGGCCGGCTCAAGCCTGGCATGACCATTGTCGAGCCGACCTCGGGCAACACCGGCATCGGCCTGGCCTTCGTGGCAGCGGCGCGTGGTTACAAACTGGTGCTGACCATGCCGTCCTCGATGAGCCTGGAGCGACGCAAGGTACTCAAGGCCCTCGGCGCCGAACTGGTCCTGACCGAGCCTGCCAAGGGCATGAAAGGCGCCATCGCCAAGGCTGAAGAACTGCTGGCCGCCAACCCCGAGCAGTACTTCATGCCGGCGCAGTTCGAAAACCCGGCCAACCCGGCCATTCATGAAAAGACCACCGGTCCTGAAATCTGGAACGACACCGACGGCGCCATCGATGTGCTGGTAGCCGGCGTCGGCACCGGCGGCACGATCACCGGTATTTCGCGCTACATCAAGAATACTCAGGGCAAGCCGATCCTGTCGGTGGCCGTCGAGCCTGAATCTTCGCCGATCATCGCTCAGGCCCTGGCCGGCGAAGCGATCAGCCCGGCATCGCACAAGATTCAGGGCATTGGCGCCGGTTTTATCCCGAAAAACCTCGACCTGTCGCTGATCGACCGGGTCGAGTCGGTGAGCGAAGACGCCGCCAAGGCCATGGCCCTGCGCCTGATGCAGGAAGAGGGCATTCTGTGCGGCATCTCGTGTGGTGCCGCCATGGCCGCTGCCGTGCGTCTGGCTGAAAAACCGGAGATGCAGGGCAAGACGCTGGTGGTGATCCTGCCCGACTCGGGCGAGCGCTACCTGTCGAGCATGCTGTTCAGTGATCTGTTCACCGATGAGCAATTGCAGCCCTGACCGCGAAGTAGATTTCTTGCTGGCCAGCCGAAGGTTTATGATGGCCGGCTAATGACAAGCGCCGCCTGCCTCTTCCCGCCCGGGATTGGCAGGCGGTGTCCTAGGAGAATTCCATGACCCTATCGTTCGCTGTCAAGGCGTCGATCCTGCTGTTGTTCGTGGGCAGCACCCTGTATGTGCACTTGCGCGGTCGGGCGCGTTTGCCGCTGTTGCGTCAGTTCGTCAACCATTCGGCGTTGTTCGCACCCTACAACAGCCTGATGTACCTGTTTTCCAAAGTGCCGTCCAAGCCTTACCTGGACCGCCGCCAGTTCCCTGAACTGGATGTGCTCAAGGACAACTGGCAGGTCATCCGCGAAGAGGCCATGCGCCTGTTCGACGAGGGCTATATCCGTGCTGCCGCCAAGGACAACGATGCCGGCTTCGGTTCGTTCTTCAAGAAGGGCTGGAAACGCTTCTACCTGAAATGGTACGACAAGGCCTTGCCGTCGGCCGAAACCCTGTGCCCGCAAACCGTGGCGCTGGTCAACAGCATTCCCAACGTCAAGGGCGCCATGTTTGCCCTGTTGCCCGGCGACAGCCACCTGAACCCGCACCGCGACCCGTTTGCCGGTTCCTTGCGCTATCACCTGGGGCTGTCCACGCCCAACTCCGATGCCTGCCGGATTTTCGTCGATGGCGAAGAATATGCCTGGCGCGATGGCGAAGACGTGATGTTCGACGAAACCTATGTGCATTGGGTCAAGAACGAAACCAGCGTGACCCGCGTGATCCTGTTCTGTGACATCGAGCGACCGCTGACCAACCGCCTGATGACCCGCATCAACCGCAGCGTCAGCGATTTTCTGGGCCGCGCCACCGCGCCGCAGAATCTCGACGACGAGCGCGTTGGCGGCATCAATCGCGCCTATGCTTTCAGCAAGCGCTTCAGCAATGGCATCAGCGGCCAGGTCAAGCAGTTCAAACGCAGCAATCCCAAGGCCTACCGCATCCTGCGCCCGGTGTTGGCGGTCGTGGTGCTGACATTGCTGGGGTATTGGCTGTTCTGAACCCAATGTGTGGGGCAAGCCCGTGTCGCCGCTCTTGTTCGATACTGCCTTGCCCGCTGCAACCTTGCCCGGCGCCATCGCCGGGCTCATGCTGGCCGGCTTCGACGATTACCGCCTTCACTTCCGGCGCCTGACCGATGGCGCCCGCTCACGCTTCGAGCAGGCGCACTGGCAACTGATCCAGAGCGTCTCGACCGAACGCATCGAACTCTACGAACTCAAGATCAACCAGTTGGTGGCCCGGCTGCGTGAACGCTTTACGGCAGAACACTTGCTGGCCGTCAGTCAGTGGCCGCAGATCAAACAGGCTTACCTTGAGCTGATCGACCCACGCCAGGATGCCGAGCTGGCCGAGACCTGGTTCAACTCGGTGTTCTGCGCGCTGTTCAGCCACGACCTGATCAGCGACCGGTGCATGTTCATCCACAGCACGCGTCCGCCCTCAAGCCCCGGCGTTCCTCTGGCACAGATCCGCCGCTACCGGCCTCGCGGCGACTTGCAGCGTCTGCTGATCCGCATTTTCAATGACTACCGTTTTGCCGTGCCGTATGCCGACCTGAAGGGCGACCTGCAACGCCTGTTTGCCTTGTTGCAAAGCCATCTGCCGGACTGGGTCATCCGCGACCCGGCGCTGCGTGTCGAGTTGTTCACCTGCGTGTTCTACCGCAACAAGGGCGCTTATCTGGTCGGGCGGCTGTTCACGGTCGATGAGCAATGGCCGCTGGTGATCCCGCTGCTGCACCGCGAAGGGCAGGGCATCACTGTCGATACGCTGATTCTCGATGAGGCGCAGGTATCGATCATCTTCTCGTTCACCCGTTCCTATTTCATGGTCGATGTGCGCGTGCCGGCGCATTTCGTGGCCTTCCTCAAACGGATTCTGCCGGGCAAGCACCTGGCCGAACTGTACAGCTCGATCGGCTTCTACAAGCAGGGCAAATCAGAGTTCTACCGCGCCCTGATCCGCCATCTGGCGCGCACCGACGACCGCTTCGTCCTCGCTCCCGGCGTGCCGGGCATGGTCATGAGCGTGTTCACCCTGCCGGGCTTCAATACGGTGTTCAAAATCATCCGCGACCGTTTCGCACCGGCCAAACGGGTCGACCGGGCGACGGTGATCGACCGTTACCGGCTGGTAAAAAATACCGATCGGGTCGGGCGCATGGCCGATACCCAGGAGTTTGCCGACTTTCGCTTTGCCGTGACCTGCTTCGAACCCGCCTGCCTGGCCGAACTGCTGCACGTGGCAGCGATGACCGTGGTCATCGAGAACGACGACACCGTGCTGATCCGCCATTGCTGGACCGAGCGGCGCATGATCCCGCTCAATCTCTATCTGGAACAGGCCAGCCCCGCTCAGGTGTACGACGCGCTGGACGACTATGGCCTGGCGATCAAGCAACTGGCGGCCGCAAACGTCTTCCCCGGCGACATGCTGCTCAAGAACTTCGGCGTCACCCGCCATGGCCGCGTGGTGTTCTACGACTACGACGAAATCAGCCTGCTCACCGACGTCAACTTTCGCTACATGCCGCCGCCGCGTTTCGCCGAAGACGAATGGGCCGCCGAACCCTGGTACTCAGTGGGCCCGCATGACGTATTCCCCGAAGAATTCCCACTGTTCCTGTTCCCCGACAAAGGCCTGCGGCAGTTGTTTGCAAGCCTGCATGGCGAGCTGTTTGACGCCGGTTACTGGCAGGCGATTCAGGCCGATATCCGCAGCGGCAAGGTGATTGACGTGTTTGCGTACCGCAGCGCCTTCAATTCAAATCCACATGCCGGCTCAGCAGCGCCCGCAAGGCCGCCGGTTTCACCGGTTTAGGCAGGTAGTCGAGGCCTGCCGCGTGCACCTGGGCGATCAGTTCCTGGCGTCCGTCGGCGCTGATCAGTACGCCCGGCACCGGTTCGCCCAGGCGGGTGCGCAGCCAGGCCATCAGTGCGGTGCCGGTTTCGCCTTCGTCCAGGTGGTAGTCGACCAGCGCCACTTGCGGGCGCACGCCGGTGTCGAGCAAGGCCTGGCATTCGCGCAGGTTGCGTGCGGTCCAGACCTGGCAGCCCCAGCGGCTGAGCAGGCTGCGCATGCCGATCAGGATGCTGTCTTCGTTATCCACGCACAGCACTTGCGTGCCATTGAGCGGCGGGCGGTCGGTCTCGACAGGTGCCGGCAACGCGGGTGCAACTGCTTCGGCCAGTGGCACCTGAACGCTGAACACGCTGCCGTGACCTGGCCAGGAGCGCACTTGCAGCGGGTGATCGAGCACCCGGCACAGGCCGTCGGCAATCGCAAGACCCAGGCCCAGGCCTTTGGCGGCGCGGGTCTGATGGCTGTCCAGGCGCTTGAATTCTTCGAATATTTCGCGGCGTTTGTTTTCCGGAATGCCCGGTCCGCGGTCCCAGACTTCCAGGCTCAAGAAGCGCCCGCGACGCCTGACCCCGAGCAATACCGGGCCCTTGGCATAACGAAACGCATTGGTCAGAAAATTTTGCAGTACCCGGCGCAGCAGCTTGCTGTCGCTGTCGATACGCAGCGCGCTGCCACGTACACGAAACTTCAGGCCCTGATCGCGGGCCAGCGCACTGAATTCGGCGCCCAGGGTGTCGAACAGGCTACTGAGCGCGAAGGGCTGGCGGTCCGGGGTGATCTTGCCGTTTTCCAGGCGTGAGATGTCGAGCAAGTCGCTGATCAGGTCCTCGGCTGAGCGTAGCGAGCTGTCCAGGTGCTGGATCAATTGCTGGGCCTCGCTGGAAATACCGTCCTGCTGGTGCGACAAGGCCGCAGAAAACAGCCGGGCGGCGTTCAGCGGTTGCATCAGGTCGTGGCTGACGGCGGTGAGAAAGCGCGTCTTCGATTCGTTGGCCGCTTCGGCATGCGCCTTGGCTTCGCCCAGCGCCTGATTGAGCTGCGACAGCTCAAAGGTGCGTTCGGCGACCCGTTGTTCAAGGCTTTCGTTGACGTCCTTGAGGACTTTTTCAGCTTCGCGAAACGGCGTGATGTCGGTAAAGCTCATGACAAAGCCGCCGCCGGGCATCGGGTTGCCGATCAGTTCGATGACCTGGCCATTGGGAAACAGGCGCTCGGACGTATGCGCCCGGCCTTGGCGCATCCAGTGCAGGCGCCGCGCCACATGCACCTCGGCCTCGCCGGGCCCGCACAGGCCGCGCTCGGCGTTGAAGCGGATGATATCGGCAATCGGCCGGCCGACGCCGATCAGGCCTTCCGGGTAGTCGAACAGCTCCAGATAACGGCGGTTCCAGGCCACCAGCCGCAGCGACTGGTCGACCACGCTGATGCCCTGGGTGATGTTTTCGATAGCGCCCTGCAACAGCGCGCGGTTGAATTCCAGCACCTCGGAGGCTTCGTCGGCGATGCGCACCACATCGTCGAGCTGCATCTCGCGGCCTTCGATGGCGGCCTTCACCACGGCGCGGGCCGAAGAGCTGCCCAGAACACCGGCCAGCAAGCGTTCGGTGTGCGCAATCCACTCGGCATTGGCGTTCTGGTTGGGGTTGAAGTCCTTGCCCTGGCTGTAGGCAAAGCGGATGAAGCTCTTGCTGGCGCGGTCTTCACCGACAAACCGTGCCGCCAGGTGCAGCAAATCATCGACCTGCACCGCCAGCAGCGAGCGGTTGCCAGACAACGCATGGGTCTGCTGGCCGATAAAGCGCCCGGCCTGCCAGTGCTCGGTGACCCGGGTGCGCGACAGAATCGACACCCAGGCAAACAAGGTGCAGTTGCCGGCCATCGACAGCACTACGCCTTGAGTCAGCGGGCTGATCGGCAGGTTGAACGGGTTGCTGTGCAGCCAGGCCAGCAGCGGAAAGCTTTCCAGCGCCCAGCCCATGCCATGGGCGGCGACCGGCAGGACCAGGGTGTAGAACCAGAGGAAAATCCCGGCGGCCAGCCCCGCGAATACGCCACGGCGGTTGGCCTGCTTCCAGTACAGCGCGCCGAACATCGCCGGCGCCAGCTGGGTGATGGCGGCAAAGGCGATCTGGCCGATGGTTGCCAGGCTGGCGGTCGAACCCAGCAGCCGGTAGCTGACATAGGCCAGCAACAGGATGACCACGATGCTGACCCGGCGCACGGTGAGCATCCAGTGGCGAAACGCCTCGAACGGCCGCTCGGTGTTCTTGCGCCGCAGCAGCCAGGGCAACAGCATGTCGTTGGACACCATGGTCGACAGCGCCACGCTGGCCACGATCACCATGCCGGTGGCCGCCGAAGCGCCACCAATGAAGGCCAGCAGTGCCAGCGACGGATGCGCGTGGCCCAGCGGCAGGCTGATGACGAACGAGTCAGGCAGCACGGAGGAGGGCAGCATCATCTGCCCGGCCAGTGCAATCGGAATCACGAACAGGGCCGCCAGCGCCAGATAGATGGGGAACACCCACTTGGCCAGGTTCAGGTCGCGCGGCTCGATATTCTCGACCACCGTGACATGGAACTGCCGCGGCAGGCAGACGATGGCCATCATCGCCACGCTGGTCTGCACGATCATCGACGGCCAGTTGACCGTTTCCTGCCAGTACTGCTCCAGGCGCGGGGCAAGGCGCGCCTGGTTCAGCAGGTCGCCAAAGCCGTCATACATGCCAAAGGTGACGAACACGCCGACCGCCATGAACGCCAGCAGCTTGATCACCGCCTCGAAGGCGATGGCCAGGACCATGCCGCGATGGTGCTCGGTAACGTCCAGGTTGCGCGCACCGAAGACAATGGTGAACAGCGCCAGAATCAGTGACACCACCAGCGCGGTGTCCTGGGCGCGGGTGCCGGTCGAATCGGCCCCCGCACCAATCAGGATATTCACGCCCATGACGATGCCTTTGAGCTGCAAGGCGATGTACGGCAGCATGCCGACCAGGCAGATCACCGCGACCATGACGGCCAGCGACTGCGACTTGCCGTAGCGGGCAGCAATGAAGTCGGCAATCGAGGTGATGTTTTCCTGCTTGCTGATCAGCACCATCTTTTGCAGGACACGGGGCGCCAGCACCATCAGTACGATCGGCCCCAGATAAATGGGCAGGAACGACCACAACTGCTCGGCCGCCTGGCCGACCGCGCCGAAAAACGTCCAGCTGGTGCAATACACCGCCAGCGACAGGCTGTACACCCAGGCTCGTTGCGCCGGGCGCAAGGAACTGCTGTGGCGATCGCCATAAAAGGCAATCGCAAACATGAACGCCATATAACAAAGGGCAACGACGGCGATCAGCCCGCTGGACAACGACATGCTGGAATCCACAACCGGTAGAGAGCGGCAGTCTCGCACGAAGGGCCGGATTCGTCTGTGTCGACCATGGTGGTAGGCCGGTCTTGCGGCAATTGCGGAAATGTCCTATCGACATTCCGGCGCCCAACGTCTTCAATGTGCCTCGGATTGAGCTTCGATCTTCAATCCGTCAATGCCATTCAGGACACGGACGATGAGCCAGCAGTCACAATTCAGCCTTCTTAAAAGCCGGCGCTTCCTGCCGTTTTTTATCACCCAGTCCCTCGGGGCCTTCAACGACAACGTCTTCAAGCAGTCGTTGATCCTCGCCATCCTTTACAAGCTGGGTGTTCAGGGCGATCAGTCGGTGTACGTCAACCTGTGCGCCTTGCTGTTCATTCTGCCGTTCTTTCTGTTCTCGGCACTGGCCGGGCAACTGGGCGAGAAGTACCGCAAGGACTCGCTGATCCGGGTGATCAAGTTTGCCGAGATCGTCATCATGACGGTGGGCGCGGCGGGTTTTCTGTTCAACCATTTATGGATGCTGCTGCTGACCCTGTTTGCCATGGGCACTCATTCGGCGCTGTTCGGGCCGGTGAAGTATTCGATCCTGCCCCAGCACCTGCGTGAAAACGAACTGGTCGGCGGTAACGGCCTGGTCGAGATGGGCACCTTCCTGGCGATTCTGGCCGGGACCATCAGCGCTGGCGTCATGTTGTCGTTTACCCATTACGCCTGGGTCGTCGCTGGCGCCATTGTGCTGATTGCCTGCCTGGGCTTCGCCGCCAGCTGGGGCATTCCCCGCGCCGCCGCTGCGACACCGGGCCTGACCCTGAACTGGAATATTTTCACCCAGTCCTGGGCGACCCTGCGCCTGGGCCTGAATCAAACGCCGGCGGTGTCGCGTTCCATCGTCGGTAACTCGTGGTTCTGGTTCGTCGGCGCGATCTACCTGACGCAGATCCCGACCTACGCCAAGGACCTGATGTTCGGCGACGAGACCGTCGTCACCTTGATTCTCACCGTGTTCTCGATCGGCATCGCGCTGGGCTCGCTGCTTTGCGAGCGCTTGTCCGGGCACAAGGTCGAGATCGGCCTGGTGCCGTTCGGCTCGTTCGGCATGACGGTTTTCGGCCTGTTGCTGTGGTGGCATTCGGGCCATATGGTGCAGCCTGAAACGATCAACGGCTGGCGCGACATCCTCGCGCAGGGGCCGGGCCTTTGGGTGCTGCTGGATATTCTCGGCATCGGCGTGTTCGGCGGCTTCTATATCGTGCCGCTGTATGCGCTGATCCAGTCGCGCACCGCTGAAAAGGAGCGCTCGCGGGTCATCGCCGCCAACAACATTCTCAATGCGTTGTTCATGGTCGTGTCGGCGCTGGTGTCGATCCTGCTGCTCAGCGTGGCAGGGCTGTCGATTCCCGAGCTGTTCCTGGTCGTGTCGCTGATGAACATTGCGGTCAATGCCTACATCTTCAGCATCGTGCCCGAGTTCACCATGCGCTTCATGATCTGGCTGCTCAGCCATTCCATGTACCGCGTCGAGCACCGTGACCTCAAGCAGATCCCCGATGAAGGCGCGGCCCTGCTGGTGTGCAACCATGTGTCGTTCGTCGACGCGCTGTTGATCGCCGGTGCCGTGCGCCGGCCGATCCGCTTTGTCATGTACTACAAGATCTACCGCTTGCCGGTGCTCAACTTTATCTTCCGCACGGCCGGCACCATCCCGATTGCCGGGCGCAACGAAGACCTGGAGATTTACGAGCAGTCCTTCAAGCGCATCGCTCGCTATCTGGCAGATGGCGAACTGGTGTGCATCTTTCCCGAGGGCAAGCTGACCACCGACGGCGAGATCAACGGCTTCAAGGCCGGCATGAGCCGCATCATCGAAGAAACCCCGGTGCCGGTGATTCCGATGGCCTTGCAAGGACTGTGGGGCAGCTTCTTCAGCCGCGACCCGAACAAGGGCGTGTTCCGCCGCTTGTGGTCGCGCGTGGTGCTGGTGGCCGGCGCGCCGATTGCGGCGGACCTGGCCAAACCGGTGGATGTGCGCGAGCAGGTCAAACTATTGCGTGGGGATGCACGCTGAATCCATAGGGCCGGCCAGGTCGAATCGACCCGCGGCCGGCCCATGGCGTTACCGCTTCAGGCTTGCGACTTAGGGCTTGCCGCTTGCGGCTCTTCTTCCGGCATCTTGCGGAAGTACGTCGACAGCAATGCACCGGAGATGTTGTGCCAGACGCTGAACAGCGCGCTGGGCACTGCCGCCAGTGGCGAGAAGTGCGCAGCCGCCAGGGCGGCGCCCAGACCCGAGTTCTGCATGCCGACCTCAAGCGCCAGCGATTTGCGCTGCGGCAGGCGCAGCTTGAACAGCTTGCCGGTGAAGTAGCCGAGCAGGAAGCCGAAGCTGTTGTGCAGGATCACCACGACCATGATCAGCAGGCCGGACTCGGCGATTTTCGCCTGACTGGCGGCGACCACCGCGCAGACGATCATCACGATGCTGACCACCGAGATCAGCGGCAGTACATCCACCGCATACGTCACCCGCGCACCCAGCAGGCGCTGAGCCAGGACGCCCAGCACGATCGGCAGCATCACCAGTTGCAGGATCGAGACGAACATGTCCATGAACGAGACCGGCAGCCAGGCCGAGGCCAGGAACCAGATCAGTGCAGGAGTCAGCAGCGGGGCGAGCAGGGTGGTCACCCCCGCGATGGCCACGGCCAGCGCCAGATCGCCCTTGGCCAGCCAGGCCATGACGTTCGACGACGTACCGCTCGGGCAGCAGCCGACCAGAATCACACCCACGGCGATTTCCGGCGGCAGGTGAAAAATCTGGCACAACACCCAGGCCACGCCGGGCATGATTACAAAGTGCGCGACCACCCCCAGCGCCACACGCCACGGGTTGCGCACCACTTCAGAGAAATCTTCAAGCTTGAGGGTCAGGCCCATGCCGAACATGACCAGGCCCAGCAGCGGCACGATCCAGCCTTTCAGACCAATAAAGGCCTGCGGAAACACAAACGCCAGTACCGCAAACAGCAACACCCAATACGCAAAGGTGTTGCCGACAAAACGACTCAAGGCTGCCAATGCACGCATGGCCTTATCCCTTCTTATGGTTGTTTTTCAATGAAAAGCGCCGCCCTCACAGGCGGCGCCATACAGCGGTGTCGATCAGATCCCTTGCGGAATCTCTTCGCCGCCCAGGGCTTCGAACAGCTCGGGCAGGAACTCGCCGAAGGTCAGCATCATCAAGGTGAAGCTGGCGTCCAGTTGGCCCAGCGCCTCGTCGCCGCCGTCTTGCTCGGCCTGATCCTGCAACAGCTCTTCGAACTTCAGGCGCTTGATCACCAGTTTGTCGTCCAGCACGAACGACAGCTTGTCCTGCCAGGCCAGCGACAGCTGGGTGACGATCTTGCCGGTATTGAGGTGCAGCTGAATCTCGTCGCCGGTCAGGTCCTGGCGCTTGCAGCGCACGATGCCGCCGTCTTCGTGGGTGTCGCGCAGCTCGCACTCGTCGAGCACGAAGAAGTTGTCGGCGGCTTTCTGGGTCTTGACCCAGTCGGTCAGCGTCGCGCTTGGTGCGACTTTCACGGTCAGCGGACGCACTGGCAGCGAGCCTATGACTTCGCGCAGGGTCGACAGCAGGTCTTCGGCGCGTTTCGGGCTCGAGGCGTTGACCAGAATCAGGCCTTGCTTGGGCGCAATGGCGGCGAAGGTGGCCGAGCGACGGATAAAGGCGCGCGGCAGGAAGGCCTGGATGATTTCATCCTTGATCTGATCGCGTTCCTTTTTATAGACCTTGCGCATTTGCTCGGCCTCGATCTCGTCGATCTTCTCTTTGACCGCATCGCGCACCACGCTGCCTGGCAGGATGCGTTCTTCCTTGCGTGCGGCGATCAGCAGAAAGTCCTGGCTGACATGCACCAGAGGCGCGTCTTCACCTTTACCGAACGGCGCCACGAAGCCATAAGTGGTCAACTCCTGGCTGGCACAGGCACGCGCAGGCTTGGTGGCGAGGGCGGTTTCCAGCACCTCGGCATCAAACGGCACGTCCTGGGTAAGGCGATAGACAAGCAGGTTTTTGAACCACATGGGGTGAGTCTCTCTTTCCATTACAAAGGGGGCATTATTCGCTGCCTGGGCCCCTTGGGCCAACCCTGCGCTAAGTCTTTGGAAAATTTATAAATTTTTTTGAATAAGTGCTTGCCAGAGGTGAAGCCGCTCCGTAGAATGCGCGCCACACCGAGAGACAAGGGTGATTAGCTCAGCCGGGAGAGCATCTGCCTTACAAGCAGAGGGTCGGCGGTTCGATCCCGTCATCACCCACCATCTCAGTGTATCGCGCAGCGGTAGTTCAGTCGGTTAGAATACCGGCCTGTCACGCCGGGGGTCGCGGGTTCGAGTCCCGTCCGCTGCGCCATATTCGGTTCAAGTTCACTGAACGACTTGAGCCACACAAGAAAGCGACCTTCGGGTCGCTTTTTTGCTTTTCGTCGATTATTTTTTAGCCGGCAAACCAATGACCCGACCCAGCAGGGCGGGCCTTGGCAGCTCGGCCTGCTCAGCACTGATGGCGGCGAGTCGTTGCAGCGTGGCCTCGGTAAACGGCGCCGAATGCGGGCCGGCGAGGTCGACGTGCAACAGCATCTGCTCATTGCCGGCCAGTTCTTTGACCTCTCCAATCCGATGCAAGCTGTGATACAGGTGCAGGCGCTTGGTATCGTGGGCGATCAGTTGGGTGTGCACTTCGACCTCGGCGTCGACTTTTACCTCGTGCAGATAATTCAGGTGCAACTCCAGGGTGAACAGCGAGTGGCCGCAGGCTTCGCGGTTATCGCTGTCCAGCCCCAGTGTGTCCATCAGCGCGTCGGTGGCGTAGCTGAAGATCAGCAGGTAGAACGCGTCGCGCAGATGGCCGTTGTAGTCGACCCAGTCAGGCTGGATCCGCGTGGTGTAAGTGGTCAGTGCAGGCATGGGGCGGTACTCGCTTTCACATCGGGTTATTCGGCGAGGCTTATGCCGTGCCTGGCTTTGGTGACCTTCACCGCTTCCAGCACGGCGAGCAGGCAATCGTCACGGTAGCGCTCCAGCGCCGGGATGCTGTGCTTGCCCAACTGCTCGCGGGTGCCATCGACCACGTCGTCGATCAGCTTTTCAGTCAGTGGCGGTGCCGGCAAATAGGTCCACGGCAACTGCAACGCCGGGCCGAACTGCGCCATGAAGTGCCGCATCCCGGCATCGCCACCGGCCAGGGTGTAGGTGAGGAAGGTGCCCATGAACGACCAGCGCAAGCCTGCGCCAAAACGAATCGCGTCGTCGATTTCGCCGGTGGTCGCCACGCCGTCATTCACCAGGTGCAGCGCCTCACGCCATAGCGCTTCGAGTAAACGGTCAGCGATAAAACCGGGAACTTCCTTGCGCACATGCAACGGGCGCATGCCGAGGGATTCGTACACCGTGATCGCCGCCTGGATTGCCTCTGGCGCGGTGTGCCGGCCGCCCACCACTTCCACCAGCGGCAGCAGGTAAACCGGGTTGAACGGATGCCCGACCACGCAGCGTTCAGGGTGGATGGCACGCTCGTAGAACTCGCTGGGCAACAGCCCGGAGGTGCTCGAACCGATCAACGCATCGGGCCTGGCCGCTGTGCTGATCTGGCTGTGCAATTGCAGCTTCAGCTCCAGGCGTTCCGGTGCGCTCTCCTGGATGAAGTCGGCGTCTTTCACGCATTCCTCAATGGTGGCGACAAAGCGCAGGCGGTCCTGGGACGCGCCCGCTGCCAGGCCCTGCTTCTCCAGGGCTTCCCAGGCATTGGCCACACGTTCGCGCAATATAGCTTCCGCGCCCGGTGCCGGGTCCCAGGCGATCACATCCAGGCCGTGGGCGAGAGCGCGCGATACCCAGCCGCTGCCGATGACACCGCAGCCCAGGGCCGCGAAGGTTTTGATTTCAGTGATAAAGCGCATGGCAATTTCCTAAAGGGTTCGATCCGCTTTTAGCGGCGTGTCAGGGCGTGTGTCAGCCGCGTTTGCCAAGGCCCATCTTTACCCGGCCCTCAGCCGGGGTCAGGACGCGTGCGCCCAGGCGGCTGAGGATCTCGCTGGCGCGTTCCACCAGTTGGCCATTGGTCGCCAGCACGCCCTTTTCCAGCCACAGGTTATCTTCCAGGCCAACCCGCACGTTGCCGCCCAGCAGCACGGCTTGCGCCGCCATCGGCATTTGCATGCGCCCGATGCCGAAACCGGCCCACACAGCATCGGCGGGCAGGTTGTCGACCATGGCTTTCATGGTGGTGGTGTCGGCCGGTGCGCCCCATGGGATCCCGAGGCAGAGCTGGAACAGCGGGTTGTCGAGCAGACCTTCCTTGATCATCTGTTTGGCGAACCACAGGTGGCCGGTGTCGAAGATTTCCAGCTCGGCCTTTACCCCCAGTTCCTGGATGCGTCTGGCCCCGGCGCGCAGTTGAGCCGGTGTGGACACGTAAATGCTGTCGCCGTCGCCGAAATTCAGGGTGCCGCAGTCCAGGGTGCAGATGTCCGGCAGCAGTTCTTCGACGTGGGCCAGACGGGTCAGCGGGCCGACCAGATCGGTGCACGGACCGAACGCCATCGGGTCTTCGCCGGCGCCGATCTCCAGGTCGCCGCCCATGCCGGCGGTGAGGTTGACGATGATGTCGATGTCGGCCTCGCGGATGCGCTCCATCACTTCGCGGTACAGCGCAACGTCGCGGCTGAATTTGCCGGTCTCGGGGTCTCGCACATGGCAATGCACGACGGTGGCGCCGGCCTTGGCGGCTTCCACGGCGGCGGCGGCGATTTGCTTGGGCGTGACCGGCACGTGCGGGCTTCTGGCGCTCGTGTCGCCGGCCCCGGTCAGTGCGCAGGTGATGATGACGTCGTGGTTCATGAGGCGGTTCCTTACAGGCGTGAGGGTGCCGTTCGCAGCCGGTCCTGGCGGCGAAGCAGTGAGTGATTGAAAACGGACTGTCGGTGGGTCAGTTACGGGTCAATTGCAGGTTGGCCGCCGCCGGTTTGCCGTCGAAGGTGGTGACCCCTTGCAGCCAGCGGGCCTGATCCTGCGGGTGATCCTTGAGCCATTGCCTGGCCGATTCGAGGGCGTCCTTGTGATCGAGCAGCGGCTGCATCATCCGGCTCTCGTCGGCGGCCGAGAACGTCAGGTTGCTCAGCAGCGTGTGCACGTTGGGGCACTGTTGCGCATAGTCCGGCGAGGTCACTGTCCAGACCGTGGCCATGCCTTCGTTGGGGCCCAGAGCATCCTCACTGCCGGTGAGGTAGGTCATGGCGACATTGATGTTCATCGGGTGCGGCGCCCAGCCGAAGAACACCACGGCTTCCTTGCGGCGTACCGCGCGGTCGACGGCGGCGAGCATGCCGGCTTCGCTGGACTCCACCAACTGGAACTTGCCCAGGCCGAACTGGTTCTTGGCGATCATCGCCTTGATCTGGGTGTTGGCGCCCGAGCCGGGCTCGATGCCGTAGAGCTTGCCGCCCAGTTCTTTTTCAAATCTGGCGATGTCGGCAAAGGTTTTCAGGCCCTTGTCCGCCAGGTAGGTCGGCACGGCGAGGGTGGCGCGGGCGTCTTCCAGGCTGGGTTTATCGAGGACGTTGACCTGGCCTGCGTCGAGGAACGGGGTGATGGTCTGGGTCATCAGCGGGTTCCAGTAGCCCAGAAACAGGTCCAGGCGCTGGTCGCGGATACCGGCGAAAATGATTTGCTGCGAAGCGCTGGTCTGTTTGGTCTTGTAGCCGAGGCCATCGAGCAATACCTGGGCCATGGCGCTGGTGGCGATGACATCGGTCCAGTTCACCACGCCCATGCGCACGTTCTGGCAGGAAGCGGCATCTGCTGCCATTACCTGTGTGCTCAAGGTGAGGCTGGCACCGAGTGCGAGCACGCAGCGGCTGATCAGTCGATTCATGGTGGATCCTCGGCAGGTCGTTATTGTGGGGGCCGGTGTCTTTGTGCACCGTGACGCCACGTTACGTCCCTTTATTGCCGCCCAGACGCACAGCGGCGACTAGCTCTTGCACTGTGGCGACCAGCCCCTTGAATACGCCCATGAACGGGAGTATCACAGGGCCACGCTGCCCGTCCTGCAAGAGCGCCACCATGCCCCAGAATTTCTATTTCCTGCTGATGCCGGGGTTCTCGGCCATTGGCTTCATTTCCGCCCTGGAACCGTTGCGGGTGGCCAACCGTTTTCGTGGCGAGCTGTACCGCTGGCATATATTGAGCATCGACGGCGGCGCGGTATTGGCGAGCAATGGCATGTCGGTCAACGCCGACGCCGCGCTGGATTCATTGAAACCGGGGTCTTTGCAACCGGAGCTGTTGAAACCAGAGCTGTTGAAAAAAGGCGCGACCCTGATGGTGGTCGCCGGTTTCGAGCCGTTGCAGTTCGCCACGCCCGCGCTGCAACACGGCTTGCGTCGCCTCGATCGCGATGGCGTGACCCTCGGCGCCATCGACACCGGGGCCTGCATACTGGCCGAAGCGGGCCTGCTCGACGGCTATCGCCTGACCTTGCACTGGGAAGCCATCGACGCCTTCAAGGAGTCCTATCCACAGTTGACGGTGACCCAGGAATTGTTCGAGATCGACCGGCGGCGTATCACCTGCGCCGGCGGCACTGCGTCCATCGACCTGATGCTCGACCTGATTGCCCAGGTGCACGGCCCGGATCTCGCAATCCAGGTATCCGAACAGTTTGTCCTGGGCCGCATCCGCCCGCGCAAAGACCACCAGCGCATGCAGATCGCCACGCGCTACGGCATCAATAACAAGAAGCTGGTACAGGTCATCGGCGAGATGGAGCAACACACCGAGCCGCCCCTGAGCACTCTGGCCCTGGCCGAGGCGATCAAGGTCACCCGGCGCCAGCTGGAGCGGTTGTTCCGCCTGCACTTGAACGACACTCCGAGCAACTTCTACCTGGGCCTGCGTCTGGAAAAGGCCCGGCAACTGCTGCGCCAGAGCGACATGAGTGTGCTGGAAGTCAGTATTGCCTGCGGGTTTGAATCACCCTCGTATTTCACCCGCAGTTACCGGGCACGGTTTGCCAAATGCCCAAGGCAGGACAGGCGAGGGGAGAATGCCGTGGCTGCAAGCGCCGCACGCGGCACTAAATAACCAGCTCAACCTGAGTTTCTCTGAACATGTGCTGCAATGCATCTTTCAGCACGCCGACCTGTTCTGCCGAGTCAGCACTTCCTTGCGATATTTCTGCCAGCACACGGGACCCGCCAAAAAAGCCGGAAAACTCGGGCTTGACCACGACCTCCAGACTCTCTGGGCGCAAGATGACCTTTTCGATTGCAGCAGGCATCTCGTATTCCGATTGATCTGTTTGAAAGCCGACGCCCTCATCCACGGTAGCGTTATCGTCATCATCAAGGCGAGTCATCATCATGAAATTGGCAAGGCCTTGCGGAGTGTCACTCAAGGCAATAACCAAGACACTGTCTTCTTCGTAGCACTTTATAGTCGATGCCAAAAAACGCTTCATGATGGATTGCCACTCCTGCGCGGTGCTCGACATTTAAACGCCACGATTAGAATCTGTTTAAAAACAGTTGCAGTGAGGCACCAGTGTTTAATGCGCTGGCAGAATTGTTCTCTATGGATTGAGCTGCGTCGTCGTCGGTCATCGTCACAAAGACCACGGCCTCACCGATGATGCCGGTTCTTTTAAAAAAGCCCTCGTTAACCAGCAAGCCCAGCGCGTCGGTCATGCAACTGATCAATGACTGCATGAACGTATCAAATTCATCCCGTTCTTCATCGGTTCTCAAGGCACGATTTATTTCAGCGAACGCATCACCTTCAAGCGCCTCATAGGCCCATTCGGAGGAGGTCCATTTAAAGTAAGCGACGGCCTCGTCTGTTTTGTCTTCTTCTTCCTCACCGTCAAGTTTCTCGGTCAGCTTTTCCAGTGAGTTAGCCGCCAGGCACAGTGTCATGGCACTGCTGTCGGTATAGAGCGCAAACGCATAAAAGCTTTCGTCAGGATGATCATCCAGAACGTTTGAAAATGCTTTTTTACTCAAGGCGTAGACTTGAGACGCTGTATCACTCCAGTTCATTGGGCGTGTCCTCTCCGTCGGGCATTGAAGCCACCCATCAGGCATTGGCAATTGAAAACGAATGTTGAGTCTGCCGGGAAACGATTTACAGCGCCATCCATGCGCTGCCTGTCGGTGAGTGGCCCGCACAGCCCTTGGCAGCGCGGCAGCGGCGAGAATAGCCACGGGCTGCATCCTGGAAATCAGGCTTTCGAATCTATTGATACAAAAGCTTGCAATCGAAACACGCACGCCGTAAGATGCGCGCCGCACCGAGATACAAAGGGTGATTAGCTCAGCCGGGAGAGCATCTGCCTTACAAGCAGAGGGTCGGCGGTTCGATCCCGTCATCACCCACCATCTCAGTGCAATGCGCAGCGGTAGTTCAGTCGGTTAGAATACCGGCCTGTCACGCCGGGGGTCGCGGGTTCGAGTCCCGTCCGCTGCGCCATCTTCAGCTCAGGTTCACTGAACGATCTGAGCCAAACAGAAAAGCGACCTCAGGGTCGCTTTTTTGCTTTCTGCAGTGCTGAAAAATTCCACTCCTACCCTCCGCAAACGCCCTGTTCTGGTGCGGTTGCCGGCATTTTCACGACTTTTTATTCCCTTATTGAATTAATCCGGCAGGCTTAGATAAATTCTATTCATATTTGCTTATAGCCAAATAGAATTATATTCGCCTTATGAATTCCGTTATGTTTGGTTTCAACAGCCTACCCCTTACCCAGGATGGTACCCAATATGAAGAAGGTCCTGCGCCGCAGACCCTCGCATATCAGGTCAAACGCCTGAATCTGCGCGGTCTGCCAGGGTGATCAACCAAGATCCCTGAGCAGGAGTGTTGGAAGGGAGTTTCATCCATGCTGCACATTCAATCCCGTAAACCGGGTTCCCCACGCCGTCTGCCTGACCGGCGTTTCCAGAAGTGTCCGCCTGCTCATCATTGCCTCGCGCCACCCGGCCTTGACGGCTGAGGCCTGCCTGCGCGCGTCTTGCCTTTAACGGTAACGGCGGCGCCCGGCACGGCAATCGATCCCCACACCTTTGATGACGCGCTATCACGACGATGGCGTACGTACCCGACTGCGTCATTTGGATGCATGGGCGGCACACGCCGCCCGTTCTGGAGTGAATATGGAGCAAGTGATTCAGGGCAAGGGCAAGCAAGGACGGAACCTGGTGTTCCCGCTCAGCCCCTTGGCGTTGGCTGTCACCGGTTTGTTATGGGCCGGTGCCGTGCAGGCCGATGAGGTCGAGCCTGTGCAGCGCAACAATGCCGATACCCTGTCCACCGTGGTGGTGACCGGTAACCGCGGCGCCGAGCAGCGCACGGTGACCAGCAGCCCGGTGCCGATCGATGTGGTCAGCGCCAGACAATTGCAGCAAACCGGCAAGCCCGGCCTGATGGAAGCCCTGAGCGCGGTGATTCCGTCGCTGACCCTGCCGGAAAAGACCGGCTGGGACTCCAGCGGCATGGCCCGGGCGCCTAACCTGCGTGGCCTGCCGGCATCCGAAGTTCTGGTACTGGTCAACGGCAAACGCCGCCACACCAGCGCGACCCTGAACATCAACGGCATCAACACCGGCGCTGCACCTGCTGATCTGGACCTGATCCCGATCAGCGCCATCGACCATGTCGAGGTACTGCGTGACGGTGCGGCGGCGCAATATGGCTCCGATGCCATTGCCGGCGTGGTCAACGTGATCCTCAAGGCCGACACCAGCGGCGCCTCGGTGACCAACGCCGGTATCGGCTACGACGGCAAGAAGCAAACCGTGCAGCAAAGCCTGAACAAAGGCTTCGAGATCGGCGACGGCGGCATCATTCAGCTGGCGCTCGATGCGCGCAGCCAGAACGACGACAACAAGGCCAGCGCCAACGGCTACACCTATGCGCAGGCCTATGACCTGGCCGGCAAGTCCACCTACGGCGGCTACGGCACGCCGAAGAACAACCTGGCAACGCTGGCCTATAACGCCGAGCTGCCGGTCAGCGACGACCTGACCCTGTACTCGTTCAGCACCTGGTCCAAACGCAAGTACGAACAGGGCCAGAACTTCCGCCTGCCGACCATCACCAACACCATTCGTACCGGCCCCAACGGTTATCCCGGTGGTTACGTGCCGACCTGGTACATCGATGAAGAAGACTTTCAGGCAGCCTTCGGCGGCAAGGGCCAGATCGGCGCGTGGGACTGGGACCTGTCGACCACTTACGGGCGCAACGAGGCCGAGCAGGGCACCTGGAACAACCAGAACCCGTCGCTGGGCGAGGCCACGCCGAACTCGTTCAAGTCCGGCACCTGGATCGCCAATGAGCTGACCACCAACCTCGACTTCAAGCGCGGCTTCGATGTCGGCTTGAGCAAGCCGCTCGACCTGTCGCTGGGTTTCGAGCATCGCCGCGACGGCTATGAAGTCGAAGAGGGCGACTGGGCTTCCTGGGCCAACGGCGGCTATTGCGTGTCGCCGGGCAACTGCGCAGCCTCCGGCGCCCAGGTCACCAACGGCATCGCGCCCGACCAGACCGACAAGGCCACCCGCAACAGTGTGGCCAGCTACATCGATGTGGGTTTCAACCCGTCGCCGCAGTGGTACGTGGGCACCGCCTTGCGCTATGAGCATTACAACCAGGGCGTAGGCGCGACCCGCAGCGGCAAGCTGACCACCCGCTACGAGTTCACCCCGCAATTGGCCGTGCGCGCCACGGTGAGCAACGGCTTCCGTGCACCGTCGCTGGCCAACAGCCTGTTCAGTGCGCGCTCCACTACTTATGGCGTGGTCGATGGCGTCTACCAGTCGATCAACTACGGGGTGCTGCCGGTGGATTCCGGTGCCGCTCAGGCTCTGGGCTCCGAATCGCTCAAGCCGGAACGCTCGACCAACTTCAGCCTGGGGGTTGCGCTGACCCCGACCGACCGGATCAGCCTGACCGCCGACGCCTATGTCATCAACCTGCGTGACCGCATCACCCTGACCAACACCTTGCTGGGCAGCGAAGTCACTCAGGTGCTGCTCAATAACGGCATCGACTCGACCTCCGGCGGCCAGTACTTCATCAACGGCGCCGACACCCGCACCAAGGGTGTGGACCTGGTCGGCAACTTCAGCCAGGACCTGAACGGCTATGGCTCGGTGCGCTGGACGGCGGCGTTCAACTACAACGACACCGAAATCCTCAGCTACAAGAACTCCACCAGCATTCTGGGCACCGACTATTCGCTGATGGACCGCAAGGCCCGCAACGTGATCGACGGCGTGCAGCCCAAGACCAAGTTCATCCTCAGCGGTGACTGGCGCATCGACCGCTTCAACGTCAACGTGGCCCTGACCCGCTACGGCAAATACACCGAGGTCAACGACGCCAATAACCGCGCCCTGGACCGCACCTACGGTGCCAAGTGGATCACCGACCTGGACGTCGGCTACGACATCACCAAAGACCTGAACCTGGCCATCGGCGCCAAGAACCTGTTCGACGTCTATCCCAAGAAACAAGGCGTGCCCAGCAGCACGATGGTCAGCGGCTGGGGCGTGTACTCGCCGTTCGGATTCACCGGTGGCTACTACTACACGCGCCTGAGTTACGCCTTCTGACCACGACCCTTGAAACCAGCAAGCCAGCTCAATAACGACACACGTCTTTGCCTGCGAGGAACATCACATGCCTACCATCGCCAAACCTTTCGACCTGCATGAGGAGGTCAAGGATTACTCCGCCACCGCCTCGCGCAGTCGAGCCCCGGTCCAGGTGCTGCGGGTGGTGCCGACACGCCATCCATGGCGCTGGGTCGGCACCGCGTTCGCCGCGCTGGTGCTGCTGACCATCGGCCATTCGCTGCTGACTAATCCGCGCTGGGAGTGGGGCGTATTCGCCGAATGGTTCCTGGCGCCCTCGGTGTTGCGCGGCCTGGGCCAGACCTTGCTGCTGACCCTGCTGGGCACGGTGTTCAGCATCCTGCTCGGCACTGCGCTGGCGCTGGCGCGGCTGTCGAAGTCGCCGCTGCTGGCGTCGCTGGCCTGGGGCTATATCTGGTTCTTCCGCTCGCTGCCGGCGTTGCTGGTGCTGATCATCCTTTACAACTTCGCCTACCTCTACGACCACATCGTCCTCGGCGTGCCGTTTACCGGTGTGGTGCTGGCCGAATGGTCGACGGTCGATGTGCTCAGCCAGTTCACCGTGGCGGTGCTGGGCCTGTCGCTGATGCAGGCGGCCTACACCGCCGAAATCATTCGCGGCGGCATTCTGGGCGTCGATCAGGGCCAGCATGAAGCGGCGGCGGCACTCGGGCTGCCGGCGCACCGGCGGATTCTGCGGATCATTCTGCCGCAGGCGCTACGTTCGATTCTGCCCTCGGGTTTCAACGAAATCATCGGCCTGGTCAAGGGCACCTCGATCGTCTACGTGCTGGCCCTGCCAGAGCTGTTCTACACCGTGCAGGTTATCTACAACCGTACCCAGGCGGTGATCCCGCTGCTGATCGTGGCCACGGTCTGGTACCTGATCATCACCACGCTGCTGACCATCGTGCAGTACTACATCGAGCGCTATTTCGCCCGCGGCACCAGCCGGGTATTGCCGCCGACACCGTTGCAGCGTGTCCGCCACTGGATCAAGGAGCGTCGTCATGGCTGAAGCCGCCACTGCAGGCCACATTCGTATCCAGGGCGTGAGCAAGCGCTATGGCCTTCACGAGGTGCTCAAGGACATCGACCTGGACATCGAGCCGGGCAAGGTCACGGTGATTCTCGGGCCGTCCGGCTCGGGCAAGTCGACCCTGCTGCGCACCATCAACCACCTGGAAAAGATCGACAACGGGCTGATCACCATCGACGGCGACTACGTCGGTTACCGGCGCAAGGGCGATCTGCTCTACGAGCTCAAGGAGCGCGAGATTCTCAAGCGCCGTGCCGAAGTCGGCTTCGTGTTCCAGAACTTCAACCTGTTCCCGCACCTGACCGCCGGGCAGAACATCGCCGAGGCGCCGCTGGCGCACAAGCGCTGGAGCAAGGCCGAGGCGCCCGGCAAGGCGCTGGAGCTGCTGACCCGCGTGGGGCTGGCCGACAAGGCCGATGCCTACCCGCGCGAATTGTCCGGTGGCCAGCAACAGCGCGTGGCCATTGCCCGGGCCCTGGCGCTGGAGCCCAAGGTGCTGCTGTTCGATGAGCCGACCTCGGCGCTGGACCCTGAACTGGTCGGCGAGGTGCTGGACGTGATCAAGAGCCTGGCCAGCCTGGGCGTGACCCTGGTGGTGGTGACCCACGAAATCGGTTTTGCCCGTGAAGTGGCCGACCACGTGGTGTTCCTCTGCGATGGGCAACTGATCGAACAGGGCCCGCCGCAACAGATCATCAACCACCCGCGCCACCCGCGCACCGCCGCGTTTTTCGGCAAGGTTTTGTGAATCCACAGGAATGAATCAATGACGCTCATCAACACCACCCGCATCGCGCTACTGGCACTGGCCGTCAGCCTTGCCCAGCAGGCGCTGGCCGTCGAAAGCGCGGCCGATGTCAAAGTCGTGAAGTTCGATCTCAGCGCCGACCGCGAACGTGTCCATGCGCCGCGTAACGAAGCGGCCATCGCGCAGATTCCGGCAGGCTTCAAGTTCGCCCAGCCGGGCAAGTTCACCGTGGCGGTGTCCGGCACCGCCAGCCCGCCGCTGGCGCTGCTGGCCGTGGACGACAAGACCACCATCGGCAGCGAGGCCGACACCGCGCAGTTGATCGCCGACAGCCTCGGCCTGCAATTGAACGTGGTGCAAAGCAGCTGGGAAGACTGGCCGCTGGGCGTCAGTTCCGGCAAATACGATGTGGTGATCAGCAACGTGACCGTCACCGAGGCGCGCAAGAAGCGCTTTGATTTCGCCACCTATCGCCAGGACGTGCTGGGCTTCTACGTCAAAAAGACCAGCAAGATTCAGGAGATCAAGGAGGCCAGGGACATTGCCGGGCTGAAGATCATCGTCGGCTCCGGCACCAATCAGGAGAAGGTCTTGCTGGCCTGGAACGAGGCCAATGAAAAGGCCGGCATCAAGCCTGCGCTGTTGCAGTACTACGACGACAACGCCTCGGCGCAACTGGCGGTGCAGTCCGGGCGCGCCGACGCCACCTTCGGCCCCAACGCCACCGCCGCGTACTCGGCCGCACTCACCGGCGGCACCCGTCGAGTCGGTGTGGTCAATGGCGGCTGGCCGTTGCAGGCCGACATTGCCGTGACCACCCGCAAGGACAATGGCCTGATCACGCCGATTCATACCGCCCTGCAAAGCGTGATTGCCGGCGGCCAGTACGCGCAGGTGCTGGAGCGCTGGGGCCTGGACGTCGAGCGCATCAGCGAATCGAAGATCAACCCACCGGGCCTGCCGGACTGATCAAGGAAGAACAACATGACACTGACAAGACGTGAAGCCCTTTCAACCATTGCCGCCGTCGGTGGCGAAAACGCCGTCAAAGAGGCGCTGGCGGTGCTGGGCCTCGGGCCTTCGGCGCACCGTCGCCCGCAACCCTTGAAGCTGGACGCCAATGCCGGGCAGGGCGCCAGCGTGCTGATCCTCGGCGCCGGGATTGCCGGGCTGGTCTCGGCGCTGGAGCTGACCCGTGCAGGTTTTCGCGTGCAGGTGCTGGAGGCCCGGCAGCGGGTCGGCGGGCGCACCTGGACCCTGCGCGATGGCGACAAGGTCGACTACCTGGATGGCCGCAGCCAGACCGTGCGGCTCGATCCGGGCCTGTATTTCAACGCCGGTCCCGCGCGCATTCCCAGCCAGCACCGCACCTTGCTCGACTATTGCAGCGAACTGGGCGTGCCGCTGGAAGTGCTGGTTAACAGCAGCCACGGCGCCCAGGTACGGCCCGATTTGAATCAGCCGGCATTCACCGTCGGCCAGGCGATCAACGATACCCGCGGGCACCTGGCCGGCTTGCTGGCCACAGCGGTCAAGCGCGATGCGCTGGACGATGTTTTGAGCGGTGAGGAGCGCACCCGGCTGCTGGCGTTCCTGCAGGTTTACGGTGATCTGTCTCAGGAGCTGGCCTATGAGGGCAGCATCCGTTCCGGCCATCAGGAGTCCGAACGGCATCCCGGTGCCTTGCCGGGCAGCCTGGCTCCGGTGGGGCTGGACCGGCTGCTGCACCCTGAGCTGTGGGGCGCGTTGCTGCACAGTGAGTTTCCGGAGTTCTCGGCCACCATGTTCCAGCCGGTGGGCGGCATGGACCGCATCACCGATGCGTTCTACCAGCGGGTGAGCGACCACGTGCAGCTTGGCGCCGAAGTGCGCAGCATCCGCCAGCGCGACGACGGCGTGGCCGTGACCTATCACGACCACAGCAGCGGCCTGGAACAAGTGGTGCGCGCCGACTACCTGATTTCCACCGTGCCGCTGCCGTTGCTGGCGCGGCTCGACACCGATTTCAGCGAGCCGGTCAAAGCCGCCTTGCAGCGCGCCCCGAACGGCAAGGCCACCAAGGTTGCCTGGCAGTCGCCGCGCTTCTGGGAAACCGACTACCGCATTTATGGCGGCCTGTCGTGGGTCGAACATCAAGCGCGCCTGCTCTGGTACCCGAGCAACGATTTGAACAGCCGCGATGGCTTGCTGGTGGCCGGCTACATCACCGGCGACGACGCCCGCGAATTTGGCCAGCAGCCGTTCGAGGCGCAATACCAGGCCTCCAGACAAGCTGTCGAGCTGCTGCACCCCGGCTACTCGAAACACCTGCGCCATCCGCTGGCGGTGTCGTGGGAGCAGATTCCCTTCAGCGAAGGCCCGTGGCTGGAGCGCGACAAATTCCCGGCTCAAGACAGTGCCTTGCTCGAAGAAGCGCATGGCCGGGTGTATTTCGCCGGCGACGGGCTGGTGCAGAGCGGCGTCGGTATCTGGCAGGAATCGGCGGCCAACTCGGCGCGCCATGTGGTGAGCGAACTGGCACAGCGGGTCATCGCGCAACGCCAGGCTGCCAACAGCGGCGTACTGGAAACCCAACTCAATCGAGCGCCGTGACGCGCACAACCTTCAAGGAGCATGACCATGAGCGACAGCATTCAACGCACCAGTGCGGGCACTTTTCCAATCTCGCAGACCGTCACCGTGCCGGCCTCGGCCAGCCTGATCTTCATCAGCGGCACCTTGCCGGATGTTGCGGACCCGAGCGCGCCGGCAGGCACGCCAGCGGCCTATGGCAACACCGAAGTGCAGACTGTCTCGGTGTTCAACAAGCTGCGCAACATCCTGCGTCAGCAAGACCTCGACCTGGGCGATATCGTGTCCTTGAAGGTGTTTTTGCTGGGCACCGAAGAAACCGGTGGCCGCCTGGATTTCGCCGGCCTGCAAGCCGGCTACACGCAGTTTTTCGGCACGGAAGAACAGCCCAACAAACCAACGCGCACCGCCCTGCAAGTGGCCGGCCTGCCACTGCCCGGCGCGCTGATCGAAGTCGAAGCCATCGCCGCCAGGACTGCCTGACGCGAGCCTTTTGAACAGGCGGCCGCTGCGCCGCCTGTTTGCTCTCTAACCCACATCAATTCGGACTCCGGGGTAACGGCCAGCATTGGCCGCCGCGCTGGCGCGGGTTCGTGCGCCCGTGAGAAGCCGACAAGGACGAACGATGAACAAAGCAGTACACGGCAGGTTCTGGCTGGGCAATCTGTTATTGCTGGGCATCAGTGGCGAAGCGGCGCTGGCCGCTGACGTGCAAAAGCGCACTGACCCGCAACTGGAGAAGGTTCAGGTGGTGGGCGCGCGGGTGACCGAGGCCGATGAAGCCATTGGCACCGACCGGATCAGCAACACTGTGTCGATCTCGCATCAGGCACTGCTCTCGGCGCCGGCCGGCACCTCGGGGCTGAAAATGCTCGAGTCGCTGCCCGGCTTCAACGTGCAGGTCAACGACGCGCTGGGGCTGTATGAATTCGGTAACTCGGTGTTCGTGCGCGCCTTCAACTTCCAGCAGATCGGCTTCTCTATCGACGGCGTGCCGCTGGGGCGTAGCGACCAGTTCGGCGGCAGCCCGATCTACCGCTATGTCGACAACGAAAACACCGAACGGGTGACCGCCTCGACCGGTGCCGGCGATGTCTCGCAGCCGGGCTATACCTCGCTCGGCCCGTATGTGGACTATGTGTCGGTCAACCCGGCCAGAGACACCGGCATCAGCACCTCCTACACGCTGGGCAGCGACAGCCTGCGGCGCAGTTTCATCAAGATCAATACCGGCGAGTACAACGGTCTGTCGGCCTACCTGAGCCGCTCGAAAATCGACGGTGACCTGTGGCGCGGGCCGGGCACCATCGACCGTGAGCACCTGGAAGGCAAGGTGCGCTACCAGTTTGGCGATGGCAACGACTTGCAGTTTCGCGTGGTCCACAACGACTTCTTCGACTACGACTCGCCGGGCATCACCAAAGCGCAATACCAGGGTACGGCAGGCGATGCCTTCGGCCGCTCCGGGCGTGATTTCGCCTACCTCGGCGAACTGCCGAACCTGGCGCCAACGGTGCCCGGCGTGCAGTACAGCAACAGCGGTTACAACCAGTATTACCAGACCGCGATCAACCAGCGCCGCGACACGCTGTACAGCCTGACCGGCAACTTTGTGCTCAACGACAACCTGGAAAACACCACCAGCGTCTATTACGAAGACAAGAAAGGCTTCGGTGTTTCGCCCGAGGCCTACAGCACTTCGCTGGGCCTGCATAACGCGCAAGTGGCCACGGTGCCGGGCCTGAGCGCACCGCGCGGTATCCAGTACGGATTGTCGGCGCTGAGCGGGCATCGCTATGGCGCCAGCAGCAGGTTCACCTGGCAGGTCGGCCAGCACGCCATCGAGGCCGGGGTGTGGGCCGAGAAAGACGTGTTCAACCGTTTGCAGGCGCGCTACAACCTGACCGATGGCAGCCCCGCCGGTTACCGTTTGCTCAACGAGCCGGTGCATTTGCAGGGCGATTTCAGCTCGACCCGCGACTCGCTGCAACTGCACCTCAAGGACACCTGGACCCTGCTCGACGACCGCCTGCGTCTGCAGTTCGGCTTCAAGCGTCTGGACCTGGACTACGAGGTCGAAGGCTACCGCAACGCTGGCGACTACATCGCCAACCGCCAGCCGAAACTGGGCACCAACTGGCGCGACAATTTCTTGCCGCAAGCGGGCGTGGTCTATGACCTGACGGCCAACTCACAAGTGTTTGCCTCGTATTCGGAAAACCTCGCGTTGCCGCGCGGCGCCGATGATGTGTACCGCGCCGCCAGCCCCAACGTACCGGCGCCGGCCGCCGAGACCTCGAAAAACTACGAGATCGGCTACCGCTTCAATCGTCCGACTTTCAATGCGTCGTGGGCGCTGTACCGCACCGAGTTCGACAACCGCCTGCAAGCCTTCGCCGCCAACGTGCCAGGCAGCACCACCACCGAGACGTTCTACCAGAACGTCGGCAAGGCCGAGGCCTATGGCTCGGAACTGAGCGGGCAGTGGAAACCGCCGGTGCTGGCCGACAAAGTCGTGCTCAACGGCAGCCTCAGCTACAACGTCGCGCACTTCAAGGACAACGCCGCAGGCCTGGCGATCAAGGACAACGAGATCCCTGACAGCCCGCGCTGGCTGGCCCAGGCCGGCGTGACTTACGAGATCCTTCCGTGGGCGGTGCTGAATGTTTCGGCGCGGCACATCGGCTCGCGCTACAGCAACTTCACCAACACCGAATCGGTGGCCGGCTACACCCTTTACAACGCTTACCTCGACCTGGGTGGCGAACAGGTCAATTACGGGCCGCTCAAGAGCGTCAAGCTGCGCTTCAACATCGACAACCTGTTCGACAAGGATTACCTGGGCTACATGCTCAGCACCGCCAGTGGCCCGGCGTCGTATCGACCGGGTTCGCCGCGCACCTACCAGACCACCCTGAGCGCGGAGTTCTGAGCATGAAAAAAACCGAACATTGCATGAGAAATGTGTTGGCTGTTTCGGCCTCTTCGCGAGCTTGCGCTCGCTCCTACGGATCGGTGTCTGGCCTTGAATTCCTCGTAGGAGCGAGCGGTAGCTCGCGAAAGGGCCGGCCGATGCAACGCATTGCTAACCTGTGGGCTGCACTCGCATTGCTGGTCTCATTCAACGCCGTGGCCGACGATCAGGTCAGCCCATCGACGCAGGCCTTGCATCAGCGTCTGCTGGTGCTCGACAGCCACCTCGACACACCGCTGAATTTCCTGCGTCCCGGCTGGGACATTCTGGAGCGGCACAGCTACAAGGACGACGGCAGCCAGGTCGACTTGCCGCGCATGATCGAAGGTGGACTCGATGGCGGCTTCTGGGTGATCTACACGCCGCCGGGGCCGCGCACCGAAGCCGGTCGCGCCTATGCCAGCAACTATGGGTTGTCGGTACTGGCGCGGATCAAGGACCTGATCAGCCGGGCGCCGGATACCTTCGAGCTGGCCCTGACCCCGGCCGATGCCCGGCGCATTGCCGCTGCCGGCAAGCGCGTGGTGTTCATCAGCATGGAAAACGCCGATCCGCTGGGCTCCGACCCTGCGCTGTTGCAGACCTACTACCGCCAGGGTTTGCGCATGCTTGGCCTGGTGCATTTCAGCACCAACGAGATCGCCGACTCGGCCACGGCCTTGCCGGAGTGGAACGGCCTGAGTCCCAAGGGCCGCGATCTGGTGGCGGCGGCCAACCGCCTGGGGATTCTGCTCGATGTGTCGCACGCCTCGGACGCGGTGTTCGATCAGGTGCTGGCGTTGTCCAAGGCACCGATCATTGCCTCGCACAGCAGCGCCAAGGCGGTCAGCCCGCACCCGCGTAACCTCGACGACGAGCGCCTGCGCCAACTGGCGGCCAGGGGCGGGGTGGTGCAGGTCAACAGCTACGGCGATTACCTGATTCCGCTCAAGCCCAACCCTGAACGGGCCAAGGCCCTGGCGCCGCTGTATGCCCGCTACAACAACCTGGCGGCCTTGAACCCTGCCGAGGTCAAGGCCTTGCAGGGCGAGATCGCCGCGGTCAAGCAGCGTTACCCGCAACCCAGACCGGACCTAGATGTGTTCATGAAGCACCTGCTGCACATCCTCAAGGTGGTGGGCCCGGAACACGTCGGCATCGGCGCCGACTGGGATGGCGGTGGCGGGGTAGAAGGGCTGGAAGACGTCAGCCTGCTGCCGCGCATCAGCGAGCGGTTGCTCAAGGCCGGCTACAGCGAAAAGGACCTGGCCAATATCTGGGGCGAAAACCTGCTGCGCGTGCTGCAAGCCGCGCAGGATGCGGCAACGCCACAAAACTGATCACGATCGGTCAAGGGGGAGCGGGCACCGTCCTGCTACCTCAACCCGCCGCAAGTGCAGGTGCAACTGGAAATCAGCGACCATCCGCTGGACCTGACCGCGCATGGCTTCGATCTGGGCATCCGCTTCGGCACTTTGCCCGATGCGGCCTTTCATGCGCGCAAGATCGCCTCCAACCGCCGCCTGTTGTGTGCATCGCCGCTGTACCTGGAAAAGCACGGCACGCCGCAGCGCCTGGCCGATCTGGTGCAGCACAATTGTATCTTCCTGCGTCAGAACGAAACGCCGCATGGCGTATGGAGCTTCACCCACGGCGGGCGCACGCAGAACGTCAAGGTCCAGGGCGCACTGGGCTGCAACGATGGCGAAGTGGCGCTCAACTGGGCGCTGGAGGGCTATGGCATCCTGTTGCGCGCCGAATGGGACATTGCCAAATATGTGCGCAGCGGCAGGCTGCGCCTGGTCCTGGAAGACCAGACGCCGACCCGCGCCGACGTGTATGCGGTCTATCCTCAGCAATTACACCTTTCAGCACGGGTACGCTGCCTGATCGATTTTCTGGTAGCGCGTTTTGCCAAACTGGATCGGGTTGAGGTCAGCGAGCCGCCGGTCGACATCTGAACCAGTCCTGAACGGCGTGCAGCTGATCCGGGAATACCTTTGTTTACCTGAACTTATCGGGGTTTTGCGCCTCTGATCCCGGTAGCCATTGATCGCGGCGGCCTGATAAGCTCGCGGCTTTACTCGTTTGCCCTTTCGGCGCATGAACAAGGAAACAGAATGAAACAGCATCGGTTGGCAGCAGCGATTGCCCTCGTCGGTTTGGTACTCGCAGGCTGTGACAAACAGGCCAGTACTGTCGAGCTGAAATCCCCGGCCCAGAAAGCTTCCTACGGCATCGGCCTGAACATGGGCAAGAGCCTGGCTCAGGAAGGCATGGACGATCTGGACTCCAAGGCTGTGGCCTTGGGTATCGAAGACGCCGTCGGCAAGAAAGAACAGAAACTGAAGGACGAAGAGCTGGTAGAAGCCTTCTCGGCGCTGCAAAAGCGCGCTGAAGAGCGTCTGGCCAAGCAGAGCGAAGAAGCCGCAGCAGCCGGCAAGAAGTTTCTCGCTGAAAACGCCAAGAAGTCTGGCGTGACCACCACCGCTTCCGGTCTGCAATACGAAATCGTCAAGAAAGCCGATGGCCCGCAGCCAAAGCCGTCTGACGTCGTGACCGTTCACTACGAAGGCAAGCTGATCGATGGCAAGGTGTTCGACAGTTCCGTCGAGCGCGGCAGCCCGATCGACCTGCCGGTCGGCGGCGTGATCCCGGGTTGGGTCGAAGGCCTGCAACTGATGCACGTGGGCGAGAAGGTCAAACTCTACATTCCTAGCGAACTGGCCTACGGCGCTCAGAGCCCGAGCCCGCTGATCCCTGCCAACTCGGTTCTGGTGTTTGACCTGGAACTGCTGGGCATCAAGGATCCAGCCGCTGCACCGGCAGGCTTGCCAGGTGCGCTGGATGAGGAAGAAGAGGCAGAACCTGCTCAGGCACCTGCCAAGAAGTAAGAAGCCTGGCCGCAGGTTTCACGCTTGACCAGAACGCCCTGTCCCGACAGGGCGTTTTTGCATCCGGGCGAACGCCTGTGCGTTCAAAGAGTCCCAGTATCATGGGCAGCTGCACCTGAAACGCTCTAAGTCAACGATTTCACAGGATTTTTCAGGTGAGTAAAAAACGCCCGATTTAAGCGCGCGCCCCGTAATACGCGGGGCTCAGGCGTGAAAACAGCGGCTGTTCACAAGGTTATCCACAATTTATGTGGATAACATGACGGCCATCGAACCTTCATAACCAGGCTTTGTGAGCATATGGCACGGCCCGGCTTCACCGTTCTGTACGGAGCAATGATGAAAGCACCCTGGACCTTTCTTCGATTCGTGCCCGGCGCCCGCCGTCTGCTGGCGGCCGGGCGCTTGCCGGCATTACTGTTCGCCGTGGCCCGTAAAGGCTCCAGCGAAGGCAGCCGGCTGGGGCGCATCAAGGATGATCTGCGCCTGTTGCAGTCCTTGTGCCTGGCCTACTGGCGCGGCGACTACCGCAGCATCAGCCCCAAGGCGATTCTGTGCATCGTCGCCGGCCTGATGTATTTTTTAAGCCCGCTGGACGCCATCCCCGACTTTATCCCCGGCCTTGGCATGTTCGATGACATTGCTGTGCTGGCCTGGGTCATGAAGCAGGTGACCGATGAGCTGGACGCTTTCCGCGCCTGGCGCGAACGCCAGACGCCTGAAAAACTGGCGATCGTCGAACGCCTGCCGCCGACCCAGGCGTTGCTGGAACAGGAAAAGGCCAAGAGTTGAGACCTCATTTGTAACGCCGGTGGTGTGCGACGCCCTTGCAAGTGGGCAATGTGTGGCCATCCGCTGTTAAGATGTCCGGGTTTGTTCCTGCTCGAAATGAGCCCACATCCTACAGAGGGGGTCGTATGGATCTTCAGGTCATCTCTCGTGACGGCGAACCCGAGTACGCTGTATTGCCTTGGGCTCAGTATCAGGCGCTATTGAACGCCGCCGGTCTCAAAGAGAAACAACCCGCACCCGCCGCCAAGGCACAGCCTGTTCCTGAAGATTTTCCGGGCTTCGACCAGCTGGGCGCCCTGCGTCAGGCAAAAGGTCTTGAGCTGGCGGTGCTGGCGCGTTCGGTCGGGATCAGCCCGGCCTATCTGGAACTGATCGAAAGCGGCACCCGCGAGCCGGATGCGGCCATCAAACGCAGCCTGGCCTGGAATCTGGGGGTACCAGGCTGGCGGACCGAGTCATGAGTGTGCGCATCAGTCGGCAGCATTGGCAGCACCTGCTGGCTGAACTGGACACCGCCTGTCGCCAACGTCATTTGCTGACCTACCGGGCCTTGCTGGAGCGCTTGCAACTGCCCAGCCCGGCGATGCAGACCCTGACCGCCGCGCTTGAATACCTGGCCGTTCTGGATGCGCGCGCCGAACAACCGCTGCGCAGTTCGCTGGTCATCAGCCAGGGCGCCAGCCGCCTGCCGCGTACCGGTTTTTTCGAGTGTGCTTCACGTCTGGGGCGTTTCAGCGGCCCCTCCGACGGCACTGCCGCCGCCGCGTGGCATGCTTCCGAAGTGGTGCGGGTATTCGAATTCGTTTATCCGGCGCTGGAACAGAAGCAGCAGGTCACCTGATTCATGGCTGGGTATCAATCAGGTGAATGCTGGCACCGCTGATGTCCTTGGCGCAGTGCTTGGCCTGTGAGGCCAGGTCGGCCACCTGGCTGGCGTCCAGGCGCGTACAGGCTTCGTGGCGCAGATGCACCACGCCGATCGACAGCGACAGCAAGGGAAATTCCTGGCGCTGGCCCTGACGGTTCAGGGCGCTGAAACAGCCAGCGTCCAGGTGCTCGGCGCGGTAGAAGCGCCGGCACTGGTTCTGGAAATCGTCGAGCAGCGTCTGCAGGCGTTTTTCCCATTCGTCCGGGCCCAGCACCATCAGAAAATCATCGCCGCCGATATGCCCGACAAAGTCGCGGCTGGCATCAATGCGATCGTTCAGGCATTGCGCCAGGCACAGCAGCACTTCGTCGCCGCGGGCATAGCCATAGATATCGTTGAAAGGCTTGAAGCTGTCGATATCGACGTAACACACCATCGACTCGCGCTGCTGTTGCAACAGGCGGCTCAGGCATTGCTGGATCGGCACGTTGCCCGGTAGCAAGGTCAGCGGGTTGGCATAGCGGGCCTGCTGGATCTTGAGCTCGGTAATCAGTTTGAGCACATCGATCACCCGGCCCAGGCCCACGTAAGCGCCATTGCTGGTGATGATGAAATCCTCTTCGATACGCTGGCGTGCACGGCTGGTCAGCAGCCGGCTGACCTGTTGCAGCGACTGGTTCAGTTCAACGGCAAGAAAGTCTTCACTCATCAGCCGGCTGATCGGCTTGCGCGCAAACAGCTCGGTGCCGAATGGCTTGAGCAGCGCATCCGACAACGAATGCCGGTGCACGATGCCACACGGACGCGACTGGTTATCCAGCACGGCCATCGAATTAAGGTTGGCCTGTGAGCGAAAGGCTTCAAGCACCTGCGCCGTGGGCGTGTCCTGACTGATCGCCGGTTGCGGGTTGAGCAGGGCACCCAGATCGGCGGCTTCCTCGCTCAGCGGCACGCTGGGCAATTCGGACTTGGGCAGCATGATGTGGATGTCGCGTGGCGGGCGCTCTTGCGGGCGAGCCAACAAGTAGCCTTGAACCAGATCGACACCCATCTCGATGAGCACCGCCAGCTCTTCGGCCAGCTCGATGCCTTCGGCGATCACCGTAGCGCGTGAGGCCTTGGCCATTTGCAGCATGGAACCTACGAACTCGCGCTTGACCGCATCCTGATGAATGCCGTCGATGAAGTGCCGGTCGATCTTCACGTAGTCCGGGCGCAACTCCGACCACAAGCGCAGGCTCGAATAGCCGGCGCCCAGATCGTCCAGCGCAATCGAAAAGCCCATGTCGCGGTAATGATGCAGCGCCTTGTAGAGCAGCTCGAAATCGTCGGTCGGCGTTTGTTCGGTCAGCTCGATGACCACGTCCTGAGGCGCGATGCTGTAGCGTTGCAGCATTTCCAGCGTCCGCCCAGGCGGGTGCGAAGCTTCGAGCAGGGATTCGGGGGAGACGTTGAGAAACAGCTTGCCCGGCAGCTTTTGCTGGCTGAAACGTCGGCAGGCGCTTTCGCGACAAGCCAGTTCCAGTTCGCTCAGGCGGCCGCACTGGCGGGCCACGGCAAACAGGCTGATAGGCGAGTGCAAAGGGCTGTTGGACGGACCGCGGGTCAAGGCTTCATAGCCAAGAATTCGTTGTTCGCCGAGCATGACGATTGGCTGGAACAAACTGTGCAAATCACTGCGAGCCAGAATTGAACTCAGTGCGCTCAGTTGTTCGGTCACGGTCATGGCGATCTCTACGGCAAAAATAAGGGCCCGGATGCGGTAGCATCCGGGCCCTTATTTCACGACAGAATCATGACTGTTTGATGACGAAATTGGCAGTTTGCCACTGTCGTCAGACAATCACTTCTTGGCGACCGAAGCACTCAGGCCCAGATAGTCGAGCAGAATGCGCCCGGTCTCGGCCAGGTAGGCGTCGTCCTCGGGTTTGGTCTTCTCGTCTTCAACCGGCAGCGCCTCTTCATCTTCCTTCTTCAATTCCTTGAGCGGCTCTTCGCCCTTGGCCTTGCGTCGGGTGTTTTCCAGCACCAGCTGCTTGTTCTCGATGGCGGCGTGCTCGGCACGACGGTCCACTTCGTTGAGGCTGACGGTTTTCTCGTTCATCAACTGCTTGGCCAGTGCCAGGCGGTCTTCGATGAACACGAACTCGGCGTCCTTGACCTTGCGTTGGTCATGGCGCGCCTGCAGTTGCGCCAGGAACGGCTTGAACGGGTCGGTCGCCGGACGAATCGCCGGGCGAATGCTGTCCCACGGCATGGCTTCAGGCAGCGCGCTTTCGCCGATTTCCTTGGTGTCGATCAGCGACGGGTAAGCGATGTCCGGCACCACGCCCTGATGCTGGGTGCTCTGCCCGGAAACCCGGTAGAACTTGGCCAGCGTCAGCTTCAGTTCGCCATGGTTGAGCGGCTGGATGGTCTGCACCGTGCCTTTACCGAAGGTCTGGCCACCGACGACCAGCGCGCGGTGGTAGTCCTGCATGGCGCCGGCAAAAATTTCCGAAGCCGAGGCCGACAGGCGGTTGACGAGCACCGCCATCGGGCCTTTATAGAACACGCCCTTGGCTTCGTCTTCGAGTACATCGACCTTGCCGTCGGCGTTACGCACCAGCACGGTCGGGCCTTTCTCGATGAACAGGCTGGTCAGCTCGGTAGCTTCCTGCAGCGAGCCACCGCCGTTGTTGCGCAGGTCCAGCACCAGGCCGTCGACTTTCTCGGCCTGCAGCTCGGTGAGCAGTTTCTTCACGTCGCGCGTGGTGCTCTTGTACTCCGGGTCGCCGGCACGGTAGGCCTTGAAGTCCAGATAGAACGCCGGGATTTCGATGACGCCCAGCTTGTAGTCGCGACCGTCCTGGTTCAGGTGCAGGATCGACTTCTTCGCCGCCTGCTCTTCAAGCTTGACCGCTTCGCGGGTGATCGACACCACTTTGCTGGTCTGGTCGTTCGGCGCATTGCTGGCCGGGATGACCTCAAGGCGCACCACCGAACCTTTCGGCCCGCGGATCAGCTTGACCACTTCGTCCAGGCGCCAGCCGATCACGTCGACCATTTCCTTGTCGCCCTGGGCCACGGCGACGATCTTGTCGGCCGGTGCCACCTGTTTGGTCTTGGCCGCAGGGCCTGCCGGCACCAGACGCACGATCTTGACGTTGTCGTTGTCGCTTTGCAGCACCGCGCCAATACCTTCCAGCGACAGGCTCATGTTGATGTCGAAGTTTTCCGCGCTGTCGGGCGACAGGTAGTTGGTGTGCGGGTCGTACGACATCGCGAAGGAGTTCAGGTACGCCTGGAAAATGTCTTCGGCGCGGGTCTGGTTCAGGCGCGCCAGCTGGTTCTTGTAGCGCTTGGTGAGCAGTTCCTGAATCTTGGCGGGCTCTTTGCCGGCGATCTTCAGGCGCAGGACTTCATCCTTGACGCGCTTGCGCCACAGGTCGTCGAGCTCGGACTGGTTCTTGGCCCAAGGGGCTTCCTTGCGGTCGACCAGCAAGGTTTCCTTGTCGGTGAAGTCCAGTTTGTCGACGCCCTTGTTCAGCTCGGCGAGGACAAAGTCCATACGTGCCTTGCTGCGATCCAGGTAGCGCTTGTAGATGGTGAAGCCGGCGTTCAGGTCGCCGCTTTTCAGGAAGTCGTCGAACTGGGTCTGCCACTTGTCGAACTCGGCGATGTCGCTGGCCGTAAAGTAGCTGCGCGCCGGGTCGAGGAGTTTGAGGTAGCTGTTGTAGATGATGACCGAGCGCTTGTCGTCCAGCGGCGGCTTGCTGTAGTGGTGGCGTTTGAGCAGCTCCACGACATTCAGGCTGGCGATGACTTCGTCGCGATCGGGCTGAAGCTTGTCCCAGCTATTGGCGGCGAAGGTGCTGGCCGACATCGGCAGGATGCTGAAGCCGATGAGCAGGGCGAGGGCGGTGCTTGGGAATAAATGCTTCATGCTGATTCGACGAGTAGACAATTGATCACGCATATTAGGCCGTCTTAAAGATCGCCGGTTCCATGGACCCGGTCGCATAATGCAAAAGCCCGTGGCATACGGCCACGGGCTCAGTCCTGACTCACTATGGAGGCACTGTGAAGGCATTGCAAGGCGTTAACGGACATGTGGAATGGGTCCAGGCACCCAGTCTGGCTCTGGATGTCGGGCAGGTTCGTATCAAGGTGGCGGCGGCCGGACTCAACCGCGCCGACCTGTTGCAGCGCTCGGGTTTGTACCCGCCACCGCCTGGAGCCAGTGAATTCATTGGCCTGGAATGCGCAGGCGTGATCAGCGAGGTGGGTTCCGGCAGCAGTTGGCAGGTGGGTGACCGGGTGTGCGCCCTGCTGGCCGGCGGCGGGATGGCCACCGAGGTGGTGGTCGACGGCCGTCATGTGCTGCCGGTCCCGGAAAACCTGACGCTCACCGAAGCGGCCTGCCTGCCGGAGGTGTACGCCACGGCCTGGTTGAACCTGTTTCAGCTGGCTGCGCTCAAGCCCGGCGAGAAAGTCTTGCTGCATGCCGGCGCAAGTGGAGTTGGTTCAGCGGCCATTCAGCTCTGCAAGGCCTTTGGCAACCCGGTATGGGTCAGTGTCGGCTCTGCCGGGCGCCTGGACTATTGCGTGCAACTGGGCGCGCAGGGTGGCGTCATTCGTGGCGAAGGACTGGAAGGTCTCAAGGCCTTTGCGCCATTCAATGTGATTCTCGACCCGGTGGGCGGCAATGACTATGCCGCCCTCAACCTCAAGCTGCTTGGCCAGGACAGCCGCTGGGTGTTGATCGGCCTGATGGGCGGGCGCCAGGCGCAACTGGACATGGCGCAGATACTGGGCAAGCGCATTCACGTGCTGGGCTCGACCCTGCGCAGCCGCGACGACGCCTTCAAGGCCGACCTGATCAGCGACCTGGGCCAGCAGGTCTGGCCGCTGTTCGCTGAAGGCCGCCTGAGCCCGCAACTGGCGCGCACCTTCCCGATCGAAGAAGCCGAAGCGGCGTTTGCCGAGCTGGAAGGCAATCAGGTCAGTGGCAAGGTCGTGCTGGTGATCGACGAAAGCCTGGCCTGAGGCTTTATTTCCACTGATGCACCGGCCAGCCGGCCTGTTGGGCGTGTTCCAGCAGCGCCGGGTCCGGGTTGACCACGTGTGGGTTGTCGACAGTCTGCAGCAGTGGCAGGTCGTTGCGTGAGTCGGAATAGAAGCTGGCGCCCTCAAGGTTTTCACCTTCGGCGTCGAGCCATTCCAGCAGGCGGGTGACCTTGCCTTGCTGATAGGTGAGCACGCCGAGTGTGGCGCCGCTGTAGACGCCGTGCTGCACATCGAGATCGATGGCCAGCACTTCATCGATGCCCAGACGCTCGGCGATCGGTTTGACCAGATGCACACCCGAGGCCGAGATCACCAGAATCCGGTCGCCCCTGGCACGGTGGTCGGCGATGGCCTTGCAGGCATCGCTGAAGATGATCGGCTCGATGAAGTCCTCCACCCAGGGCTCGACAAGGTGCTCGATTTCTTCCGGCGTGCGCCCGGCCATCGGCTCCAGGCTGAAGGCCATGTAGTCTTGCATCGACAGATCGCCTGCCTTGTAGGCCGCCATCAATTCATCGTTGCGTTGCAGGAACCATGCGCTATCGACCCAGCCCAGCCGGCCCATCTGTTCGCACCACAGGGTGGAGCAGTCGCCGGCGATAAGGGTCTCGTCCAGGTCGAAAATTGCTACAGGCATGCGTGCCTCCAATGCTGTTGAGCGGAATGGCAATGGTGAGGGCACGCCGCTACAAGTTTCAAGCGATAAGCTGCAAGTAGAAGCGGCGCGGTCTGCTTCAAGCTTGCGGTTTGCGGCTTGAAACGTGTCGCTGCGCTCAGCTGAGAGCGCATAAGGCCGAGGTGTCAATCTTCAGGCTGACCGCCTGGCCGTCCGCATGCAGATCATCCGCCGATCTGTTCAGCACGTCGACCACCAGCTCGACGCCATTGGCTTCGATGCGGTAGCGAATCACGTTGCCCAGCAGGCTGTGGCTGCGAATCTGGCCGTGCAGCGGGCCATCGGCACGCACTTCGATGGCTTCGGGGCGGATGGCGATGCGGCCGGCGATCGGGCGTTGCAACAGGCGGCTGGCGGCGTCGGCCTCAAGCAGGTTGTAGTTGCCGATAAAACCGGCCGCAAAGGCGTCGACCGGCGCGGTGTAGAGGGTTTCGGCGTCGCCGCTCTGCACGATTCGGCCTTGGTTCATCAGAAAGATGCGGTCCGACATGGTCAGGGCTTCTTCCTGGTCGTGGGTGACGAAGATGGTGGTCAGGCCCAGTTCGCGCTGGATGGCGCGGATCTGCTCGCGCAGGTGCTTGCGAATCCGCGCATCCAGCGCCGACAGCGGCTCATCGAGCAACAGCAGGCGCGGGCGGGTGACCAGCGAGCGGGCCAGGGCCACACGCTGGCATTGGCCGCCAGACAACTGGTGCGGATAACGTCTGGCGAAATCCTGCAGTTCGACCAGCCGCAGAATCTCATCGACCCGCCGCTCGCTGTCAGCCGCGCTGACCTTCTGCATGCGCAGGCCGAAGGCGACGTTCTGCGCCACGCTCATGTTGGGAAACAGCGCGTAGCTCTGGAACACCATGCCGATATTGCGTTTCTGCGGGCTGAGCGGCACCAGGTCCTGGCCGTCGAGCAGAATGCGTCCGTTGTCGACCGGCGTCAGCCCTGCGATACAGCGCAGCAGGGTCGACTTGCCGCAGCCGGACGGGCCGAGCAGGGTGATGAACTCGCCCTTGCCGATCCGGCACTGGATATCACTGAACACCGGTGTGCCGCTGTAACTCTTTTGCAGGTTTTCGATACTGATAAAGCTCATGTCAGTCTTTGTCCTTGTTCAGTCGGTTGGCGACCCAGGTCAGTACCAGTACGAAGAGAAAGTACGAAATCACCAGCGCGCTGTTGAAGTGCCCGCTGCTGTTGCGCATGTTGTTCAGGTACACCTGCAAGGTCTCGTAGCGGGTACCGACCAGCAGGTTGGCGAACACGAACTCACCGAACAGGAACGAAAACGACAGCAACAAGGCGACCATCAGACCTTTGCGCAAGTTGGGCAGCACCACCAGAAACGCCGCTTGCCAAGTGCTGGCGCCAAGCAGACGGGCGGCGTCCATCAGGTCGACCAGGTTGATGGCTTGCAGGTTGTTGGTGATGGCGCGGTACATGAACGGCAGGGCAATGGTGAAGTAGCAGCCGATCAGGATCCACGGCGTGCCGACCATCGCCATCGGGCCTGAACCATAAAGCTGCAACAGGCCCACCGAGGACACCACCGGCGGCACCGCGAACGGCAGCAGGATGAGGATGTTCATCAGCGCGTCCAGGCGCGGAAAGTGGTAATGCACCACAAACAGCAGCGGCAGAATCAGCACCACCGCGAGCAGCAGCGCACCGACGCAGACCAGCAGCGACTGGCCAAAGGCGCTGAGAAAGCGCGCATCGCTCCACAGTGCCAGGTACCACTTGAAGGTCAGCCCGCTGGGCAGCACGGTGGCCGACCAGCTGGTGGAGATCGAATACAGCAGGGTGCCGGCCAGCGGCAGCAGCAGGATCGCAAACAGCACCCAGACCACCAGCCGGTGGTAGAGCGGGGCAGGGCGGCGTTCAGCGCGCGACATGGTAGCTCCTCTTGAGCAGCCACTGATGCACCACGGTCACCAGGGTCATGAGCCCCACCAGAATCATCGCCAGGGCGCTGGCCATGTTCGGGTCGAGGGTGATGTCGCCGGCGACCATGGCCGCAATGCGGATGGGCAAGACATTGAAGTTGCCGGTGGTCAGCGCGTACACCGTGGCGTAGGCGCCCAGTGCGTTGGCCAGCAGAATCACGAAGGTGCCGAGCAGCGCAGGCGTCAGCACCGGCAGGCCGATATGGCGCCAGAACTGCCAGGGGCTGGCGCCCAGCAGCGCGGCCGATTCGGCCCAGTCGTCACGCAGGGCGTCGAAGGCCGGGTACAGCAACAACACGCCGAGCGGAATCTGAAAGTAGGTGTAGACGATGATCAGGCCGGTCTTGGAGTACAGGTTGAAGTCATCGATGATGCCGGCCTGCTTGAGAATCAGGGTCAGCGCGCCGTTGAAGCCGAGCAAAATGATGAAGGCAAACGCCAGCGGTACGCCGGAGAAATTGCTGGTCATGTTGGCGAATGCGCTGACGAAGTCACGCAGCTTCGAGTCCACCTGATGCAGCGACCAGGCGCCGAGGGTGGCGATGACGATGCCGAACAGGCTCGACCAGAAACTGATCTCCAGGCTGAACTGGATCGCCTGGCGATAGAAGCGTGAGCTGAACGCCTTGGCAAAATTATCCAGGCCCCAGCCGCTGTCGGACTGCAGGCTGTGGATCGCGACCCAGGCCAGCGGCGCGATCTGGAATACGATGAAAAACAGTGCGAAGGGCAGCAGGCACAAGAGCGCCAGCCATTGACCGCGGGAAAGGGGCTTCACATGAATGGCTCCCGAACAAGGCTAGAACCCTCACCGGGGACCGACCGGGCGGCCGGTCCCCGGTGAGGGATATCAACGATCAGTTCATCTCGATGATGACTTGCTCGTTCCATTTCTGCGGCAGGGCCTTGGCGGTTTTTTCCCAGGCATCGGGGTTCTTGATCGGGGTGACGTTCTTGTACTGCTCATTGGGCAGCAGCTTGGCTTTCACGTCGTCTGGCAGGGTGACGTGCTCGGCACGGATCGGCCGGGCGTTGCCGCGGGCCAGGTTGATCTGCCCGGCATCGCTGAAGATGTACTCGCGGGTCAGCTTGGCGGCGTTAGGGTGCTTGGCGTATTTGTTGATGATGGTGGTGTAGCCGGAAATCACCGTGCCGTCGGAAGGAATCAGCACCACGAAATCATCGGGCTTGGCCATCTTGGCCTTGTAGCTCAGGCCGTTGAAGTCCCAGACCACGCCGACTTCGACTTCACCTTTTTCGATGGTCTGGATGGTCGGGTTGGCCAGCGACAGGCGCTTTTGTTTAGCGATTTCGGTGAACAGCTGCAGGCCCGGCTCGATGTTGGTTTCGTCGCCCTTGAACGCAATGGCGGCAGCGAGCACGCCGTTGGCAGCCTGCGCTGCGGTGCTCACGTCACCGATGGACACCTTGTACTTGCCGGTTTTCAGGTCAGCCCAGGTTTTCGGGATTTCCGAGCCGTGCAGCAGGTTCTTGTTGACGATGAAGGCGATGGTGCCGGTATACGCCAGCGCCCAGTGGCCGTCCTTGTCCTTGGCCCACTCCGGCACTTGCTCCCAGGTGCTTGGCTTGTACGGCTGGGTCACGCCCTTGGCGGTCGCGATGGGGCCGAAGGCTGCGCCGACGTCACCGATGTCGGCGCTGGCGTTGTCTTTTTCTGCGTCGAACTTGGCCACTTCCTGCGCCGACGACATGTCGGTGTCGAGGTGCTTGAGTCCGTATTTGGCGGTCAGGTCGGCCCAGGTGCCTTTCCAGTTTGCCCAGTCATCCGGCATACCCACACTGTTCACCGCGCCTTCGGCACGGGCGGCGTCTTCCAGGGTCTTGAGGTCCGTTTCAGCCGCGAAGGCCATGTTGCTCATGGCAATGGCCGAACCCAGCAGTGATGCCAACAAAAGGTGTTTCATTCGAAAGCTCCTTATTGCACTTGCGGCAAGAAGTGTTGGTTGCACAGGATGTGGTCTAGATCAGCAATACCTGAGCCAAGTTAGGCGACTTGCGTGACATTTTCGTGTCGATGAGCAATCCGGCGCCGGTTCAGGTTGCGCTGGGATACAAGCGTAGACCACGGCAAAAGGCTTGAAGGACAAGGTGTTGCGTCGCGGTGTGGACTAGTCTTTGCAACGTGCGGCAGACGCCCTGTCACGGCACAGTCATCTCGGCAATCTAGGCTGAAAACCCATGTTCCAGAGGCATGACACGCATCGGTCATGCTCTTTTATGGCGCTGGTCTAGACCAATCAGGTAATGCAATGCGCGACGATGAGCCACGAGCCTTCACCACCATCTGCAACGCCCTGCAAGAGCAGATCGAGCGTGGACTGCTGCTGCCGGGTAGCAAACTGCCGGCCGAACGCCGGCTGAGCGAGGTGTTCGACACCACGCGCATCACCCTGCGTGAGGCGCTGGTACAGCTTGAAGCGCAAGGGCTGATCTACCGTGAAGAGCGCCGGGGCTGGTTCATTTCGCCGCCGCGCCTGGCCTACGACCTTAACAGTCGCAGCCATTTCCATGCGATGGTCGCCGCCCAGGGCCGCGAGGCGCACACGCAGTTGCTGTCCGCACGCTTGCAGCCGGCCTCGGCGGCGATCTGTCAGCGTTTGCAACTGCCGGCGTTGTCCAGCGTGATTCAGATCTGCCGGGCGCGGCGCATCGATCAGCGGCTGGTGCTGTATGTCGAGCATTACCTGAAGCCTGAATATTTTGCCGGGATTCTCGACTGCGACCTGAGTCAGTCGCTGACCGAGCTGTATGACCAGCGTTACGGCCTGCAATACGGGCAGGTCAGTTTCGAGATGCAACCTGCCGCGCTGCACGCCGAGGCGGCGGCAGCGCTGAAGGTTTCACTGGGGACGCCGGGCTTGTGCATCGCCCGGGTCAATCATGACCGGCAAGGCCGGCTGATCGACTGCGATCTGGAATACTGGCGCCACGACGCGATTCGCGTCAGCGCACTGATGTGCAGCCACTGAGCGGCCACAGCTCACTTACTTCAGGCTGTTCGCCACCCGTTCGGCCACCTCGGCAGGCACCCAGGCGCGCCAGACATCCGGCTGTTCACGCAGAAAGCCCAAGGCAGCCTGACGCGGAGCCTGGCGTTGCTCGCTCATGGTTGCCAGGGTGCTGTTGAGTGGGCCGATCGGCAGGTCTACCCGTTCGAAAAAACTCACCAGTTCCGGATACTGCCGGGCGAAAGGCGCGGATACACCGATGCTCAACCGTGCCGGCAGCGAGCGGCTTCCCCGAGGCGCCGTATTATTACCGTCCGACAAGGTCTTCCAGGCCTCGGCGTCGAATGGCGGCTCTTCAAGCTTGATGAATTTGTGGCGGCCCAGCAGCGGTGTCGGCGCCCAATAGTAGAACAGCACCGGCTGGCCACGGCGCACCGCCGAGTTGACCTCGGCGTCCAGCGCTGCGCCCGAACCGCTGCGAAAGTTCACGAAACTGTCCTGCAGGCCGTAAGCCTTGAGTTTCTGGCTGTTGACGACCTCGGAGGTCCAGCCACTGGGGCTGTTGAGAAAACGCCCTTTGGACGGCTCTTCGGCATCGCGGAACACTGTCCGGTAGCGTTCCAGGTCCTGCACCGAACGCAGGTCCGGGGCCAGCGGCGCGATGCCGCGCTTGGCGTCGCCCTCAATCACATACGCCGGTACCCACCAGCCTTCGTCGGCGCCTTTGACGATATCGCCCAGGCCCTGGACCTGGCCGGCCTGTTCGGCCTTGAGCCAGACCGGGCTGCGACCTGTCCACTCCTCGCCGATCACCTGGATATCGTTGCGAGCCAGGGCGGTTTCCAGGCTCACGGTGCTGCCGGGCAAGGTGTCGGTGGGGTAACCGTAGCCTTTCTCGACGATTTCGCGCAGCACTTCGGTAATGAAGTTGCCACTCTCCCAGGTGAGATCACCGAACAGGATCGGCTTGCCCTGCGGCGCGGCCAGCGCCGGCTGGGCGAGGACGCACAGGGCAATCGAAAGCACACCGAACATTTTTCTGATTGAAATCATCCAGAGCCTCACTTGATCGTCATAGGTCAGACGGGGGAGTAAAAGGCACCTTCCGGCGCCACCGACGACAGATAACTGTAGCCCTGTCCTGAGGTCTGACTCGCTTGGCGATTGAAAGTGTCCGGATGATTATTCGGCAGGCTGCGGCCGGGTATGAAGCCCGGCCGCAGGGTCGATCAAGGCAACTCGACGCTGGCGTAGAACGCGCCCAGCACTTTGACCAGATGCCCCAGGTCGTGGCTGCCGGCCAGTTCGCGGATCGAGTGCATGGCGAAGGTCGGCAGGCCGATGTCCACGGTACGAATACCCAGGTGACTGGCGGTGATCGGGCCGATGGTCGAGCCGCAACCCATGTCGCTGCGCACCACGAAGCTTTGCACCGGCACTTCTTCGGCCATGCACAGGTGGCGGAAGAAGCCTGCGGTTTCGCTGTTGGTGGCGTAGCGCTGGTTGCTGTTGACCTTGATCACCGGGCCCGCATTGAGCTTGGGACCGTGATTGCTGTCGTGCTTGTCGGCGTAGTTGGGGTGGACGCCGTGGGCGTTGTCGGCCGAGATCAACAGCGAACGCTGGATGCTGCGCACATAGGTTTCATGATCGGGCAGCAGGCGTTGCAGGGTTTGCTCCAGCATCGGGCCATCGGCGCCGCAGGCTGAAGACGAACCGATCTCTTCATGGTCGGTACAGACCAGCAGGCAGGTTTCTTCGCTGGTGCTGGTGAGCAGCGCTTGCAGGCCGGCATAGCACGACAACAGGTTGTCGAGACGCGCACCGGCGATGAAGTCGCCATTCAGGCCCACGACCGCTGCGCTCTGGGTATCGTAAAAGCTCAGCTCGTAATCGAGCACCACATCGGCGATCAGGTCGTGCTCACGGGCCAGTTGCTCGGTGAGCAAGGCGCGGAAGTCCGGGCGCTCGTCACCGGCCACTTGCGCAACGATCGGCGGCAATTCGAGCTGGGCATTGATCGGCCAGCCTTCGTTGGCGGTGCGATTGAGGTGGATCGCCAGGTTGGGAATGACGGCGATGGGCAGCTTGAAGTCGATCAGCTGGCTTTCGACCCGGCCATCGCGGCGAAAGGTCACGCGTCCGGCCAGCGACAGGTCGCGGTCGAACCACGGTGCCAGCAGGGCACCGCCATAGACTTCCACGCCCAGTTGCCAGAAGCCCTGGCGTTGCAGCTCCGGCTGCGGCTTGACCCGCAGGCACGGGCTGTCGGTATGGGCGCCGACCATGCGAATGCCGCCGATCAGGGGCGAATGACGGCCCATGCGAAAGGCGATGATGGAAGAGTCGTTGCGGGTAACGTAATAACGGCCTCCCGATTCGACAGCCCAGGTATCACGTTCATCCAGACGCTGGAAGCCACCGGCTTCCAGATGTTGCACCAGGGTTGCAGTGGCATGGAACGGGGTAGGCGAGGCCTTGAGGAAGTCGATCAGGCCTTTGTTCAACTCTTCACGCATAAATCACTCCAGACAGCAATGGCGCGAGTTTAACGCATTGGCTGGCAACATGTGGTCACGCATTGCTCGCATCGATTCAGAACGGCGCCGGGCACTCGAAGCGCAAACGTTCGCCGCTGAGCGGATGGGTAAAGCTCAGCATGCTGGCGTGCAGGCACAAGCGCTCGGAGGCGGCGAGCGCTTCGGCGTGGGCGTACAGGCCATCGCCGAGCAACGGGTGGCCAATCGACAACATGTGCACGCGCAACTGGTGCGAACGACCGGTGATGGGGGTCAGTTCCACACGGCAATAGTCGCTATGGCGCTCGACGATTTTCCAGAAGGTCAGGGCATGCTTGCCCGCTTCATGGTCGACCACATGGCGCGGCTTGGTCGGCGGGTCATAGCGCAACGGCAGGTCGATGCTGCCGCTGTCCAGCGCCGGCTGGCCCCAGCACAGTGCGGTGTAGGCCTTTTCTGTTTCGCGGTCATGGAATTGACGCGACAGCTCGCGGTGGCTGTCCGGGTCACGGGCCAGCAGGATGATCCCGGAGGTTTCCCAGTCCAGGCGATGGACAATCCGCGCCTCGGGGTAACCGTTTTCCTGCAGACGGGTGATCAGGCAGTCCTTGTTGTCGTCGGCGCGGCCGGGAACAGACAGCAGGAAGGTAGGTTTATCGATCACCAGGACGGCGGCGTCCTGATGAAGAATGCGGATGTTCGACAACGGCATGCTGGGAAAAGGCCTCATGAAAAACGCCAGCGGCGCAACACACCACTCTCAATCCCGAGAGTGGTGTGTTGCGCCGCTGGCGACTGCGGGATCAGCGATCGGGCAGGGTGACGTTGAGTTCCAGAATCGAAAAGCTGCCCTGGTTTTCCAGAGCTACCTGCACTTGATCGGACTCGATATTGACGTATTTACGGATCACTTCCACCAGCTCCTTCTGCAATGCAGGCAGGTAGTCGGGGGTCTGCAAACCGCGTTGGCCGCGCTCGTGCGCCACAATAATCTGTAGACGCTCTTTCGCAACCGAAGCGCTGTTGGCTTTCTTGCGGTCACGAAAGAAGTCAAAAATATTCATGCGTCAACCCCCGAAGAGCCGTTCAAAGAATCCTTTCTTGTGCACATCCAGGAACCGGTGATCCACGGTTTTGCCCAGCAGACGATCGACGGCATCGCTGTACGCCTGACCGGCGTCGCTCTGTTCGTCGAGAATGACCGGGATGCCCTGGTTGGACGCCTTGAGCACGGCCTGGGATTCAGGGATCACGCCCAGCAGGGTCACTGCCAGAATGTCCTTGACGTCATCCACGCCGAGCATTTCGCCTTTGCTGACGCGCTCCGGATTGTAGCGGGTCAGCAGCAGGTGTTCCTTGATCGGGTCTTCGCCGTTTTCGGCACGACGCGACTTGCTGGCCAGCAGGCCCAGCATACGGTCGGAGTCGCGAACCGAAGACACTTCCGGGTTGGTGACCACGATGGCTTCGTCGGCGAAATACATGGCCAGGTGAGCACCGGTCTCGATGCCCGCCGGCGAATCGCAGACGATGTATTCGAATGTTTCGCGAAGTTCGTTGAGGACCCGCTCTACGCCTTCTTTGGTCAGCGCTTCCTTGTCACGGGTCTGGCTGGCGGCCAGTACGAACAGGTGCTCGATCTTCTTGTCCTTGATCAGCGCCTGTTGCAGGTTGGCTTCGTTGTTGACGACGTTGACGAAGTCGTACACCACGCGGCGTTCGCAGCCCATGATCAGGTCGAGGTTACGCAAGCCGACGTCGAAGTCGACGATGACCGTCTTGTGGCCACGCAGGGCGAGGCCGGTACCGATGGCGGCGCTGGTGGTGGTCTTGCCCACACCACCCTTGCCGGATGTAACTACGAGAATCTTGGCCAAGGTGTTTCACCCCTAGAGCAAACGGACTTGTTCAGTCCTGAAGAGCGTCCCTTGAAGCGGCGTCAGTAGGGCAATGATGGAAATCACGGAAGTTATCGGCTTTTAAGCGGCCCATTAAGGCGGCCATATAAAACACAAAGTTCTCTGGATTTCCTAAAGTCTTTGCTACGTCTTCGCAACCAGTCAGAGATGCTTTGATAAATAGCGGCAGTATCCGTTAAAGCCTAATGATGTTCAACACATCGCCAGACAGGCTGATCTGTACCCCGGTGCCCCACAGCGGATCGCGGCGCAGGTCTTCGGACACCTTGTACTGACCTGCAATCGAAATCAGCTCGGCACCCATCTGCTGGCAAAAAATCCGTGCCCTGGTATCGCCTTTGATACCGGCCAGTGCCCTGCCGCGCAATGGACCATAGACATGGATGTTGCCATCGGCCAGAAGTTCCGCACCGGGGCTGACAGGTGCAACGATGACCAGATCGCCACCCTGGGCATAAATCTGCTGGCCACCGCGCACCGGCGAGGTCACCACACGGGTCGGCCTGATCAGCGGTTCGGGTGGTTTTTCCGGAATCTTTTTCACCGGCTCCGCATCGACCGGGTCAAGCGCCCGCTCGCGTGCGCCCGAAGGCGGCAGCACCGGCAGGTCGATGGCGATGGCGGCGGCGATGTCCTCGATACGGCTGGCACGGATCGCCAGGGTCCGCAGCCCGTGCTGGCGGCACAGGCGCACCAGGGCCTGAAGGTCGACGGACCCTTCATGCGGCGCGAGTTTGTCCAAAGCCAGAATCAGCGGTGTATTGCTGAAAAAATTCGGCGCCTGGGCAACCTTGGCTGCCAATTGACGATCAAGTGCTTCAAGGTCGGCGCGCGCCAGTTCCATCACAGTGATGGCAAGCATGCTGCCCTTGAGCTGAAACACGGGGTCGGAGTGTTGCGATTCGATCTGGCTCATGGTCGGCATAGACAACGGCTTGTCGCTAAAAGTGCCGTGACTTATAACGAGAACCTCCGCTAGCCGCAAGCGATGGCGAACCGATGTAGAATGCGCAGCCATTGTTCTGACGGAAGCTTAAATGGATCGCCCGCGTTTTCGACCGTATTTCCTGCATCCGCGTTTCTGGGCGCTCTGGCTGGGGCTGGCGCTGTTATGGCTGATTGTGCAACTGCCATTTCGCGTGCTGCTGTTCATCGGGCGCCTGTTGGGCGCGGTGATGTACGGCTTTGCAACTGATCGAAAGTCCATCGCCGCACGCAATCTTGAACTGTGTTTCCCGCAACTTTCCGACGACCAGCGCAAGAAACTGCTCAAGGAAAACTTTGCGTCCACCGGAATCGCTTTTTTCGAAATGGCCATGAGCTGGTGGTGGTCGCCGCAGCGTCTGGCGAAACTGGCACACATCCAGGGGCTTGAGCATCTGCGTGAAGCGCATGAGAAGGGCGAAGGTGTAATTCTCATGGCCCTGCATTTCACCACGCTGGAAATCGGCGCTGCATTGCTCGGCCAACAGCACACCATCGACGGCATGTACCGCGAGCACAAGAACCCGTTGTTCGACTTCGTCCAGCGCCGTGGTCGCGAGCGGCATAACCTCGACTCGCTGGCGGTGGAGCGCGAAGACGTGCGTGGCATGCTCAAGCTGCTGCGCAACGGCCGCGCGATCTGGTATGCGCCGGACCAGGACTACGGCGCCAAACAAAGCGTTTTTGTGCCGCTGTTCGGTATTCAGGCCGCAACCGTCACCGCAACCAGCAAATTTGCCAGGCTGGGCCGCGCCCGCGTCGTGCCATTCACCCAGCAGCGCCTGGCCGATGGCAGCGGTTACCGGCTGGTGATTCATCCGGCGCTGGATCATTTTCCGGGGCAAAGCGATGAAGAAGATTGCCTGCGCATCAATCAATGGGTAGAAAAAGCCATTACCGAATGCCCCGAGCAATACCTGTGGGCGCACAGGCGCTTCAAGAGCCGGCCACCCGGTGAGCCCAAGTTGTACGCAAAAAAATAAAAACAGCGATCGCTGAGGTTCTTTTTTGATGTCTGAACCCGTCGTAGTGACAAACCCTTGCGGCGATATCGAGCCGGTCACCGGTCTGATCCTGTCCGGTGGCGGTGCCCGCGCGGCCTATCAGGTCGGCGTGCTGGCCGGCATCGCCGAGTTGCTGCCCTATGGGGCCGCCAATCCATTCCCGGTGATCGTCGGCACCTCGGCCGGTGCGATCAATGCGGTGAAGCTGGCCAGCGATGCCTTGCACTTTCGCGCCGCCATTCACCACTTGACCCTGTTCTGGCAGAACTTTCGCAGCCATCAGGTGCTGCGCAGCGACTGGCCGGGCGTCATTCGCCAGGCCGGGCGCTTCATGGGCAAGAGCCTGCTGGGCCTGGGTTCGCAAGTGCCGGTGGCCTTGCTCAACAGCTCGCCCTTGCGCGACCTGCTGACCGAGCGCCTGGACCTTTCCGGCATCGACCAGGCCATTGAAGCCCAGCACTTGCGCGCCGTGGCAGTCACCGCCTTTGGCTACGAATCCGGGCAGGCCGTCACGTTCTATCAGGGCAAGGGCACTATCGACCCGTGGTTGCGCCATCGCCGTGTGGGCCTGCCGACGCGATTGACGGTGGATCATCTGCTCGCCAGCTCGGCGATCCCGCTGTTGTTCGCGCCGGTCAAGGTCGAGCAGGAGTATTTCGGCGATGGCGCAGTGCGGCAGTCGGCGCCGATCAGCCCGGCGCTGCACCTGGGCGCCAACCGGGTGCTGGTGATCGGCGTCAGCGGCAACCCGCGCGGCGTGCAGGCCCAGGCGCCAGTGCACCGCGTGACCAGCGGCCAGCAACCGAGCCTGGCGCAGATCAGCGGCCATTTGCTCAACAGCACGTTCATTGACAGCCTGGAAAGCGATATCGAGTTGCTCGAACGCCTGAACACGCTCAGTGCACTGCTGCCCGACCCGCAAGCGCGTTGCCAGCCGGGCATGGCGCCGGTTGAGGTGCTGGTCATTTCGCCCAGCCGTCCGCTGGACGAAATCGCGGCGCGTCACCGCCACGAACTGCCACCCGCATTGCGCACCTTTCTGCGCGGCCCCGGCGCGACCAGGACCAGCGGCGCCAGCGTACTGAGCTATCTGTTGTTCGAGGCCGGCTATTGCAGCGAATTGATCGAACTGGGCCGGCATGACGCCATGGCCCAGAGCGAGGATCTCAAGCGTTTTCTGCGCATTGCCTAGTGCCTATACGGTCAGCCGGTCGTCCCTGAAATCGCGAAACGCTTGCTCGATTTCCTCGCGGCTGTTCATCACGAATGGCCCGTATTGCACGATCGGCTCGCCCAGCGGCTTGCCGGCAATCAGCAATACCCGCGCACCGGCGGCACTGTCGATGCGCAGCTCGCCGGCTTCGCCCAGCCGTACCAGGCGACTGGCCGCCACCGGTTGCGGGCAGCCGGCAACCTCGATCTGACCTTCGTATACGTACAGCAAGACTCGATGGCCTTGCGCGATCTGCGGGCTGATGTGGCTGCCTGCCGGCAAGTGCAGGTCGAAATACTGCGGCTCGGTATCCGGCCGTTGCACCGCACCGTCCTGCTGCACCTGGCCGTCGTCGAAGCGGCCGGCAATCACCACCACGTCGATACCGGCGGCGGTGGTCAGGCGCGGAATATCCTGCGGCTGAATATCCCGGTAGCTGGCGTCCATCAGCTTGTTCTTGCCCGGCAGGTTCAGCCACAACTGAAAACCGCGCATCACGCCTTCTTCCTGCTCCGGCATCTCGCTATGGATAACGCCGCGCGCAGCCGTCATCCACTGCACACCGCCGCCCTGGAGCAAGCCGACATTGCCCATATGGTCTTCATGGCGCATGCGGCCTTCAAGCATGTACGTCACCGTCTCGAAGCCTCGGTGCGGGTGCGGCGGGAAGCCTGCGATGTACTCATCCGGATTGTCCGAGCCGAACTCGTCAAGCATCAGGAAGGGATCGAACTGCTCGACACCCGCACCGCCGAACACCCGGGTCAGGCGCACGCCTGCACCATCGGAGGTGGGCTTGCCGGTGTGGATCGATAGCACCTTGCGAAATTGAGTCATGAGAGCGGCGCTCCTTATCAAGTGGCGATGGAGGGCATGGTAAGCGGGTTGGGTTGATGAATGGGTTTGAAATTCCTGATGGATCAATCGAATAATTTGATGTTTTTGAGAGGGCAATAAACATCAGTTTTGCTGACTCACATCTTTTGCTGAGTTTTCCTACATTGCTGGGTGACTTATCCCGCTTCTCGTTGCTATCGCTGACTATATATTGCCCTCCCTGCGCTGGATCGCTCCGGTTAATTGCACATGTGGTGCGCAAGGGAAGTAAGTCGATGAATAGTCTTTTAAGTGTTTACACCCGGATGTTTGAGTTTCATGGGCGTTCAAGCGTTCGTGAATATGCGGTGTATTTTTTCGCCATGATTGCTGCTTCTATGGCTCTTTTTTATCTCGATGTTAGTAATGACTGGATTGATCCCGAGTGGGGGATAGGGCCTTGTCTGGGCGTGTTCTCGCTCCTCAATTTTCTGCCTAACCTGGCGTTGAGCGTGCGCCGCCTCCATGACTCGGATCGCAGTGGCGCCTGGTGCCTGGTCAACTTCGTTCCGTTGGTAGGGCCGTTCATTCTACTGTTTCTGCTGTTTCAGCCTGCTACAGAAAAGGAAAATCGTTTTGGGCCAGTACTGCCGCGGGCCTGATGGCAGGCTGTCAACGTTGAAGGTTAAGAGTCCATGTTAAAAACAATAGGTCGTGTTTTCCTTAAAAGTCTTGATTTTGAAGGACGCTCGAGCAGAAAAGAATTCGTGGTGTTTCTTGTATTTACTACCGTTATGTCGGGGCTGATGATTGGGTGGGATGTACGCACAGTAACGTTTTATCACGGCGACTTTATAGGGCCGCACATGGCGCTATTCTGCGCCGTGGTCTGGCTTCCATCACTGGCGCTGACGGTGCGACGCTTTCATGATGGCAACAGCAGCGGCTGGTTATGCCTGCTGGCATTGATACCGATAATCGGCATGCTGCTCCAGCTTTTGTTGCTTCTTGAGGCCGGTGATGCAGAGACCAATGAGTATGGACCTGTACCGGCGCATTAATACGCCAACATGAAAAAGGCCAGTCCGGTTTCCCGGACTGGCCTTTTTCATTGCCTGGGTAACTTACTCGGCAATCTGCAACTTGCGCGACTCGGTGTACACATACCGAACTTTCTCATACTCGAACGGCGAGTTCATCTGGCCGTAGCGGAAGCTGGTCATATAGCGGCGGTCGATGGCGCGCAACAGGAGAATCTCCGGGTGGTCGCTGCTGACCTGGGCCACATTGAGGAAGTTGATCTGTGCTTCGGCGGCGACATCGAATATCAGCCCGCCGGTGTCGCGCAGGTTGGAAGGGCCGAACAGTGGCAGCACGATGTAGGGACCTGCCGGTACGCCATAGAAGCCCAGGGTCTGACCGAAGTCTTCACTCTGTCTGGGCAGGCCCATCAGGGTTGCCGGGTCCCAGAGGCCGGCCACGCCGATGGTGGTGTTAAGCAGCAGGCGTCCGGTGGTTTGCAGCGAGCGCTGGCCCTTGAACTGCAGCAGGCTGTTGACCAGGTTCGGTACATCGCCCAGGTTGCCGAAGAAGTTGCTGACGCCACTGCGCACGAAGCCCGGAGTGATGTAGCGGTAGCCATCGACCACCGGCAGGAACACCCACTCGTCGAAGCGGTAGTTGAAGTGGTAAACGCGGCGGTTCCACGACTCCAGCGGGTCGAAAACTTCCAGGGCGTTGATCGAGGCACGCTCGAATTCGCGCTGATCCAGGCCCGGGTTGAACTTCAGCGATTTCAGCGGCTGGGTAAAACCGTCGGCCTCGTACTGGCGCACCACGGTGGCCTCGTCCTTGGTGGCGTGGGAAATGTCGGTTTTTTCGGCCTGAGCCGTACCGGCAACCAGCAGGGCGGCAAGAAGCAAGAGACGTTTAGCCACGGAAGAACTCCAGCATGGCGTCGCTGTTGACGCGGTAGTTAATGTTGCCGCAATGCCCGCCATGGGGGTAGACGGTCAGGCGATCACCGAAGGTCTGGCGCAGGAAACCCAGGTCACCGGAGCCCAGAATCACATCGTCGGCGTTGTGCATGACGGCGATCTTGCTGCTGGTGTGCAGGTAGTCCTTGAGTGCGTACAGGCTGACCTGATCGACCAGTTGCAGCATGCTGCCACCGTCGGTACGCGCGCGCCACATGGGGATCAGTTGCTCGGTCATGTAGCAATCGAAGTCGCACTGCATGGCGCGCTTGAGAAACGGCGTCAGGCTGGTGCCTTCGGTAATCGGGAATTTCGGCGGGATGATCAGGCCGCGGCGGTTGATCAGGTCCGAGGTAAAGGCGATGTCGGCCGACGAGAAGCGGAACGAAGTGCCGATCAGCATGGCCATCTGTTCGTTGCTCAAGTGTTCCTTGGACAACTGGAAGTCATAGAGCAGCGCGTCGTTGAGGTCGATGTAGCCTTTTTGCTGAAAGTAACGGGTCAGCTTGGCCAGCACCAGTTCATAGAACGTGGTGGTGTTATTGATGCCCTTGACCTGGGTCTGTACCAGCTTGTCCAGGTTGGACACCGAGGTGTACAGGTTGACCGGCGGGTTGAGCAGCAGCACTTTCTTGAAGTTGAAACTGCGCCGGGTTTCATCCAGCTTGCTGACAAACGCGGCATTCAATGCGCCGAGGCTGTAACCGGTCAGGTAAAAGTCGGTAATCGGCAATTGTGCATTCTGGGCACGAATGGCCTGCATGACCCGGTAGATGTCTTCGGCATCTTCCTTGGACAGGCCTGGCGTGGCATAGCGCGACGCCGAACTCATGAAGTCATAGCTGGTGGGTGACGACAGTTGCACGACATGGTAGCCGGCACCGTAGTACAACTTCTTGAGGAACTCGTTGATGGTGCTGTTATACGGCGCACCGGTGCCGGCAATCAGGAAAATCAGCGGGGCGGCATGATCCTGTTTGGCCAGGCGGTAACGCAGTTTCTTCACCGCCCAGAAGTTGTCGGGCAGGGTGAACTCGCGTTCCGGGTGCAGGTTGAGGGTGTAATCGTCCTGGTCGATGTCTTCATCGGCAGGCAGGTCTGGCCGCAAGTCGGGTGGCGTTGTGGCGATAGTCGCTTCGAACGGATTAGTCAGCGGGTAGCCATAAGTGGCTGGATCGACGTTTTTCGCCAGGGCGGCTGCACTTAAACAGAGGCCACCCAGGACTGCAGCGAAGCGCAGGAGACGGAGCATGACTGAATCCCATGGAAAGAAGAGCAGGGTAAGGTACGCAGCCTATGACCATTGGCATACTGCCAAAGTGCCGTATCGGCGAGCGATCTTTATGAAGTGGGTGAAACGATACACTCTCCCGGGTTTGGGGAATGTAGAGATGTGCGTTTTTTTGCAGGCGCGCACAGAACGCCATAAAGCACAAAGGGAGCCATAGGCTCCCTTTTCAGTGGTTTTTCGCGTGCTCTTTTTATTTTTATAGGGCGGTCTGTTGTTGTTTTTGTCGATCCGCCCTTCACTGCATTCTTGCGACCCCCATGCGGGGCCAAGAGCAAACGTATTTTTTTGAGCGCTGACTTGCTTCAATCGACTGCCTGCACAACAGCGCGATCCAACCAGTGCGGGGCTACCTGAAGGTAGTTTTATTGTTCTGTGCCTGGCTGCGTGGTCTTCCGCAAAAGACCCGGTGAAGCGTGTCTACTCCAAAAAAATCAGTTGGCTTCGTCTCTGTCCGTGTTGTTCTTGTTATGTCAGAGCCGTACGTCTTGTTTTTATTGGGTTGCTGCTTGTTTTTGTTCTTGTTGTGCCAGAGATATAGCAGGTGCTGTGCCAACTTTTTAAAAGCCTTTAAAATCAATAACTTAAAAAAATCACCCGAACACCTGAAACGGTTTCTGGCCCTGATGTGTTTCCGTGTTACCCGTTCGCTGGACCGGGCCGGAATAGGCGGTAACACATTGTGTTTCTTCTCATGACCGGGACGCTTTTGTACGGGTTTGTCGTTGATGGCTCTGTGATGTCGTTTACCGCTGCCTGGGAGTCGCTGACAGAGCATGACCGTTCAGCAACCGGGCAGATGATCAACGGGTCGATGCAGTGGGTGTCACTGCGCGCAAGAGTGCTTGAAACGTGAAGGGCCCCGCATTGCCCCTCTTCGGGCGTGGTGCGTGGCCCAGAAAACAACGTCAACGATGCCCGACCCTTGTCGGTGCAGAACTCTACCGGGGAAGTAATGATGAATATGCGCAAACTCCTGGGGGCGGGTGCCGCTCTGGCACTCGCCGCCAGTTCCACGCTGGCCATTGCTGAAACCAAGACCGTGAGCATCGGCTATGTCGAAGGCTGGTCCGACAGTGTCGCCACGACTTTTGTCGCCGCTGAAGTGCTCAAGCAAAAGCTGGGCTATGACGTCAAGTTGCAGTCCGTCGCTGCCGGGATCATGTGGCAAGCGGTGGCTACCGACAAACTGGACCTGATTCTGTCGGCCTGGTTGCCGGGCACGCATGGTGAATACATCGCCAAGTACAAGGACCAGGTGGTCGACTACGGTCCCAACTTCAAGGACGCCAAGATCGGCCTGATCGTGCCGGAGTACGTCAAGGCCATCAGCATTGCCGACCTCAAGACCGATGAGTCTTTCAAGAACAAGATCACCGGTATCGATGCCGGTGCAGGCGTCATGCTCAAGACCGATCAGGCAATCAAGGACTATGGTCTGGACAGCTACAAACTGCAGGCCAGCTCCGGGGCCGGCATGATTGCCGAACTGACCCGCGCAGAAAAACGCAACGAATCCATCGCCGTCACCGGCTGGGTGCCGCACTGGATGTTCGCCAAGTGGAAACTGCGTTTCCTGGAAGACCCTAAAGGTGTCTATGGCGCCGCTGAGACCGTTAACAGCGTCGGCAGCCTGAGCCTTGAAAAGAAAGCCCCGGATGTGGTCGCGTTCCTGAAGAAGTTCCAGTGGGAATCCAAGGACGAGATCGGCACCGTGATGCTGGCTATTCAGGACGGCGCCAAGCCTGAAGCGGCGGCGAAGGACTGGGTTGCCAAAAACCCTGAGCGTGTGGCTGCCTGGACGGCCAAGTAAGACACTCCCCCGTTTATCTGGCGGCCTGCGGGCCGCCTGTCGAAAACCACCCGGCGCTAGCGTCGGGTGGTTTTTTTTCAGGTCATTTCAGCCAGGTGCACAGAATTAATGTCGTTCTAATACTAAGGTCGTCTGGAGTCGGCCCCGCAGCGGACTAAAGTAAAGTTGTGTCATCTCTTCCGTGCTGCGAGGACAAAAACAATGAACGACAGCATCTATCAAACGATACAGAACAACCCGCGCTTCAAAGAGCTGGTTGCCAAGCGAGAACGTTTCGCCTGGATTCTCTCGGCGATCATGCTTGGGCTTTACGCTTGCTTCATTCTTCTGATTGCTTATGGGCCGCATATTCTGGGTGCCAGACTCAGCGCTACATCGACTATTACCTGGGGCATGCCGATCGGCGTTGGCCTGATCCTGACAGCATTCATCCTGACCGGCATTTATGTACGCCGCGCCAACGGTGAATTCGACGATCTGAACAACGCCGTGCTCAAGGAGATTCAGCAATGATCCGTCGTCTCTTTGCAGGCATTGGTCTCGCAGCGTTTGCGCCGGCTCTGCTGGCCGCCGATGCCCTCACGGGCGCTGTGCAGAAGCAACCGCTGAACGTTCCGGCGATCGTCATGTTCGTGGCGTTCGTCCTGTTCACCCTCTACATCACCTACTGGGCGTCGAAGAAAAACAAATCGGCTTCCGACTACTATGCCGCCGGCGGCAAGATCACCGGTTTTCAGAACGGCCTGGCCATTGCGGGCGACTACATGTCGGCTGCTTCCTTCCTGGGTATTTCCGCGCTGGTGTACACCTCCGGCTACGACGGCCTGATCTACTCGATCGGCTTCCTGGTGGGCTGGCCGATCATTCTGTTCCTGATCGCCGAACGCCTGCGTAACCTGGGTAAATACACCTTTGCCGACGTGGCGTCGTATCGCCTCAAGCAAATGGAAATCCGCACCTTGTCTGCCTGTGGCTCACTGGTGGTGGTGGCGTTCTACCTGATCGCGCAAATGGTCGGTGCCGGCAAGCTGATCCAGCTGCTGTTCGGCCTGGACTACACCGTTGCGGTGATTCTGGTCGGTATCCTGATGTGCCTGTACGTCCTGTTCGGCGGCATGCTGGCGACCACCTGGGTACAGATCATCAAGGCGGTGATGCTGCTCTCCGGTGCCTCGTTCATGGCCTTGATGGTCATGAAGCACGTCAACTTCGACTTCAACCAGCTGTTCGCCCAGGCGGTTGCCGTTCACCCTAAAGGTGAGGCGATCATGAGCCCTGGCGGTCTGGTCAAGGATCCGGTCTCGGCGTTCTCGCTGGGCCTGGCCCTGATGTTCGGTACCGCTGGCCTGCCACACATCCTGATGCGCTTCTTCACTGTCAGCGACGCCAAGGAAGCCCGCAAGTCGGTGTTCTACGCCACCGGTTTCATCGGTTACTTCTACATCCTGACCTTCATTATCGGCTTCGGCGCGATCCTGCTGGTCAGCACCAACCCGATGTTCAAGGATGCAGCCGGTGCGTTGATCGGTGGTAACAACATGGCGGCGGTGCACCTGGCGAATGCCGTGGGCGGCAGCCTGTTCCTGGGCTTCATCTCGGCGGTGGCTTTCGCAACGATCCTGGCAGTGGTTGCGGGCCTGACCCTGGCCGGTGCTTCGGCGGTGTCGCACGACCTGTACGCCAGCGTGGTGAAGAAGGGCAAGGCCAACGAAAAAGACGAGATCCGCGTATCGAAGATGACCACCATTGCTCTGGCTGTGGTTGCCATCGTCCTGGGTATCGCCTTCGAGAGCCAGAACATCGCGTTCATGGTCGGCCTGGCATTCTCCATCGCAGCGAGCTGCAACTTCCCGGTGCTGTTGCTCTCGATGTACTGGAAAAACCTGACCACCCGTGGCGCCATGATCGGCGGCTGGATGGGCCTGATCAGCGCTGTCGTGCTGATGGTGCTCGGTCCGACCATCTGGGTGCAGATCCTGCACAACCCGAAAGCGATTTTCCCGTACGAGTACCCGGCGCTGTTCTCGATCATCATCGCCTTTGTCGGCATCTGGTTCTTCTCGATCACCGACAAGTCCAAGGCAGCAGCTGATGAGCGTGCGCTGTTCATTCCACAGTTCGTCCGTTCGCAAACCGGCCTGGGCGCCAGCGGTGCGGTTTCGCACTGACGGTTAAACCCGGCACAACAAAAAAGCAGCCCTCGGGCTGCTTTTTTTGTTCAGGTCCGCTTTGCAGGCGAACCTTGATTCATATTCTGCCCAGTAATACCAACACCAGCAGAATGATCAGAATCGTACCGATCACGCCGGACGGGCCGTAACCCCAGCTGCGCGAGTGAGGGAAGACTGGCAGGCCGCCGACCAGCAGCAGGATCAAGACGATGATAAGAATGGTACTGATGCCCATGACGAGTTCCTTCTTTCGATTATGGTAACGAAGATTGCCGTTAATTCCTGACCCTGTAGGCATCAAGTTTGCAGGCCTCTTGAATACTCCGACTCTGGGTATTCGAGAAAGGTTCTGATGGCCATGAATATTTTTTTACAAATTAGTAATTATTTGTTTTTAAAGGGTTTTTTGAATATGTAAGGTTTTTGAAACTTTTGTTATCAGGGATAATCGCTTTTTTATTAGTTGTAGAAAGATTGAACTTGTCAGGCGCTGCAGTATCGCCGTTGACTTGAATATGGCCCCGATAAAAGGTACTCGTGCATGCTGATTCGTCTGGCCGCCGATCTGGTGGTGGTCGTGCATTTGCTGTTTATAGTTTTCGTCTTGTGCGGGGCTTTGCTGGTGGCTTACCGGCCCTGGCTTGCACTGTTGCACCTGCCCGCTGTGCTCTGGGGCATGGCAGTGGAATTCCTGCACCTGTACTGCCCGCTCACGCCGCTGGAAAACAGCCTGCGCCTGCAGGCCGGCGATCAGGGTTATAGCGGCGGGTTCGTCGAGCACTATCTGATTCCGCTGATCTATCCGGCCGGGCTGACGATGTCGATCCAGCTATGGCTGGGCTCGATTGTGCTGCTGGTCAATATTCTGGGTTATGGCTGGGTGCTCAGACGCTGGCTGGGTACACGGCGTTCGAGGTCTTGATAGGTGGATTTCTGCTAGGGTAGCCACCTTTTTCTGTATCGCTGACGAGGCCGTACTGTGCTCAATTACCTGTGGTTCTTCATTGCGGCGCTGTTCGAGATTTTTGGCTGCTACGCCTTCTGGCTGTGGCTGCGCCAGGGCAAGAGTGCCTTGTGGGTGATCCCGGCGCTGATCAGCCTCACGGTTTTTGCCCTGCTATTGACGCGCGTCGAAGCCGCCTACGCCGGTCGGGCCTATGCCGCTTACGGCGGGATTTACATCGTGGCCTCGATTGCCTGGCTGGCGCTGGTGGAAAAGGTCAGGCCCTTGAATTCCGACTGGCTGGGCGTCGCCCTGTGTGTGTTGGGCGCGACGATTATCCTCTGGGGACCACGCGGCACAGCCTCCTGAAAAAGGCCATTTTCAAGGCGTTTCCTACAAGATTTCGCTTTCCTGTAAGACGTTTCCTTCAGTCGATGCCGGCGGGTTTGCAGGACATGGCTGATTTTTCAGGGCTGCGTTGAAGCACTGTGCCATGCGCGGCACTCTGCCTGCTTACTTGATAACAAGAGAGCAGGAACATGCTGGTACTGACGCGGGAAGTGGGCGAAACCTTTTCCATCGGTGACGAGATCACCGTGCAGATTCTCGGGGTGAGCGGCAATCAGGTGCGCTTCGGCTTCGAAGCCCCCAAGCACATCAAGATTCATCGCGCCGAGGTGTTTCGACGCATCGCCAAGACGTTGTCCGAGCCGCAGGAACGACCGCAATCGCCGGCGGCCTGAGCGCGCTCAGTCGAACATTTCCTTGGGCACTTGATGGCGGGCCATCAGTTGGCACTGCTGGCTTTCAATATCGAAAAAGATCACCGCCTGACCTTTGCTCAGGGCATGACGCACGCGCAGCACGCGGGTTTCCTGGGGCGTGTCATCACCATTGTCGGTGCCGTCGCGGCTGACAAAGTCCTCGATCAGGCGGGTCAGGGTTTCAGGTTCGAGTTGGTCGTACGGAATCAGCATGGTCGGCTCTCACGGCAGGGCCGGGGATGATAGTGCAGGGCTGGCAGATGTGCACCCGCATTGGACCCTTGAGCGGTCCAATGCGGGCAAGCCTTTATTCCTCGCGGCCCTGGCCGATCAGGCTGTCCACCGGCGGCACACGGGTTTCCGGTTCCATCTGCGTGTCGTGCTCAAGCTGATGGCTGAAGCTTTCAAGCGACGCCTTGCCCGGTTGTGCATCGCTGGCAAACACCGGCGGGCTGAGGATGTAGGCACTGAGCAGTTTGCTCAAGGCCGCCAGGCTGTCGATGTGCGTGCGTTCATAGCCATGCGTCGCATCGCAGCCAAACGCCAGCAACGCTGTACGGATGTCGTGCCCGGAGGTAATCGCCGAGTGGGCATCGCTGAAGTAGTAGCGAAACACATCGCGGCGCACCGGCAGTTCGTTGTCGACGCCCAGGCGCAGCAGGTGCCGGGACAGGTGATAGTCGTAAGGGCCGCCGGAATCCTGCATGGCCACGCTGACCGCATGCTCACTGGAGTGCTGGCCCGGCGCGACCGGGGCGATGTCAATGCCAACGAACTCGCTGACATCCCACGGCAATGCGCCGGCCGCGCCGGTGCCGGTTTCTTCGGTGATGGTAAACAGCGGATGGCAGTCGATCACCGGCTCCGCGCCACTGTCTTTGACCGCTTTAAGGGCTGCCAGCAACGCCGCTACACCGGCCTTGTCGTCCAGGTGGCGGGCGCTGATGTGGCCGCTTTCGGTAAACTCCGGCAGCGGATCGAAGGCGACAAAGTCGCCGATGCCCACGCCCAGCGACTCACAATCTGCGCGCGTGGCGCAGTAGGCGTCCAGGCGCAGTTCCACGTGGTCCCAGCTGACCGGCATCTGGTCCACGGCGGTGTTGAAGGCATGTCCCGAGGCCAGTAGCGGCAGCACGCTGCCACGGATCACGCCGGTGTCGGTAAACACGCTGACACGGCTACCTTCGGCAAAGCGGCTCGACCAGCAACCGACCGGTGCCAGCGAGAGCCGGCCATTGTCCTTGACCTCGCGCACACTGGCGCCAATGGTGTCCAGGTGCGCCGAAACCGCGCGATCGGGGCTGTTCTTGCGGCCCTTGAGCGTGGCGCGGATGGTGCCGCGCCGGGTCAGCTCAAAGGGAATATCGAGTTCTTCCAGGCGCTCGGCAACATAGCGCACGATGGTGTCGGTAAAACCGGTGGGGCTGGGAATCGCGAGCATTTCCAGCAGGACTTTCTGCAGATAATTCAGATCCGGATCAGGGATATTTGCATCAGGCATGTGGAGGCTCCTTCGGAGCAACGGCAAGCTTGAAGCCACAAGCTGCAAGCGGCGTGAAGGCCACTTGCACCTTGAAGCTGGCGGCTTGTAGCTGCTGTTCAGTGATGGGCGGGCAGGCTATGTGGAAACAGTAGATCAACAAAGCGCTCGGCGGTGGGTTGCGGTTCATGATTGGCCAGGCCTACCCGTTCGTTGGCCTCGATGAACACATATTCAGGCTGGTCGGCGGCAGGCACCATCAGGTCCAGGCCGACGACCGGGATATCCAGTGCACGGGCGGCACGCACAGCGGCGTCCACCAGCACGGGATGAAGGATGGCGGTGACGTCTTCCAGGCAACCGCCAGTGTGCAGGTTGGCGGTCCGGCGCACGGCCAGGCGCTGGTCCATCGGCAGGATGCTGTCGTACTCAAAGCCTGCCTCGCGCACGGTGCGCTCGGTTTCTTCATCCATCGGGATGCGGCTTTCACCACCGGTAGCAGCGGCGCGGCGGCGACTCTGGGCTTCGATCAGCTGTTTGACGGTGTGCCGGCCGTCGCCGAGGATTTCGGCAGGCCGGCGGATCGCGGCGGCGACCACGTCAAAGCCGATGACCACGATGCGCAGGTCGAGGCCTTCATGGAAGCTTTCCAGAATCACCCGGGTGTCGAACTGCCGGGCGCGCTCGATGGCCTGTTGCACGTCTTCAATGGTACGCAGGTCCACGGCCACGCCCTGGCCTTGCTCGCCATCCAGCGGCTTGACCACCACGCGGCCGTGCTCTTCGAGAAATGCCAGGTTGTCATCGGCGTTACCGGCACGCTGCTGGGCCGGCAGGCTTAAACCCGCGGTCTTGAGTGTGCGGTGGGTCAGGCTTTTGTCCTGGCACAGCGTCATGCTCACCGCGCTGGTCAGGTCGCTGAGCGACTCACGGCAACGGATGCGACGACCGCCATAACTCAAGGTGAACAGCCCGGCATCGGCATCGTCGACCTGTACATCAATGCCGCGACGATGGGCTTCTTCGACGATGATTCGCGCATAAGGATTGAAATCCGCCTGCGGGCCGGGACCGAGAAACAGCACCTCGTTGATGCCGTTCTTGCGCTTGATGGCGAAGGTCGGCAGGGTGCGGAAATCCAGTTTGGCGTACAGCGCCTTGGCCTGATGGTTGTCATGCAGCACCGACAGGTCCAGGTAACTCAGGCCACGGCTCATGAAGTGCTCGATCAGATGACGCACCAGCACTTCACCCACGCCGGGGCGTGTGCAGTTCGGGTCCACCGCCAGGCACCACAGGCTGCTGCCTTTTTCGGGGTCGTGAAACGCCTTCAAATGATTCAGGCCCATCACGCTGCCGATAACGGCATTGGTGCCTTCGTCCTCGGCCAGCCAGTACACCGGACCACCTTCGTGGCGCGGTGTCAGCAGGGTCGGGTCGATAGGCAGCATGCCACGCGCCAGATACAGGTTATTGATCGCCTGCCAGTCAGCCTCGTTCTGCGCCCGGCGAATCCGAAAGCCGCGAAACACCCGCTGCGCCGGACGGTAGTCGCTGAACCACAGGCGCAGCGTGTCGGAGGGATCAAGAAACAATTGCTGCGGTGCCTGGGCCAGCACTTGCTGGGGAGCCGCCACGTAAAGCGCGATATCGCGCTCGCCGGGTTTTTCGTTGAGCAGCTCCTGAGCCAGTGCCGCAGGCTCAGGGTACGTGTGACCGACCAGCAGTCGTCCCCAGCCGCAGTGCAGGGCCAGCGGCCCGCCGTCGGTCTGGTTGCCGTCTTCGGCAAACTGCGCCTGTAAACGCTCGTAGGACGGTGACTGACGGCGCATCAAACGCTGACTGTAAGTGGTGGCGTTGGATTTCATCAATCAGAGTCCTTGTTCGCTCAGCCACAGGTTCAAGGCCGCCAGCTGCCACAGCTTGGAGCCGCGCAGTGGCGTGAGCTGGTCCTTGGGGTTGGTCAGCAGGGTGTCGACAATGGCCGGGTTGAACAGGCCGCGATCCTGGCTAGGGTCGAGCAACAGCTCGCGCACCCAGTTCAGGGTGTTGCCTTCCAGATGCTTGAGGCCCGGTACCGGGAAATAGCCTTTCTTACGGTCGATCACCTCGGCCGGAATCACCAGGCGTGCCGCTTCCTTGAGCACGTGCTTGCCGCCATTGGGCAGCTTGAAACGTGCTGGAACACGTGCCGACAGCTCGACCAGGCGGTAATCCAGAAACGGCGTACGCGCTTCCAGGCCCCAGGCCATGGTCATATTGTCGACGCGCTTGACCGGGTCATCGACCAGCATCACGGTGCTGTCCAGACGCAGCGCCTTGTCGACCGCAGCGTCCGCACCCGGCTGGGCGAAGTGCTCGCGGACGAAATCGCCGGACGCGTCGTGGTCGAGCAACCATTTCGGCTGCACGGTGGCGGCATATTCATCGTAGCTGCGGTCAACGAAGGCGGCGCGATAGGCGGCCACCGGATCGCTGGCGCCATCGACTTGCGGGTACCAGTGATAACCGGCAAACAGCTCGTCGGCGCCCTGGCCGCTCTGCACGACCTTGCAATGCTTGGCCACTTCACGCGACAGCAGATAGAAGGCGATGCAGTCATGGCTGACCATCGGCTCGCTCATGGCCCGGAAGGCCGCTGGCAACTGCTCGATGATCTCGCTTTCTTTAATGCGCAACTGGTGATGGTTGGTGCCGTAATGCTTGGCAATCAGGTCCGAATACTGGAACTCGTCGCCGCGTTCGCCACCGGCATCTTCAAAACCGATGGAGAAAGTCGACAGATTCTCGGCACCGACCTCACGCAGCAGGCCCACCAGCATGCTGGAGTCGACGCCGCCCGAAAGCAGCACACCGACATCCACCGCCGCACGCTGACGAATCGCCACCGCTTCGCGGGTGCTGTCGAGCACACGCCCGCGCCAGTCTTCGAAGCTCAGGTTGCGCTCGTCTTCACGAGGCGCGTAAGGCAGGGTCCACCACACCTGTTGCTCGCTTTTGCCGTCGGCATCGATCAGCAACCAGCTGGCTGGCGGAAGTTTCTCGACGCCGGCCAGCAGGGTGCGCGGTGCAGGCACCACGGCATGGAAGTTCAGGTAGTGATTGAGCGCGACCGGGTCGAGCATGCCGCTGATATCGCCGCCCTTGAGCAGCGCTGGCAGGCTGGAGGCAAAGCGCAGACGCTTGTCGGTTTTCGACAGGTACAGCGGCTTGACGCCCAGACGGTCGCGGGCAATGAACAGGCGCTTGCTGTCACGTTCCCAGATGGCAAAGGCAAACATGCCATTGAGCTTGGGCAGCATGTCCTTGCCCCAGGCGTGATAGCCCTTGAGCAGCACTTCGGTGTCGCCACCGGAGTAGAACGCATAGCCCAAGGCTTCAAGTTCTGCGCGTAATTCCGGGAAGTTATAAATGGCGCCGTTGAAGGCCAGCGACAGACCCAACTGGTTGTCGATCATCGGCTGCGCCGAGCCGTCGGACAGATCCATGATCTTCAGACGACGATGGCCCAGGGCAACTGGCCCCTGGCTATGAAAACCCCACGCATCCGGGCCGCGAGGCGCCAGATCATGAGTGATTCGTTCAACAGCGGCTAGGTCCGCTGGTTGATTGTCAAAACGTAGTTCGCCTGCGAGTCCGCACATATGTCCTTACCGGGTTTCCGTTGGGGAGGTGACCTTAAGAGCAGTCACCCAGAAACTGACCCGGTGAGAGAGTGGGAGTTTTAGATCAATCGATTATAAGCGTGGGGTGGATACACTGCACTTCTATAATTAATACCCCGTCATCTCCAGATACCCAACCCCCTCCTGACTGCCACTCACCGTCACCGGTCCTTCCCAATACTGCACATCCAGATCCATCCAGGCTTTGGGATTGAGGGCATCTGTAGTCATCGCCAACTGCTTGCCAGTAATTCCGCTGAAGTGCGCGCGATTCCGGCGTTCAGCAGGCAGGGGCGCCGGCTCAGGCAAGCGAACGCGAGAAAGAACAGGCGCGGCTGCCGTCTCGCCAGTCAAACCGGCAGCCATCCCTGCACTGCCGCTGCAAGCTCGGCAGCAACCCGCGCCGTCCTGGTGCTTGCCGACGTGCTCAAGCGCGCTGACGAAAGAGCGGGAGATCTGGCGGAATATGCTGATCAAGGGCGGAGCAGGGGGCTGACGTGCGAGCAGGCCTATGGCGCGCTCGACTGATGACGTGACTTTTCTTCGCGGTCGACAGGCCATGGCTTGTTGGCCACCGCAATGCTGAAAGAAATTCGTAGTAAAGGAGCGGCCGACACTGGATGCGTCAACATCCGGTGTCGGTCACCGAACCCGCAGTCCATTCCTGCAAGTCCAGCCAAGGCCCCGCTTCGTGCACAAAGCGAACGGAGCCTATCACCTGTCTATTCATACAGTAAAGGCTTGCAATCAATGTCCTCTCCAATCGTTCCCTGGATGGGCGGCAAACGCCGCTTGGCCGACCGTCTCATTCCGCTGTTCCCACCCCACGAATGCTACGTTGAAGTATTCGCTGGCGGTGCGGCCCTCTACTTTTTGCGTCCCCAGGCAGCGCCTGTTGAAGTCTTGAACGACATCAACGGCGACTTGGTGACGCTCTATCGCGTTGTCCAAAATCACCTTGAAGAGTTTATCCGCCAGTTCAAATGGGCGCTTTCATCCCGGCAAATCTTCGAATGGCAGAAGATGACCCGGCCCGAAACCCTGACCGACATCCAGCGTGCCGCCCGGTTCTTCTACCTGCAGCAGCATGCGTTCGGTGGCAAGGTCTCAGGCCAGACGTTCGGCACTGCCACGACCGGGCCTGCTATTAACCTGCTGCGGATCGAGGAAAACCTGTCTGCGGCTTGGCAGCGGCTTGCCGGCACATACGTCGAGAACTTGCCTTGGTTGGAATGCGCTGAGCGCTACGACCGGCCGCATTCCTTTCTTTATATGGATCCGCCGTATTGGCAAACCGCAGGGTATGGCGTGAACTTTGGGTTCGACCAGTACCAGGCCATGGCCGACTTCATGCGGCGCTGCAAAGGCAAGGTCATGGTCAGCATCAATGACCATCCTGATATCCGGCAGGTGTTCGAGGGGTTCCACTTCGAGACCCTGGACATCCGCTATACGACCGGCAACCAGCGCACCAGCTCGGCCGGGGTGAGCGGTGAGCTGGTGATCATGAATTGGGAGCCAGCGGTGTTGGGTGAGCTTTTTTGAGCTGTTAGCCCTATCTCCTCCATGTAGCGAATAGGGCTCCAATTCGAGGCTGACTGTAGGCACAGATTGTGCCTGGTTTTAAAAAGCCTAATTCACTCCCAGGTATTCCTTTGTCAGTGCGGAAAAAGCTATATTTATCTACATTATGGTAGGTAATATCTGAATAAAAGTGATTTTTAGGAGGGTAATTTTCACTCTATAGAGCTTCAGGTGTTTTGCTTGAGAATCTATCTTTTGTGCGAATTGGGGGGGTGAAAATTATATCTTTGGGTGAGCGGTTTTAATTTTTGTGAGTTGGCGTTTGTGAGGTTGTTTGCTAAGTATTTGTAATTATGCTTTTGCTCAATATAGAGGGAGGTGAATATGACGGGAAGTCATAAGTTCTTTATCGCTGTTTTAGTAATTGTTTCGTCCGTGGTCGGTACAGCATATTGGGTTTCGGGTGGAGCAGCATTTTTCTTCGCAATTTTGATATCCGTAATGGTATATCTATTGCGCCCATTGGTGATGCCGGCGGGTTATGGTAAAAATAAAATTCGAATGTTCTGTATTGTTGGAACTCTAGGGCTAGCAGCGGCTTGGGGAGGTTGGTCAGGATTTGCAAATGATCTGCTGGTTGTTTTTTGGGAAACTCCACAGTTTTCATCTGCTCCAGCCTGGATCAAGTCATTGCGGTTGAGTGGGCAGCCTCCGCCCGCTGTATTGTTTTTCGTTTTTGCAGTGATCTTTATTGTGAATTATTTTATGCGTGAAGATCCCATTGGGGGTGGCCATCCAGTTCCATTGGATAAAGACTTTCCTGATGAGAGCTTTAAGCGCAAGCTGGAAGCTTTTTGTAATGCTTTGCATCGAGATTTAATTAGTGTCGATCAGAAAAGTAACTGGAGCCCAGAATATTATACTGAACTACAAGCTGAAGTTGAGGTTTTGTCGAGCAATAGAATTTCCTCGCGTAGAAAAATAATCAATCTCCAAGAAGCCATTCGAAAAGATAGGCATGCTCAAGCTTTCTTGATACTTGGAGTGCCAGGGGCTGGAAAAAGCGTGGCTTTACGAAAGCTTGCTCGAGATATGTTTTCTGAAGTCGGTAGGAGCCGTATTCCAATCTATATAAATCTACGTGAATGGGTGCGCTCAGATGTTAAGCAGGAACAAAACCTTTATTTTGAAGTTAGCGAGCTAGAGAATTTTGTAATGGAGAGCTTGCGACGTCGGGGAGATGTGTTTACTGAGGAGTTTGTAGATGCCTATTTTCGGAAGCTTTGGCGGTCTGGTCGGCTTTTTTTTATTTTTGACTCATTTGACGAGATGTCTGAGTTGTTGGACGCTGACGAGGATTCAGATGTTATAAATGCGTTGTCTGACTTGATTTCTCGATTTATTAGGACGCATCCACTATCTCGTGGGGTCCTTGCGTCACGTGTTTTTAGGCGGCCAACTCAAGCGTTTCAGGCTCAAAAAATACTAGAGATTAGACCTCTTTCGGAAATAAGTATTTCTGACGCGCTAAGTAGATATCCTGAATTTGATGAAGGGCTTCGGAGAAGGCTTTTTACTCAGCGCTCTGATCTTATTCCTCTCGCCCGTAACCCGTTCATGATGGCTTTGCTAGGCTCGTGGGTTAAAGCTAATCATGACTTGCCGATTAGCCAGCCTCAAATATTTGAAGGATATATTAACGTTAGGTTGGATGCTTGTGTGGCCCGAATAAGACGTGCTAATTTGTCCATTGAACAAGTTAAAAAGGTATCTATAGAGCTTGCTTGGTTCGTTTTTAAATCATCAGCTTTCGGCCTTGAGGCTCCTGTAAAAATTATTAGTCAACATTTTAAATCTGAAGAAGTTGACGCTGTAGTAGATATTCTTGATTATGCACGTATTGCGCGAGTTACACAGGGGGAGGATAAGTCTTTTGCATTTGTTCATCGGCGTTTTCTTGAGTATTTTGTAACGATTAAACTTCTATCAAATCCTATGGAAGTTCCTGTCTCACATATACCTACTGACTCGCGTGGGCGTGATGCATTGGTTCTATATGCTCAGTTATGCGAAGATGTTGAGGCTGTGAGAATTGCACGGATATGTTGGAATGAGATTGTTGAGAATTTTAAAGATTCTGAGTTAAGGCTTCGTGCAATACACTGTTTGAGATTTTTAATTGACGCATTTGGAGCGCGGCGAGTTGTTATAGAGAGTTTTGAAGGTGAGATGCGGGCTTTTGTTATGGATCATGTTGCCAAAGGTGAAAACTTAATCATGGCAAAAATTTGCCTTGAGGCTACAGGTCTTTTATCAGAGTCTGAATCAGCTCCGATATTATCGACTGCAATTGGCGGGAAAGATAGCTGGTTGCAGGAAACCGCATTTCGAGCTTGTAGACAATTACCAAAGATAAGTCCGGGACTTGCAGAGAATATTGCTAGTTATATTATGGAGATTTCGGACTATGATTTCTGGCGTAATCGTAAAAGCCTATTGTTAAGTTTGTCACTCTCAGATGCTCTGAGAGAGAATTGTCGTATGGCGAAAGTTCGGCTGATTAATATGTATTTTTCAATATTTGGTGCAATGCTGGCGTTTGCTTTATCTCCGGTTATGACAGCGTTTGTTGTGTTTAGCAGTGGGCTTGCTAGTTTGTTTGTTATGTCGGGGCAGTCGAGGTTGCATGTATTATTTGGTTCGGCAATCAGGAGTGGCGATCCTGCTAGGGATGATAAGCAACTAAAATGGAAGCTGGGCGAGGAGCGCTTTTTTGATTCTTTATTTAGTATATTTAGGTTTTTTTCAATTTCGATGCTGATTTCTTTTGGTGTGATTTCCTTTGCATCAAAAAATAATGTTTTGAATGATAGATATTTGTGTTTTTGGCCATCTTGTTAGCTTTTTAAATGGGAGTTTTTCTTGGCTGTTACTGTTATTTCAATGTTGCTGGTTGACTGGTGTTCAGTTGGACGTTTTTTTAGAGGCTTTCTTAAGGTTTTTTTAAGGGCAGGTTGGCGTGGTTTTTTTATTCCTCTATTTGTTGTAGGATGTGGAGTGGGTTTTGTGAGTCTGAGTGAGTATTTGCTTTCGACGTATTCGATGTTGGAGAAAGTTGTGAGGGGGGTGTCTTTTTTTCTTGGCGGTTTGATGTCTGTCTTGTTTGTAGGGAGATTAATATTTTTAAGCTTTGAGTTTCTGCAGGATCGCAAGTTAATTAAGGCTGTGCTATTTTCTGAGGTTTTGCCTAGGGATGAGATTGCACGAATTTTTTCTGCGCTTAAAACTTCTACTGGGCGTTTGCAGTTTGTGCAGGCACTTGAGCATGAGCGCGTCACTGCAAGTGGTTCTTGGCCTTCAGATTTCAAGTTGTCAGTTGGAAAAGGTGAGTCGATTTCTGCATTGGCCAGGCTTGAAGAGCGATGGCTTAGATTGGATCGTTAATTAAGATGTGGCGGTTTGGTGCCGGTAGTGGTGTTAAGGAGCAACGATGGCATCGCATTGCCGCCTTCAGCATCTACTCATCATTGGCTGAAAGTGGCAAGAACCCACGTGGTAGGTGGTGCGAGCCCGTACCATTTTTCGTACCAATCACTGTTCCCGAAAGGGGGCTACAAGGTATTTAGGCCGCGCATTTAGCCCTCTTGAGGCACCTTACGCATCCGCCTGCGAGTCCGCACATATGTCCTTACCGGGTTTCCGTTGGGGAGGTGACCTTAAGAGCAGTCACCCAGAAACTGACCCGGTGAGAGAGTGGGAGTTTTAGATCAATCGGTTATAAGTGGCGTATGTGTATGACTCATCAGTTACTCCGATAGAGCAGTAAAGAGAGGTTATGCGTGTTGTTTTTCAGGCGCCTGCTGCGTCGTGATCCGGTATCAAGTGGATCTCTACTCGTTGCCCAAGTGCTCTGGCTGCACTTGCCAATGTGGCAAGAGTCATGCCCGGATCTGCTTGATCAAGAGCGCGATCAACAGCTGTCCGGCTGGTGTTCATGCGTTGAGCAAGCGTGGTCTTGGTCATGCCTTGAGACTTCATTTCTTGCTCGAGTTGCCATGCAATAACCCGTTTGAGAGCGGCGGCTGACACTTCCTCCAGAATCCCTTGCTCAGCGAGGAAGTCATCAAAACCGGAGCCTATATGCTTATTCATGATTATTCCTCATAGACTTGCCTTGCGCCGCTTGGCGGTCGCCAGATCGGATGCCGGTGTCTTCTGACTTTTCTTGATGAAGCCATGTAGCAAGACCATGCTGCTTGTGACGATTGTGAAAAAAATTCGAGCAGTCGCATCACCTAGATCCACTCTTATTTCCCACAAGTCTTTTTCAAGCTTGCGGACCAGCGGCATACCCAATGGCCAGCCCCACTGCACGGTCTTGATTTGCGTACCGATAGTCCAACGGTAATCCTCGGGAAGACCGGTCAACCATTTACGTACAGGTTCGTTACCGGTTTGCGTTTTAAAAAATCGGACTTCAAGAACAGTAGATGGGCACGGCATAAGGGATGATGTACCAAAAAAGGTGCATTTTCAACGGTCAGTTGAGCGAGACGCTACATCCGATATTTTGAGGGCGGCTGATGCGGGCTGGATGCAGGAATATTCATCCATCCCTGTGTGGTTATTCCGATTTTTGCCTTCTCCTCGTCGATTTTCGTTGTTCAATACCCCGTCATCTCCAGATACCCAACCCCCTCCTGACTGCCGCTCACCGTCACCGGTCCTTCCCAATACTGCACATCCAGATCCATCCAGGCCTTGGGATTGAGCGCATCGGTGGTGATTGCCAATTGCTTGCCGGGGATCTCGATCGACCAGCGGGTGGGCAGGGTTTTGCCGGCCACGCGGGTTTGTTGCAAGGGCGTGAGCCTGATGTCGTCGGCGGCCAGGCTCTGCACCTTGCCATCCGCTCCGATCCAGCTGCCGATCAGGTAGTGCTTGCCGCTGTCGTTACGGATGCGATAGAGCATCAAGCGTGTGCCATCGCGCAGGTGCAGGGAAAACCAGTCCCAGCCGCTCTGGTCGGCGGTCAGTGGCTGGCTGCTCCATTCGCGGTCCAGCCAGGCGTGACCGCGCACGCTATGGTTCTGGCCGTCGATGCGCAGTTGGCCTTTTACGCTGAAGAATGGCTGGCTGTAGTAGTACGAGGCCTGGCCCTGTTCGGATTTGCGGCTGTAGCCGTGGTCGCCTTGCAGCACCAGCGGGCGGTCGCTGGTCAGTTGCAGGTCGTAGTCGAACCTTGGGTCGCTGGCCTGCAGACGCGCTTGGGTCATCGGGTCGGCGCTGCTGCCGGCGGGCAGTTCGCTGGTCAGTGACCAGTTGTCGATCCAGGCACTGAACGGCGTCAGGGTCACGCCGGCCTGGCCGATACCGCCACGGCCCAGGCGTTGGGCGGCGTAGTGAGTGGTGGCGGAGGTGACGGCAGCGTGGCCCATCCACAGGTGCGGGTCATTCCAGCCTGAGGTCGTTGTGCCAGGGCGCAGGGCGCTGCGAAACAGGGTCCATTGCACGCCAAACGGCTGGCCGTTGGCGTCCTGCAGGTTGGCGGTGATGTACCACCATTCGATGCGAAAGCCTGCGTGCGGTGCATGATCCAGCGGGAAGACAAAGGGTCGGCCGGGCGTCACCTCGGTGAATGTGCCGCTGTCTTCGCCCAGCCCGGCAAAGCCTTGCGGCGCAGGCGCTGGCTTATCGCAGCCGCTGAGCAACAGCAGGCCGAGCAAGAGGGCCAGCCAGTCAATTCTCACGGTCGAAGCTCCTCAGCAGGTCGCTTGGCTGGCTGCGGTACAAGCGCCACAGCGGCCAGGCCGAGGCCAGTAGTGTAGCCAGCAGCGCCAGGGCCATCAGGTTCAGCCATTGGCCGGGGAACAGGTGCGTAGGCAGGCGCCAGCCAAAGGCCTGTGCCTGGATCACGGCATTCAGGCACCAGGCCAGCAGCAGGCCCAGCGGCAAGGCGGCCAGCAAGGTCAGGCTCGCCAGCAGCCAGGTCTGGCCAAGGTTGAGCAGCATCAACTGGCGCCGGGTGACGCCCAGCGCCCAGAGCGGCGCCAGTTGTCCCAGGCGGTCCTGGCTTTGCGTCAGCAAACTGATGAACAGTGCGATAGCGGCCACGCCGAGGGTCAGGCTGTTGAGCGCGGCGGTGGCGGCGAAGGTGCGCTCGAATACCCGGCTGGACCAGGCCTTGAGCTGTTGCTGGTCGACGATGCGGTTGTCGCCCAGCGCAAATACCGTCTGCAACGCTGTGGTCAATGCGGGAATATCGGCTGGCGCGATGCGCAGATTAAAGCGGCTGGGCGGCAGGTTCGGCCAGTGCTGCAACAGGTGCTTCGCATCGACCAGCAAGTGGCCGCGGGCATTGCCATAATCGGCGTACAGGCCAACGATGCGCGGCGTCCAGCGACCCTGTGGCACCGGGATATCGAGCGAGTCGTTCAGGCCCACGTCCAGGCGCCGTGCCAGTTGTTCACTGATCATCACGCTGTCTTCGTGCGCCAGACGCTGCCAGGCATCGCCGTCGCTGGCAGCCAGCAATGGCCAGTGGTTTCGATAGTGAGCGTTTTCGACAGCCCCGTGCAGTTCCGCCGGCCAGCCTTGCAGGCGAATGCTGACCTGCCAGTCCGGCAGTACGGCGCTGACCGCCGGTTGCTGGGTCAGCCAGGTGTGCAGGTCGTGAGCCTGTTCGGGGCTGGCGGCGGTGACATACAGCTCGGCGCTCAGGCGCTGGTCGAGCCAGTCGCCGAAGGTCTGGCGAAAGCCCGAGGTCATGCTGCCGGCGCCGATGCTGGCGGCCAGGGCCAGCAGCAGCGCCATCAAGGCCAGGCTCAGCGCTGGAAGTTGCTGGCGGCAGTCGGCCAGAAACCACTGCCCCAGCACCGAACGACTGCGCCGTAGCGCCGCCGCGAGCATTTTATCGAGCAGCACCGGCAGGCCGAGCGCGGCGCTGAGCAATATGGCCGACACCAGTATGAAACCGCTGAGCAGGCTGTTACCCGCCAACGCGAGCAGCGCTACGACCAGGGCCAGCACTGAAATCTGCGCCTGACGGCGTAGCCAGCGCTCATAAGCCTGACGCCAGGCCTGCACCCGCGCCAGTGCCAGTAATGGCAGGCGGGCGGCGCGCAACAGGCTGCTGGCGCCGGCCAGTAGCGCACCCAGCAAGGCTACGCCAAGGCTGGTCAGCCACCATGAAACACTCAGGCCAAGTTGCCCGGCCACCGCCGCGCCGTACAGGCCGCGCAGGCTGGCCGCCAGATCCGGTAGCAGCCAGCTGGCCAGCAGGTAACCGCTGATCACTCCGGCCAGTCCGGCCAACAGCGCCATGCCGGTCAGCTCCAGACTCAAGGCGACGATCAATAGCCGCGCACTGACGCCACTGGCGCGCAGGTTGCGTAACAGGCCGCGCCGTTGTTCCAGTGCCAGGCCGATGGCGGCATGCACGATAAACAGACCGACGACAAAGGCCAGTACGCCCAAGGCATCGAGGTTCAGGTGAAAACTTTCGGTCAGCCGCGCCAGGTCATCGCTGCTGTCGCCGTGTTGCATGACCAAAAGGCTTGCCACCTGTGCCGGTAGCGGTGGATTGGCTGCCGCAAAGTCGCGGGCCACCAGTAAGCGGCTGATCTGACCCGGCATCGCCAGCACTCGCTGCGCCTCGCCGATATCGGTCAACAAGACGCCGGGCGCCATGTCCGTCAGGCTGCGCAGCGGTGGCAGGGCCTGGCCGTTCTCGGTCAGCGGTTGCTGGCCTTCTTCAAGGCCCAGCGCTTGCAACGTGTCGCGGGCAATCCAGGTCACGCCGGGCACACGCAAGAAATCCAGCAGCTGCCCGACACCCTGGCGTTGCCCGGCCAACGCCAGGTCACGTGGCAGGGTCAGGGGCTCGATGCCGATCAGTTGTACACGCTCGTCATTCAGGGTTACGCGGCCTTGCAGCTGCGGCGAAACCGGCCAGCCGGCACGGCGCAGGTCGACAAACAATTGCTGGTCAAAAGGTGTTGTCGAAGGCGAGGTCAGCCAGCTTTGCGGCTCGCCGCCGAGTAACTGGCTGGCGCGCTGGTAGCTGTCGCGCGCTTGGCTATTGAGCGCTTGTACGCCGGTCAGCAGACCGGTGGCCAGCCACAGGCCGGTGAGTACGCTGAACAATTGCACCGGATGGCGCCGCCAGTGGCTGAGCAGGGCGCGCAAAGTCCAATAGAGGACGGCCATTTCAGGGCTGATCGGCGCTGACCAGCCGCCCCTTGTGTAATACCACCCTATGCATCAGGTGGGCGGCGATGCGAGGACTGTGTGTGACCATCAGCAGACTGGTGGGGCTGTCGGCCAGCAGATCGAGCAGCAGCGTGAGAACTTCGTCGCTGGTGGCTTCGTCGAGGTTGCCGGTGGGCTCATCGGCCAGCAGCAGGGCCGGGCGCGAGGCAAGGGCGCGGCCGATGGCCACGCGCTGTTGCTGGCCGCCGGACAATTGTTCGGGGTAGCGGCTCAGCAGCTCGCTCAGGCCCAGACGCTCGACCAGATGCGCCTGCCACGCCGGATCATGACGCCCGGCCAGGCGTGCCTGAAACGCCAGGTTGTCAGCGACCTTGAGGCTGCCGATCAGGTTGAACTGCTGGAACACCAGACCGATGCCGGTGCGGCGCCAGTTCGCCAGGCCGGCTTCGCTCAAGCCGTCCAGACGCTGGCCGTCGATTTCGATGTGCCCGCCATCGGCGCGGTCCAGTCCGGCGATCAAGTGCAGCAAGGTGCTTTTGCCGCTGCCCGACTCGCCCATCAGCGCCAGGCTTTCACCGTGCGCCAGTTGCAGGCTGACCCCGTCAAGTACCTGTAATGGCCCTTGAGCGGTCGGGTAATGCTTGAGCAAATTCACAACCTGCAGCATGGGCGGCGACTCTCAGTGAAAACCCGGTCAGTTCTGACCGCAGGCCCGGTTGGCGGCCACCGCGACATCGAGCAGGCGCGGTGGTGGCAGGTTCAGGTCGTCCATCAGGGCGGCGTACTCGTCGGCATTGGCCACTTGCAGGCGTGGGTTATGGCGACGCTCTTCGCCAATGGTCGAGCAGGTCCAGCCCTTATAGTCATGCGCCGGGAACACCAGGGTGTCGTCGCCCAGATTCAACAGGCGTTGCAGGCTGGTCCATTGCTGATGGGCGCTGCCGTTCTGAAAGTCGGTCCGGCCGCTGCCACGAATCAACAGGGTATCGCCGCTGAACAGCCAGGTCGGCTGGCGACCGCGTGCGGCCAGCAAGAAGCAGTAGGAATCGCGGGTGTGTCCCGGCGTGTGCCAGACCGTCAGTTCGCGGTTGCCGAGGGCCAGGCTCTGGCCGTCGTGGAACGTGAAGCTGGCGCACGGCACCTGACTTTCCTGGCCCAGCCCGGTGTTGCAGCCGGTGGCATCGCGCAGGTCGCCCAGCGCCGTGATGTGATCGGCGTGGGTATGCGTGTCGATGGCCATGATCAGTTGCAGTTCAAGGTCCGAAAGCAACTGAATATAGTCGTTCAGATGCTCCTTGACCGGGTCGATCAGCAGCGCCTGACCATGATCGGCCAGCAGGTAACTGTAGGTGGATGTCTGGCTGTCGAACAATTGGCGGAACAGCATGCAAGCCTCCATTTTCAGCACTGTGCAGGTGTTCACCGTAGGGGCAATCGGCGCTCAGGTCAAAGGCGTTGCTGCAATTGCCTGTTACAGAAACCGGCGGAATCTAGCGTTTGCTCTGTGTTTTCGGGCCTCTGATCAGGTTACGCAAGGCGAATCGATTGGGGTGGCACGCCTCGGCCACGCTGCGCGGCACCGGCAACGGTTCGTTGTCCAGCCAGGCAGCCAGCAGTTCAGCCGCCAGCGGGGTGGTGATCAGCCCGCGTGAACCATGGCCGCTGTTGATGTACAAGCCGTCCAGCCAAGGGCAGGGCAGATCAGGCACCTGGCGCGCATCCTTGGCCAGTGCCGCGTACGTATCGGCAAAGGCCTGGCGATCGGCCAACGGGCCGACGATGGGCAGATAGTCGGGGCTGGTGCAGCGAAAGGCCGCACGGCCGCGCAATTGTTCGGGGTTCAGATCAGCGGCACCCAGACGCTCGCTCAGGTCGGGGGAGATTTCTTCCAGCAGTTGCAGGTTACTGCGGTGCTCTTCAAGGGTCGGGGTCAGGTCGAGGTTATGAAAGTCGAAACTGGCCCCCAGCGTGTGCTCGCCCTCGCGGGCCGGCGCCACATAGCCCTCGGCGCAGACCACGGTGCGCAGGTTTTCACTGGTGTCAGTGGCGGGCAGGCGGGTGATCTGCCCGCGAATGCGCTTGAGCGGCAGTTCGGCGCTTTGGGCAAAGGCGTTGATCTGCGCGGCATTGGCCAGGATCGCCACTGGCGCGCTGGCCAGCAGACGCTCGCCGGCCCAGGCTTGCCATTGGCCGTCGACTCGCCGCAGTTGCAGGGCTTCCTGGTGCAAAAGCGTCTGGATATTCGGATGCGCGGCCTGCTGGCGGCACAGCGCCGGTGGATGCACCCAGCCGCCTTCGGGATAAAACAGCCCGCCGCTGCCCAGGCTGACACCTGCCTGCTGCTCGGCTGCCGACTGATCCAGCTGATGCAACAAGCTTTCGGGAAAGGCCTCGGCCAGCTGCGCCTGACGTTGTGCTTCCTTGGCATCGAAGGCCAGTTGCAATACGCCGCAATCGCTCCATTCGCGGCCACGCTGCAAACGTTCCAGCAAACGCCGGGTGTGGCCGAAACCGGCAAGAATCAGTTGCGACAGGGCGGTGCCGTGCGCTGACAGTTTCAGGTACAGCACGCCCTGTGGATTGCCCGACGCTTCGCTGGCCAGGGCTTCATGGCGCTCCAGCAAGCTGACCTGCCAGCCGCGCATGGCCAGGCTGCGCGCGGTGCTGCAACCGGCCAGGCCGCCGCCGATGACCAGTGCCCGGCGTTCGCCTTCAACAGCGGCCGGGCGCTCAAACCATGGCTTGACCGCAGCCGGTGGCGCGATGTCGGCCGGCCAGCCGGCAAAGGTGCCGCGCATGACTTCCCATTTATGGCCGATGCCGGGTATGCGCTTCATGGCGAAACCCGCCGCCTTCAAGGCGCGCCGCACCCAGCCGGTGCTGGTGAAGGTGCCCAGCGTTGCCTGTGGCGCCGACAGCCGGGCCAGTTCGGCAAACAGGGCGTCGTTCCACATGTCAGGGTTTTTTGCAGGCGCAAAACCGTCGAGAAACCAGGCGTCGATCTGCCCGTCCAGCTGCGCCAGCATCGCTTGCGCGTCGCCGATCAGCAGGGTCAGGGTGACGCGCTCATCTTCGAACACCAGGCGCTGGAATCCTGGGTGAATGGCCACGTACTGCGAAAGCAACGGCGCGGCTTGTGCCGCCAGTTCCGGCCACAGGTCCAGCGCGCGTTGCAGGTCGAGGCGGCTTAACGGAAATTTCTCGACGCTGACGAAATGCAGGCGCGCATCGGCAGGCGCGCACTCGGCAAACAGTTGCCAGGCGCAGAGAAAATTCAGCCCGGTGCCAAAACCGGTTTCACCGATCACCAGCCGACCGCCTGCGGGCAGGGCCGCAAAACGCTCGCGCAGGTTGTTCTGGGTCATGAACACATGGCGGGTTTCTTCAAGGCCTGCACCTGTAGCGAAGTACACATCGCCGAACACGCTGGAGTTGGGGTTGCCATGTTCATCCCAGACGATCTGGGCGTGGTGAAGGGGGCTGGTCATGTGGGCTCGGTCTTTACGGGGGTGGCAAGCGCGCCAGTTTACCTGCCGCGCGAGGCATGCGGGCGGCAAACCGATTGACCCATTTGCGTCAATGGTGGTCTTTTAATGGGCAAAGGGCTATCCACCAGAGCTGGCAAAGGGAGTTTCTGATGTTCGAATCCGCCGAAATCGGCCATGCCATCGACAAGCAGGCGTATGACGATCAAGTGCCTGCCTTGCGCGAGGCCTTGCTTGATGCCCAGTACGAACTGCATGAGCAGGCGAAAAGGCCGATCATCGTGTTGATCAACGGTATCGAAGGCGCCGGCAAGGGCGAAACCGTCAAGTTGCTCAACGAATGGATGGACCCGCGGCTGATCGAGGTGCGTACCTTCGATCAGAAAACCGACGAAGAACTCGACCATCCCCCGGCCTGGCGCTACTGGCGACAATTGCCGGCCAAAGGGCGCATGGGCATCTTCTTCGGCAACTGGTACAGCCAGATGCTTCAGGACCGTGTTCATGGCCTGTTAAAGGACCCTGAACTCGATCAGGCAATCAGTGCTGCCGAGCGTCTGGAGAAGATGCTCAGTGATGAAGGCGCGCTGATCTTCAAGTTCTGGTTCCACCTTTCGCGCAAGCAGATGAAACACCGCCTCAAAAGCCTGCGTGACGACCCTTTACATAGCTGGCGCATCAGCCCGCTGGACTGGCAGCAATCGAAAACCTACGACAAGTTCGTGCGCTTCGGTGAACGGGTGTTGCGCCGCAGCAGCCGCGAATATGCGCCGTGGCATGTAATCGAAGGGGCCGATGCCAACTACCGCAGCCTGACCGTCGGACGATTGCTGCTCGAAGGCATGCAGGCCGCGCTCAATACCCCGCAGGTTGAACCCCAGGCGCTGGCGGTAGGCCCGCGAGGCACTCATGACGACGAGCTGACCCTGCTCGACAGTCTGGATCTGAACCTGTCGCTGGAAAAGGACGAATACGAGGTCGAGTTGATCGCCGAACAGGCACGACTGTCGTTGAATATGCGCGACAAACGCATGAAGCGTCATGCCCTGTTGGCCGTATTCGAAGGCAACGATGCCGCCGGCAAGGGCGGTGCGATCCGTCGTGCCGCTGCGGCACTCGACCCGCGTCAGTACCATATCGTGCCCATTGCTGCGCCCACTGAAGACGAGCGGGCACAGCCGTATTTGTGGCGTTTCTGGCGGCAGATTCCGTCACGCGGCAAGTTCACCATTTTTGATCGCTCCTGGTATGGCCGGGTGCTGGTGGAGCGGGTCGAGGGGTTTTGCAGTGATACCGACTGGCTGCGCGCCTATGGCGAGATCAACGATTTCGAAGAGCAACTTACCGATGCCGGCGTGGTGGTCGTCAAGTTCTGGCTGGCGATTGATCAACAGACGCAACTGGAGCGTTTCAAGGCCCGGGAGAAAATTCCCTTCAAGCGTTACAAGATCACCGACGACGACTGGCGCAATCGCGAAAAGTGGCCGCAATACCGCCAGGCGATCAGCGATATGGTTGATCGCACCAGCACCTCGATTGCGCCCTGGACGCTGGTTGAAGCCAATGACAAGCGCTGGGCACGGGTCAAGGTCCTGCGAACCCTTAATGAAGCGCTGGAAGCAGCGTTCGCCAAGGACAGGAAAAAGTAGTGCGGGGGCGAAAATCCGGCACTTGAACTGGCGCTTATGTGGGAAGTATCGACAGATCATTCCGACTGGCTTGAGTGAAATGTCCTAGTCTTCATGGATACCTTGCACCTGACGCAGCGGCTCCCTACTCTGCGTCAGTCGCGGTAATCCGGCTGCCATCCGGCCCGGTCTCGCAAGGCCCGCAGCTCGCGGTTCGCCGCGACGCTATGTTTGGTCGACAAGGACGCTGGCCACCGCAAGCCTCATGGAGATCACTCATGTCCGACTGTAAGCCCGCCACATCCTGTCTGTTTTCGATTCTCGACACCGTGAACCCGGAAACCGCCCTCAATCACGCCTCCGACCTGTTGCGCTGCATCATAGCGACGGCAGGCGAGGGCACCGAAGCGACCCAGGGCACAGGCCGCGATCTGAACCTGTCAGTGCTGCACCTGGCGCAAATGACCAAAATGCTGGTTGACCGTTCTCTGGACAGTCTTTCCGTCGCCTGATGCCCTTCAGCCCGACCGTTGTCGCACGTCAGAAATGTTCAGGGTCCGCGCAGTCTGGCGCTATGCCGGTGCCTGCGCACCTTGGGACCGGCTGTCAGTAATGTAAGGTCTTTTGCCGCAAAATCCAGGCGCTGACCAGCGTGGCGCAGACCAGCAGCAGGACTCTTACCCAGGTCAACGGTACGAACCAACAGGAAAATCCGATGCTGATCCACATCAGGCCGATGGCGTAGACCTTGGCCTTGAGCGGAATGCCGTTACCGTGCAGGTAGTCACGGATCCATGGCCCCAGGCGCGGGTGATCGATCAGCCAGTGGTAGAAGCGAGGCGAACTGCGGGCGAAGCAGGCAGCGGCCAGCAGCAGGAAGGGAGTGGTGGGCAGCAGCGGCAGGAAAATGCCGATGATGCCCAGCACCACGCTTAGCCAGCCGGCGGCCAGCAGCGCGTAACGCACCAGCGCATGACGGCTGGTACGCGATGGGTGTTGCACCACCTCAGTGGTGGCGAGGCTTGAGGATCGCCGGTTTTTCGTCGGGTGCCTGGCACAGCAGGAACAGTGCGGTCAGGGCTTCCGGAATCTGCACGATCATGTCGTCCATCAGGTTGGCATCCTGAGCGATGTCGGCGAACTCTGGCTGCTCGTCGAACAGGCCCGAACCGACCATGATCGGCAGGAGCATTTCGCTGACTTCTTCTTCGGCCTGTTCGAACCAGGCTTCTTCACGCAGGAACACGCCTTCCATGAAACCGATGCACCAGCCGCGCAGGTCGGAATCGTCCGGGTCGTCGCCCAGGTCCAGGTCGCATGGCAGCTCGAACTCTTCGTCCGATGCCAGCTGGCGACCGATATGGGCCTTGAGCAGCACCAGCGTGGTTTCGATTTCTTCACGCTGAGCGTCGCTCGAATAGTGCGGCGGCTCGGAGAACAGGGCGTCGATCCACTCGCGCTCCGGCACTTCTTCGGCACAGATCGACAAGGCGGTCATGAAACCATGGGCGGCCACGTAGTCCAGTGCTTCATCGTGCAGGTCATCTGCATCGAGGAAGACTTGCAGGCGGGTAAGTTGCTCAGCGAAGGACATGGACGGACTACCTAGGAAATAAACGATGCTGAATTCTAGGCCTTGAACGTCCTGTGCGCCAGCCGCCAGAGCCTTCCCGATTGATAATCGACCGCTTATGTCGTCAGCGTCCCTTGCCACAAAGGGTCGGGTATACTGCCGCGTTTACGGCTGGGCGGCTCGACCGCTGCGGCCTGCTGTTGCAGGACAACCCGGGGTAATTATGCTCGAACAGGCTCAACACATTCTCAAGGACATCTTCGGCTACGACAGTTTCCGGGGTAGCCAGGGTGCGATCATCGAGCGTGTGGCCAACGGTGGCGATGCCTTGGTGCTGATGCCCACCGGCGGCGGCAAGTCGCTGTGCTTCCAGGTGCCCGGGCTATTGCGTGATGGCCTGTGTGTCGTGGTATCGCCGCTGATCGCGCTGATGGACGATCAGGTCGCGACCCTTGACGAGCTGGGCGTGTCGGCAGCGGCGCTCAATTCCACCTTGAGCGCCGAGCAGCAGCGCGAACTGGCCGGGCGGATTCGCCAGGGCGAGATAAAGATGCTGTATCTGGCGCCCGAGCGCCTGGTTCAGCCACGCATGCTGGCGTTTTTGCAGAACCTGAAAATTGCCCTGTTTGCGATCGACGAGGCGCACTGCGTCTCGCAATGGGGCCATGATTTCCGGCCTGAATACCTGCAACTGGGGCAACTGGCCGAGCTGTTCCCGGATGTGCCGCGTATTGCCCTGACCGCCACGGCCGACAAACGCACCCGCGAAGAGATCGTTACCCGCCTGCATCTGCAGAATGCCGAGCGCTTTCTGTCCAGTTTCGACCGGCCCAACATTTTCTATCGCATCGTGCCCAAGGAGCAGCCACGCAAGCAGTTGCTGGCGTTCCTGTCCCAGCGGCGCAGCGATGCCGGCATCGTCTATTGCCTGTCGCGCAAAAAAGTCGAAGAAACAGCCACGTTCTTGAGCGACAACGGTTACCCGGCGCTGCCGTACCATGCCGGTTTGCCGTCCGATGTGCGGGCGGCCAACCAGAAGCGCTTCCTTAATGAGGAAGGCTTGATCATGGTGGCGACCATTGCATTCGGCATGGGCATCGACAAGCCCAACGTGCGCTTCGTCGCACACATGGACTTGCCCAAATCGCTGGAAGCCTACTATCAGGAAACCGGGCGGGCAGGGCGTGACGGTCTGCCGGCCGATGCCTGGATGGCTTACGGCCTGCAGGATGTGCTGATGCTCAAGCAGATGCTGCAGAGCTCCGAAGGCGACGAGCGGCACAAGCGGCTTGAGCATCACAAGCTCGATGCCATGTTGGCGTTGTGTGAAGAAACCCGTTGCCGGCGCCAGGCCTTGCTGGCTTATTTCGACGAGGACCTGCCTCAGCCGTGCGGTCATTGCGACAACTGTGTCGATGGCGTGCAGACCTGGGACGCGACCGAGCCGGCGCGTCAGGCCTTGTCGGCGATCTTCCGTACCGGGCAGCGCTACGGCGTCGGCCATCTGGTTGATGTGCTGCTAGGCAAGACCAACGACAAGGTGCAGAGCTTCGGTCATGAACGCTTGTCGGTGTTTGGCGTCGGCAAGGCCCACTCCGAGGGCGAGTGGCGCTCGTTGTTCCGTCAGCTGGTAGCCCGCGGGCTGGCTGACATCGACCTTGAGGGCTACGGCGGGCTGCGCCTGTCCGACACCTGCCGGCCATTGTTGCGCGGTGAGGTCAGCCTGCAGTTGCGCCGTGATCTCAAGCCGCAGACCAGCAGCAAAACCAGTGGCGCCAGCCCTGCCAGCCAGCTGGTGCGCAGCGAAGAGCGCGAGCAATGGGAAGCCTTGCGCGCCCTGCGCCGGCGCCTGGCCGAAGAGCACGGTGTACCGCCTTATGTGATCTTCCCGGACTCGACACTGCTGGAAATGCTGCGCAGCCAGCCAGGCTCGATGGCCGACATGGGCCGGGTCAGCGGCGTGGGTGCGCGCAAGCTGGAGCGTTATGGCGAAGCCTTCCTTGAAGTGCTCAGCGGCAAGGCCGAGGCGCCCAGGGTCGTGACCGACCTGCGGCATGAGCTGATCAGCCTGGCGCGTGCCGGCATGACACCGGCGCAGATCGCCGGGCAATTGCAGTGTTCGGAAAAGAACGTCTACAGCCTGCTGGCCGAGGCCATTGGCAAGCAGCAGTTGTCAGTCGAGCAGGCACTGGACTTGCCTGAGGACCTGTTGGGCGAGATTCAGGATGCGTTCCTCGACGGTGAGGGCGAATTGCCGCCGGTCACTGAAGTGGCCGCGCAGTTCAGCGGGCGTGTCCCGGACGGTGTGTTGTATTGCGTGAGGGCGGCCTTGCAGTCGGAGTTCGAGGCGTAACCTGTTGTGACGAAAGGTCACAAACACTGCCTTGATCGCCGCTGGGGACCATGCTTAGCTGCCTAACAATTGTTTCAATCAAGAGTTTGCCATGCCACTGACAGATCAACACCGCTTCGGGATGCAACTGGCCCAACTGACCCGCGGCTGGCGCGCCGAGCTGGACCGGCGTCTGGCCAGTCTGGGCCTGTCCCAGGCCCGCTGGCTGGTGCTGTTGCATCTGGCCCGTTTCGACGAAGCGCCGACCCAGCGAGAACTGGCGCAGAGCGTCGGCGTCGAGGGACCGACCCTGGCCCGTTTGCTCGACAGCCTTGAGAGCCAGGGGCTGGTGCACCGTCAGGCGGTGCTCGAAGACCGTCGGGCCAAGAAGATCCTGCTCAGCGACAGCGCTACACCGTTGATCGCGCAGATCGAAGCCATCTCCAATGCCTTGCGTGCCGAACTGCTGACCGGTATCGATGAAAGCGAACTGCAACTGTGCATGAACGTGCATGCGCGCATACTGGCTAACCTGGAAAGAACCTGAGGCGTAGCTGCAGGTTCTCGCTCATACTATTTGCACACATTTCAAGCACGAGAAGCCGTGTCCGGTTTCCTTAAGGGGACGCATGCTGAAAAGATCTCAGGTGGTTGTCGAGGACGACTTCAGGGCTGTGGTTCGTGGCGGTGCCGGCAGGGCGGCGATGGTGCTGACCATGGCCTTGGCATCTTTGTCGTGGCCGGGGCTGGCGTCGGCGCTGGGTCTGGGTGAAATCACCCTGCACTCGGCCTTGAATCAACCGTTCAATGCACGGATCGCACTGATCGAGACCGATGGCTTGAGCAGCGATGACCTCATCGTCAAGCTGGCTTCGCCCGAGGCGTTTGCCAAGGCGGGCATCGAGCGCGGATTCTTCCTCAATGACTTGCGCTTCTCGCCCGTGGTTCGGGGTAACCGCAGCTTTATCGAGGTGGTGTCCAGCAAACCGGTGACCGAGCCTTACCTGAGCTTTATGGTGCAAGTGGCGCAGCCCAACGGCGATCTGCTGCGCGAATACACCTTGTTACTCGACCCTGCGACCTCGCCTCAGGGCCTGGCAGCCACCCGCAGCCGGCAGGAAGACGCCAAAGCCCAGGCAGCGGCATCATCCGCCTCGCGCCTGCCGGTCGCGCCGCCTCCTGCGGTGCAAGGCAAGCATTACACCGTCGCCAGCGGCGACACCCTCAGCGCCATTGCGCGACGCTTGCAAGGCCCGGGCAGCAAAGTATCTGCCGGCCAGTTGGCCGAAGGTATTCAGGCGCTGAACCCGTTGGCGTTTCCCAAGGGCGCAGGTTCCGGGCTAAAGGCCGGACAAAGCCTGTTGGTGCCTGACAGCGCGGTATTGCCGGCTGCGGCCAGCAATGTTGCACCCGCCAGCACGCCGGGCAGCAATGCCACCGCTGGCGCACCAGCGCCTGCCGAGGTCGAGCGCGCAGCGGTCGAACTGTCCACGGCCGCGATCGAAAATCAGCAGCTGGCGCGCAGCGTCGATGAGCTCAAGACCCAGAATCAAAGCTTGCAGGAGCAGTTGATCGAAAGGGACAAGGCTGTGTCTGCGCTGCAGACCCGTCTGGCTGAAACTGAAACCCGCGCGCCAGCGCCCGGACCGATCGCGGTGCCGGCAGCACCGGTTGTGGCTACAGCTCCAGTTGCGAATCCAGTTGCGACTCCGGTTGCCGCGCCAGTGGTGCAAACCGTTGACGACAATCCACTGTTCAGTTTGCCGCTGTTGCTGGGTGCATTGCTGGCGATCCTGTTGCTGCTGGGGCTGGTTTACCTGCGTCGTCAGCGCCGCGCTCCTGTGCCTGCGCCAGTGGCGCCCGCTGTTGCGCCTGAAGAATCGTTGATCAAACCCGCGCAGTCGACGGTGTTGCCGGTGTACGAGATTCCGGCCGTGTCGCCACAACCGGCACCGAGCCAGCCAACCGCACCGTCATTGAGCAAGACCCCGGCTGCAACCAGGCGTCTGGCAGGGTCTGCGCCCGATGCCCTCGATGGCGTCAGCATCTACATTGCCTATGGTCGTTTCAACGAGGCCATGGGCATTTTGCGTGATGCACTGGAAAAAGAGCCCGAGCGCGAAGACATCCGTGTGCGCATTCTCGAACTGCTGGCCGAGCAGGATGACGCCGCCGGGTTTGAGCGTGAGGCACACACCGCGCTGGACAATGGCATGAGCGATGAGCAGATTCAGGCCATTCGCAACCGTTATCCGAAACTCAAACCCGTCCCGGCAGCGCCTGCGCCGGCCCCGGTTGCGGCAGGTGCGGCGGCTGGCGTGGCGGCTGTGGCTTTGGCCGCTGCGGCCAGCGCATCGAAGCATAACGAGCCGCCCGCGCAACTCGATGAAACCGCAGCCGCTGCGCTGAACCCTGAGCATCCCGACGAGTTTCAACTCAATCTCGACGAGCTGTCGATGGATGCCGACTGGGATCTGGTCGATCCCTTCGACAACCCGGCTGCACGCCAGGCGCCTGAAGCTGCGGCAGAGGTCGAGACCGATCCGGGCTTTGCTTCGAACCTGAATGAATTGCCCGAAGTTTTCGAGTTGCAGGACGATCAGTTTCTAGGCGATCTGTCGGAGCCTGAAACACCGCTTGCCGAGTCCATCGAATTGATCGAGCCAGTGGCGATCGATGAGCCGGGCGATTCATTCGTTGTGTCAGGTCTGGATGATTTCGATGAGCTACAGGCCTCAGGCGTCGAAACGCTTGAAATCATTGCTCCGGCAGCCAGTGATGAGCTGGACGATGCGTTTCTCGACAGCTTTGCCGGCGATGAAGGCATGGAGTTCGACCTGCTGGATCTGGACGAAACCCCGCTGACCCTGATCAATCAGGCCCAGTTGTTGATCGATGAAGGCGAAATCGATCAGGCGCGGCGTTTGCTGTTGCAGGTGCTTGACGAGTCTGACGAGGCGCATCGGCAGATGGCCAGCGATTTGCTGGCCAGCCTTGAATAGGGCTTAGTGCGACTGGCCTTGAGTCGACAGGGCCAGCAGTTGCTTTTCCTGAAGCCAGTCGAACGGTTCTTCGTTCTGCTCGGCTTCGAAGCGGCGCTCTTCCAGAGCCTGGTACAGCTCGATTTCGTCGTCCGGCATAAAGTGCAGGCAGTCGCCACCGAAGAACCACAGCAGATCGCGCGGGACCAGATGAGCGATCTGCGGGTAGCGCTGGATGATCTGGCACAGGATGTCCTGACCCAGGTATTGGCTTTCGATCGGGTCCTGTGGCAGTTGCTCGACCAGTTCGTCGAACCGCTCCAGAAACAGGGAATGACTTTCTTCGGGAACCTGTTCTGCCTCGCCCAGCGCGACCAGAATACTGCGCAGGTGAGCCAGCAGGCTCAGGTGATGGTCGAGAATGGCGTCGGCCATGATGAAATCCTCAAAGACAAAACGGGCGCGAGAGTATAAAGCTCTGCGCGCCCGCTGTGTGCATCGCGTAATGACGTTTAGCGGGTCTTGCCCGGTGCCAGCGTCAATTCTTCCTTGGCAAAGTCATCCACATCGATGACCTTGCGCCGCGCGCGCTCGGCCACCTCGATGCTCTGCGCCTCACCGGTTTGTAGAATTCCGGCTTGCACAGCGGCGTCCACCGGCGACTCGCCGGGGGCCAGGTTGAGCTGCTTGCTCTTGATCGCGTGGGCGAGCTTGCGACGTACCGGATAAGCCGCCTGCAACAGGTCATGCGCGTGTTGCAGCGCACCGACCGGATCGTCTGCCGATTGCGGGCGATAGCAACCGGTCAGCAAGTGCTCCAGCGCCGGATCGCCTTTGGACTGCCCCAACAGCTGAGCGATTTCGGCGTCCAGTGCATCCGACGGCCCTTTGTGCCGGCGCCCGAACGGGAACACCACCACGCGCAAGGCGCAGCCCAGCCACTTGTTGGGGAAGTTGCGCAGCAGCTCGTCGAGTGCGCGTTCAGCTTCGCCAAGGCTTTCTTCCATCGACCAACGCACAAGAGGGCGCAGTTCCTGAGGCGAGCCCAGATCGTGATAGCGTTTGAGCGCCGCCGAGCCCAGGTACAGGTGGCTGAGCACATCGCCCAGACGCGCCGACAGGCGTTCGCGACGTTTCAGTTCGCCGCCCAGCAACATCATGCTCAGGTCAGCGAGCAGCGCAAAAGCGGCCGCCTGACGGTCCAGAGCACGGAAATAGCCCTGGCTGAGACTGTCGCCCGGCACTTTGTCGAAACGGCCCAGGCCCAGATTGAGCACCAGCGTGCTCGCGGCATTGCCCACGGCAAAACCGATGTGGCGCAGCAGCAGGTCATCGAACTCATACAGCGCCCGTTCCTGATCTTCGCGGCCGACCAGGGCCATTTCCTTGAGCACGAACGGATGGCAGCGAATAGCGCCCTGACCGAAGATCATCAGGTTGCGCGAAAGGATATTCGCCCCTTCAACCGTGATGAAAATCGGCGCGGTCTGCCAGCTGCGCGCCAGATAGTTATTGGGGCCCATGACGATACCCTTGCCGCCGTGTACATCCATGGCGTGGCTGATGCATTCGCGGCCGCGTTCGGTCAGGTGATACTTGAGAATCGCCGACAGCACCGAGGGTTTTTCACCCAGGTCTACGGCGTTGGCGGTCAGGATGCGTGCGCTGTCCATCAGCCAGGCATTGCCGCCGATACGCGCCAGCGCTTCCTGAATACCCTCGAAGGCCGACAGCGGCACATTGAACTGCTCGCGCACCTGAGCGTACTGGCCCGTCACCAGGCTGGTGTACTTGGCCGCACCGGTGCCCACCGCCGGCAGCGAGATCGAACGGCCCACCGACAAGCAGTTCATCAGCATCATCCAGCCCTTGCCGAGCATGGCCTGGCCGCCGATGAGGAAATCGAGCGGCACGAACACGTCTTTGCCGGAGTTGGGACCGTTCATGAAGGCGGCGCCCAGAGGCAAGTGACGGCGGCCGATCTCGACGCCTGCGGTGTCAGTCGGGATCAGCGCAAGACTGATGCCCAGGTCCTCTTGTTCGCCGAGCAGATGCTCGGGGTCATAAGCCTTGAACGCCAGGCCAAGCAACGTCGCCACCGGACCCAGGGTGATATAGCGCTTTTCCCAGTTCAGGCGCAGGCCGATGACTTCTTCACCTTGCCACTGGCCTTTGCAGATAATCCCGGTGTCGGGCATGGCGCCGGCATCGGAGCCGGCCAGAGGACCGGTCAGGGCAAAGCAGGGAATGTCATCGCCGCGTGCCAGGCGTGGCAGGTAATGGTTGCGTTGTTCATCGGTGCCGTAATGCAGCAGCAGTTCGGCAGGGCCCAGCGAGTTGGGGACCATGACCGTGGAGGCCAGGTCGCCGCTGCGGGTGGCCAGTTTCATGGCCACCTGCGAGTGGGCATAAGCCGAGAAGCCCTTGCCGCCATATTCCTTGGGAATGATCAGGGCGAAGAAACCGTGGGTCTTGATGTGTGCCCAGGCTTCTGGCGGCAGGTCCATGTCCTGGCCGATCTGCCAGTCGCTGACCAGCGCGCACAGCTCATCGGTAGGACCATCGATAAAGGCTTGTTCTTCTTCGGTCAGACGCGCTTGTGGATACGCCAGCAGGGTGTTCCAGTCTGGCCGGCCACTGAACAGCTCGCCGTCCCACCAGACCGTACCGGCATCGATGGCATCGCGTTCGGTTTCGGACATCGGCGGCAAAACTTTCTTGAACCAGCGAAACATCGGCGCACTGAAATACTGGCGACGCAGGTCAGGCAGCACCAGCGGCAGCAGCACCGCCAGCCACAGCAACCAGAAGATCGCCAGCAGCCAGCCCGGTGCATGGCTCCAGATGCCCATGGCCAACAGATACACCGCGACGATGCCCAGCGTGGCAACGGGTGTGATGCGCCGGTGGGCCAGCCAGGCAATGCCGGCCACCAGTCCTGCAATCCACAACAACAGCATAAAGAATCCTCCGTGATGACAACGCCTTGAGCGTTATCAAAGACTGGATACCCGATAGCGGGCAATCTCGATAGTGACCCTGTGTGTCTCTGTAAGTTGCTACGGGTACGTTGCAACGAGGAAGTTGCGACCCTGACAGGGTAGACTGGCAGGCCGTGATTGCCCGAACTGCCAAGGAGGAAAACGCAATGCTCAAGATCTGGGGACGCCAGAATTCCACCAATGTGCGCAAGGCGCTGTGGATCGCCGAAGAAGCCGGTGTGCCTTACCAGTCGTTGAATGCCGGTGGCGAGTTCGGCCTGGTAGACGAGCCTGATTACCGCGCCAAAAACCCTAACGGCCGTGTGCCGATGATCGAAGACGGCGAATTCATCCTCTGGGAATCCAACGCCATCGTGCGCTATCTGGCGGCGGTGCATGGCGCCGATTCAGGCCTGTATCCGGCCGATCCGCAAGCCCGCGCCCAGGCCGATAAATGGATGGACTGGGCCAGCTCGACCCTGGCCGCACCGTTTCGCCCGGTGTTCTGGGGCGTGGTGCGTACCCCGGCCGAGCAGCAGGACAAGGCGGCGATTGCCCAAGGCGTGCAAGCCCTCAATGAACTGTGGGCCATCGTCGATGCGGCATTGGCGCACCAGCCTTACCTGTCCGGCGATGAGCTGGGCATGGGCGATATCCCGCTGGGTTGCTTCGCCTACGCCTGGTTCGCAATGCCCATCCAACGCGCACCGTTGCCGCACCTGCAAGCCTGGTACGAGCGCCTGAGCGCTCGCCCGGCGTATCGCAAAGCCGTCATGACACCGCTGACCTGAGGCCTTGATTTGACCGGCTACAGTTCGTCGAGCTTTTTTGTGTCTGTTTAATACTTATTATTAATGAATGTGTCTGTACTTGGGTGGCCTGGCCTAGGACCATGGTTCGATCAGGCCACTCTTGACCTTCCTTATTCTTCAGATGGGTGCGTTTTTAGCTATGAGTTCAGCCCTGTCCATCCGACAGCTAACCAAGACCTACGGCAACGGTTTCCAGGCCCTCAAAGGCATTGATCTGGAAGTGGCCGAAGGCGACTTCTTTGCCTTGCTCGGCCCCAACGGCGCCGGCAAATCCACCACCATCGGCATTCTCTCGACGCTGGTGAACAAGAGCAGCGGCACGGTCAATATTTTCGGCCACGACCTGGACCGCGACCCGGCTGCGCTCAAGCGCTCGATCGGCGTAGTGCCGCAGGAGTTCAACTTCAATCAGTTCGAAAAGACCTTCGACATCGTCGTGACCCAAGCGGGTTATTACGGCATTCCGGCCAAAGTGGCCAGAGAACGCGCCGAGCAATACCTGACCCAACTGGGGCTGTGGGACAAGCGCGATGTGCCTTCACGTTCGTTGTCCGGCGGCATGAAGCGGCGCCTGATGATCGCCCGCGCACTGGTGCATGAGCCGCGCCTGTTGATTCTCGATGAGCCAACGGCGGGTGTGGACATTGAACTGCGTCGCTCGATGTGGACCTTTCTGACCGAGCTGAACCAGAAGGGCATCACCATCATCCTCACCACCCATTACCTGGAAGAGGCTGAACAGCTGTGCCGCAACATCGGCATTATTGATCACGGTGAAATCGTGCAGAACATGGGCATGAAACAACTGCTCAATACCCTGACGGTTGAAACCTTCATCCTCGACCTCAAGCAATCGTACCCGGCCGCTCCGCAACTGCCGGGTTTTCCTTGCAAGCTGATCGACAACCACACCCTTGAAGTGCAGGTCGACAAGAACGTAGGCATCACCGCGCTGTTCAGCCAACTGGCCCAGCAAGGCATCGAGGTGCTGAGCCTGCGCAACAAAGCCAACCGTCTTGAGGAGTTGTTCGTATCCCTGGTCGAGAAGAACCTGCAGAAGGTGGCCCAATGAGCAAGCAAAACGGCGAATTGCGCCCCAACCTGGTGGCCCTGAACACCATCGTCTACCGCGAAGTGCGACGCTTCACCCGCATCTGGCCGCAGACTTTGCTGCCGCCAGCGATCACCATGGTTCTGTACTTCGTGATCTTCGGCAACCTGATCGGCCGGCAGATCGGCGACATGGGTGGCTTCACCTACATGCAGTACATCGTGCCGGGGTTGATCATGATGTCGATCATCACCAACTCCTACGGCAATGTGGTCTCGAGCTTCTTCGGCGCCAAGTTCCAGCACTCCATCGAAGAACTGATGGTCTCGCCGGTGTCGCCGCACACCATCCTCATCGGCTATGTGCTGGGCGGCGTGCTGCGCGGCCTGATGGTCGGCGTGATCGTCACCGTGCTGTCGATGTTCTTCACCGACCTGCAAGTACACCACTTGGGCGTCACCATCGTCGTGGTTCTGCTGACAGCGACCATCTTCTCGCTGCTGGGCTTGGTCAACGCGGTGTTCGCGCGTAACTTCGACGACATCTCGATCATCCCGACCTTCGTCCTCACCCCGCTGACCTACTTGGGCGGCGTGTTCTACTCCATCAGCCTGCTACCACCGTTCTGGCAGACCGTCTCGCTGGCCAACCCGGTACTACACATGGTCAACGCCTTCCGCTACGGCATTCTCGGCGTGTCGGATATTCGTATCAGCATTGCGCTGGCGTTCATGGTGGTGGCGAGTGTGCTGCTGTATGTGTTCTGTATTCGGTTGCTGGTCAGTGGACGGGGTATGCGTAACTGATTGCAGGTTTTCCACCGGGCCGGTTGGCCCGGTGGGGATATTCTGGTTATCTCTGGCCAGGGTTTAGCTTGGCTAGAGCAGCCTGAAGCTCGGGGGATGGGCTGGCCCATTGTTCGTGTGGCAGGGGTTTGGACCATTCGATGATGTCGGGGTGGTTCAGGTCGGGAAGTGGGTAGAGCTTTTTGCGCTCCAGCAGGTCGGCCAGCAACACATTGAAGATGAAAAGTCTGAAGAATCCCTCCCAAAGCAAGGCCATGAACCAGCCTTTACGTTTGGCTGCGTCCCTGAGATCGTCCATATAGCTGGCCCAGATGCCTTTGGTTTGGGCAAATCTTGAGGTGAAGTCGCTTACAGCATCAGGGCCCACCTCCATATACGTGCGTACACATTCCCACAGCGCCATGGCGGGCTTGCCGCCGCCGCAGGGGAACATCATCGTAAAATCCTGATTGTTAACAGTTGCGTCGGGATCGGGATTTTTCAGGCTGATAAGTAACATGCCATTAGACATGCGCCCGCCCTGGGTCATGGTGGAAAACTCATTGATAGTAGCTACAACGCTTTCCCAAGGGACAATTCTGTATTCGCCGTTTTTGTGCAGAAAACAGGCTTCGCGACGTTGACGATTGAAACGCATGGGAAAAGGAGGGGGGCGCCTCAGACCAATGATCACAAATACGATAGATATGCAGGCGATGGCAGCGCCAACCAAGAATATCTCCAAGGCGATAGAAGGCGTTATGCCCTTTAGTGAAAATGCAAATGCTGAGAAGAATACTATCTGAAACCATGTCAGTGCGGATGCTGAGCCGATATTGTAATTATTGATGTCCAGAAATATATCGTTTTTGCGCCATATAATATTAAGGCAGTCGTTTGGCTTTTGCCCTGTGGGCAGAGGGAGGGGGGCCAGATAATCCTCTCGAGAAACGAAAGTTTTTTTAGACGAGCCTGCGGGTGGGGTGCTCATTTCTTAGCCTTTGGTTGCAGGTAATGTGATGACGGTTGCTCGCCCAGTTTGTGCTCTATTGCCCTGTCCAGAGAGAGAGTTTCATTATTGCGCAACGGAATGACTCCCCCTGCAGCGGTAATGGTAAAAGTCAAGCCATTCTCCCCGCCGATAAAACGATTAGTCTGCAGCAATGAGGTGAGTGGCGAGCTGTATTTCACGCGTATTGTTACAGTCTTGGGCAATGAAGCCAGTTTGAAGGCGATCTTTTCAAACTTTCCAGTGATACGTAGGCCTTGACCTTCGTCTGGAGGGATCCATTGGCAGCTGCTGTTTTCAAGCCAGTGAGTGCCCATGTCGCGCATCACGTGCGGCGTTTTGTGAAAACCGGCTTTACTTCGTTGTTCCATCCAGACTGCATGGTCGATGGGGTCGCCCGTCAGGGATATATTCAGGCGCACGTTATTGGGTGTCGCACCTGGCAAGTCAATGCTCAAGGTCTCGATATAGTCTTGATTTTGTAAGTATAGAAGGTTGCCTAAGTCAGGATTTTCGGATTTTTCCTTGAAGCTTACACGTGGTGAATAGAGCAGTATGAGTAGTTGCTCCATCTCGTCTTTTTGTGAGCTTATGCTGATGGGTGAAAGGTCGCTGGCTTTTTGTTTGGACCAACAGCAGTGGTGCAGAAAGTTTTGCAAAGGCGTCTTCTGAAAGAACCAGGCAAGCAGATAGAGTCCGCCCAGTATTGCAATAATCAAGAATAGATAAGCCATTACTATCGTATAGCCAGCAATGGCGGTTTTTATGGACATGACGCCTGTGATGGCAGCTGTGGCAAAGCCGAATCCCGCAGCGGCCTGAGCTGCGTAAGCGACCATTTGACCGGCTACTATGTTTTTTCGAAGGTTCAGCCAAGGGTCTACTGAGTTAAGTGAACTTTCAATTTGTTCTTGAAGCGACTTAAATTCGTATCTTGCTGCGCCAAATGACAAGAAGCCTATGATGCCGCCTAGAAATGGGGCGACAGGGATTTGTATGTGCCGTTTTCTGTACTCCGATAGCCCGTACCCCTTCCGTACCACGTTATCCACAACAGCCATCAACGCCGCAGCGGTATACAACACTGCAGAAACAACATCGTAGACGCGTTGCTCATCCATATTCTCTACAGCAGATGCCTGATTTATATATCGACTGGCGTTCCACGTGTTGAGCACCAATACAAGCAACGGTGTCAGGCCTCCGCTATTTTGTACTACCTTGCTATTAAGAATATTGGCGGTATTGCCTTTGCTGATGGCAAGGGCGGTGCTTTTCGCCCACTGTTCCAGTTCTTTGATCCCCTTGCCAAATGCCTCAAAGACCATGAAGTTCTGATCCTTGGTCCATTTGAAGCCAATCTGCGCATTGGCCCTCGCAAAGACCATCATCCCTACCCAGGTTTCACTCAGGCGATCCAGTTTCCCTCGAAGCAGTAATACCGCCGGGCTAAGCCGGTTGACCATGGTGACCCATTGACTGTTGTCGGCCATGACCCGCATATGCGCGAGTACCGGGCTGGCTGCATCACCTAGCGCCTTGGATAAAGCTGCCTTGGTGTTGCTCTGGTTCTCGTCGCTCAGTGCCGCCATTATTTCTCCCAGGCGCGTTTCACTGTTAAGCGCTGCTTCCAGGCTCGGGCTCCAGGAGAAGAACAACTGTCGCAAGGCGCCGGGGTCCTTGCTACGAACATAGTTGGCATATTGCTTGGCGCCCTGGCTGTACAGGCACTGGGCGGTGAGGCAGTTCTCTGCCAGATTGTCCAGCCAGTGCCGGTGATCCGCATCGTCGTAGTTCACAAACCACGTGCCGCTGTCGTGGCGCGGGAGAAAAATATCCCGGTCGGCATAAAGCAGCGTGTGACGTTCCTTAACGTGCTGGTAGTGAGCTGGTGCAGTTTCGTCCAGCCAGGTATTCATGGCGGGCAGGTCGATATTTTCATCGATCCTGCCACTGAACTTGCCTTTTCTCTGGTTGTAATCTTTCTGCTTTCGATAGCGGCGAACTTCTTTGTCGACGTCTTTATGCAGCTCAACAGGAAGGAATTTCTCCATAGGTAACTGCACCTGCCTGATCTGCTCGCGGATATCGGCCAGTTGCTGCTTGCCCTCAGAGGTCATCTGAACGGTTTGCGCATTTGCAAGCCGTGACTCTTCAAAGCGTAATGGCTCTGCTTGCGGATTGATTTTTAGGAGAATGTCTCCTTGCTCGGGAGTGATGCCGAGATTGCGCTCCACGTACCGGTAATTAACCAGATTCGCCACCTCCGCCCCGTCTTCCGTCAACAAGCTGCGCACAAACCCGCCCACCGTCAGGCGTATCTGGTTCTCGCCGATCCATTGCTGATGGCTGATTTCCAGATGATCCTGCTCATTGTCGATATCGCGCAGCACGCCCAGGTCATCGTCGAGGCAGGCGAACACCGCCCACAACCCTTGCGCTTCCTGCTGGGCTTCTTGCAACCAGCGACGGGTGCGCAAGGCGTGCCAGCGGTGGGCGCTCCAGTAGCCGGGAGCCGGGCGATCCTTGGCGGCGTCGGCGTGTTTGGAGATGACGTAATCGCGTTCGCCCACCCAATACATGGCATCGGTATAAGCCTGGGTGGTTTCAGGGATGGGGTCGTCAATCATGTTTTCGCGAAGAAGATGGGCTTGCTGGCGTTCCGATTCGCCATTGAGCTGATGGTCGCTGACCACGCCCCAGTGGTAGGTCTCCGGCATCAGCTCGGCAATGACCTGATCGGCGGCCTCTAGCGGCGGGCAGTGGGCCGCCTGCAACTGGTTGGCCACCTGCGGCAGGTCGAATTGGCGCATGCGTTTTTGCCGGGTGGCGGGTTGCGTAAGCTCTTCATAGCGTCCGGCATCAAGCGGATATTCGGTGTACATCAGCCACGCCGGCTGGTGTTTGTTCAGCGCAATGCCGGTCAGGCTGCCGCACTGGATCAATGTGTCGTCGTCATCCAGCGCTTGAGAGTCGAGCTTGCCCTCGGCACATACCGCGAATCGTTGCAGTGGGCCTGGTCCTTGCCACAGGTAGAGATAGCCTGCACGTAACCGGCGCGGTGCCATTGAGTGGCTTTTAGGGTTGACGCCCGGCTGACAGCTCGGGTGGCTGGCGGCCTGTTCGGCCAGGGCATAGCGCACCGGCACTACAAATACCTTGCCTTGATTGGCGGGGCAGGTGGCAATCGGGCTGTCGATGCTTTCGTGGGGTTGCGCTTTGGCCGCCCGGTCGGCGTTGCTCAGGTTAAGCAGGGCGGTTTCGCTGGCATTGCTGCTCATGTGCGGGGCTCCAGGTCACGAATCAGTTGCAGGGTCAGTTCATTCAGCAGCTCATCCAGCCGTTGCGTGGGAGACAAGCCGGATGCTTCAAGAATCTTCCGATAGGCCTGATGAGTGGATTCATGTGGGAAATTCGCGCCCAGGTGCACATGCAGGCCGACCCAGCGGGTGACTTCGTCTTGCGCGCTGTAACCCTGGCGCTCGGCATTGTGTCGGCAGGCCAGCGCCCAGGCGTGTTGCGCAGGGTTATCGAGTCCCAGCAGAGCGTCAGGGAAATAGCGCCGGCAATGTTCGATCAGATGGCGGTTGAATTGCTGGCGTTGGGCCTGGCTGAGGTGTTCGAGTAGGGCTGCACTCAAGCGCAGCCAGGGCGTGTGCGTATAACGCTGCCCTGGCGTTTCGCCGCTGCTGAAGATCGACAGGTCGCTGCCTTCTTCGGCGGGCAGGCGGATCAACTGGATGGGCCCCATGGCCCGATCACGTTCGATGGGATGCAGGTCTTGCAGCCACAGCCGGGCAATGCGTGGGTCGTGATAGCGAAAGAATGCCGTGACATCACCGTCCAGACTCACATGCACCAGACTGCGCAAGTGATCGAGCAGGGCCGGCTCCGGGGCATCGGTTTCCAGCCAGATACCGGCGTGCAGGCGCCATCGCTCAATAAACAACTGTGCTAACTGGCTACCCGCTACAACCGGTATCAACAACGGGCCACAGTCAGCCAGTTCGGCGTAGGCGGTGGTCAGATAAAGCGGATGGCAGGGCATGAATTGCCCGAGACTCAGCAGATACTGCGGCAGGTCATCGATCTGGGCACTGTCGAGAAGCAGGTAGGTGCGCCTCATTGCCTGGCTGCCTTGAGCTGCTGGCATATAGCGCACACAGGGGCCGCTTGCTGTGCGGCACTGCGAAATGCTTGTTTCTGTACATTGAGGGTCAGCGCCTGCAAGGCGGCCAGCGGAGTCGGTATTGCCGACAAGGCGGGCATGCCGGCCAGCGCAGGGCCACCGAGGAGGATCGGGATGCTGCTGAAAATGCCGCCTGCGCTGACCAGTAGATGCTGACCTCCGGCCTTAAGCGTAATGCTGGCCCCGGCATCGATAATCAGGTTGGCGCCCGATTTGAGATGCACCTGTTGACCGGCTTCTATGGCCAGCACCTGGCCTGCGCGGGTGTAGCTATTGCCCTGAATGTGCAGGTAATCGTCTGCCTTCAAGTGGGTCTTGCGATCCGCCGTTACCGTGCAGTGTGCTTCGCCTTCCAGTTGGCTGATGCTGTTGCCCTTGATGGTTTCCTGGCGGTCCTTGCCGACCTCGAGGCGACTGTCGTTGCTGACCTTCTGTTCCAGGTCGCGCTGGGCGTGCAGGTAGATCAGTTCCTGGCCCGCAAGGTCTTCAATGTGCAGCTCGTTATAGCCCGTGCCTTTGGGTGTGCTGCGGCTGCGAAACACGCTGCGCGTCTTGTTTGCCGGCAGCGGGTAGGGCGCAGGGTTGATGCTGTTGGGGAAGCAGCCGCTGATCACCGGCTGATCGGGGTCGCCCTCCAGAAAGGTCACCAGCACTTCCATGCCGATGCGCGGGATGGTGACGCTGCCATGCGTGTCGCCCGCCCAATTGGACGCCACGCGCAGCCAGCAACTGCTGGCTGCGTCGTATTGACCGTGGCGGTCCCAGTGAAACTGTACTTTGACTCGCCCGTACTGGTCGCAATGGATCTCTTCGTTGGCCGGGCCTGTTACCCGGGCGGTCTGGCTGCCGAGTATCCGTGGCCGGGGATGGTTCAGGGCGGGGCGAAAAAAGGTATCCCAGGGCGTTGCCGTAAAGCTGTTGCGGTAGCCCTGGCTGAAGCCGTCTTTGTTGTGGGGGCTACTTTCTTCCAGTACCTGGGGTTGCTTGCCCTGATGCTCGATACGGCCCAACAGCCAGTCCATGTTCCATTCCTGACGCGGATGATCGCGAAGCGTCATGAGGTGGCCGCTGAGCAGTTTCGGGTGGTCACTGCTGCCCTGAACCTGACAGTAGTCGGCACGCCTGCGCTCCAGGGCGCGCTGGGTCAAGGGTTTGCCACGTTCTTCGCCGATGAAACCGCCTGGGTAGGCGTAGTCCTCAAGGTCTGGCTGGGCAATTTCCGGGTCAGCAATTGTGTTGTATTCCAGTTGCCGGCTGGCCTTGTGAAAGTCGTAGTCACGTCGGGTGGTGCGGCTGGTTCGTGCTTGCAGACGCATGCTCAATTGCTGGATCACAGGTTCGTCTGCCTGTGCGCCGCTGGGCGGGTGGTAACGGACGGGGAACGCCAGTTTTCGGAACATGCTCTGGTGGTCGGCAAAGACCAGCGTGTGCTGCTCGTGGCTGTGTTCAAAGTGATAATGCAGGCCCTCTTCTTCACAGAGGCGCTGGATAAAGTGCAGGTCGCTTTCGGCGTATTGCACGCAATATTCCCGCGCTGTATAGCTGCCTGCGAGCCTGAACTGGCAGGTATTACTGAACAGTCCATGTTCCTTGAGGATCGTCTCGATGATTTGCTGGACTGTTTTTTTCTGGAAAATGCGTTGGTTGACGCGGTACTGCAGATAGCTCAGCCGTGGTACGAGTGTCAGGCTGTAGTGGGCCAGGCGTGTTCCGCTGTCGCTTTGCACGATGCGTTGAATCTGACCGTGAATACCTGTGCCGTCGCGTTCGAAGGCCAGGAAAGCCATTTGGTGCAGCAGCGCAGGCAGTTCCAGTTTTGGGCGTTCGCTGACCAGTTCCACGTTGAACCGGTAGGGCTGGCTGATGGCTTCGTCACCCTCGAAAGACAGCACCTGAAAATCATGGTCTGAGTCCTTGAGCAGCAGCCTGAAATGACCCTCCGTTGCGAGCATCCGTTTATCCCTGTCTGTCGTTGCATAAAAGACTCGGGAGGCTAGCCAGTATCCGTGTGTAATAAAGCAGGGCGTTTCTGCAGTGTTTGTAAGAAAACGGCTTGATCGCGAGACGATTTTTACCGCTCAAACGCTGCAACACTCCGCCGCTGCACCCCCAGCTTTTCAGGTCCATTCTTTGCGGCTTTCTGCCTTGAGGAATGCCCATGCGCACAGGGATGGTTGCGCTTGCTCTGGGATTGTTGACCCTGCGTTTCTTGCCGGCATTGCCGCCGGGCTGGCTGTTGCTGCTGATGCCGGTGCTGGCCTTGATGCTGTTGCCCTATCGCACTTATCCGCTGGCGTTGTGGCTGCTGGGTCTGACCTGGGCGTGTGTGTCGGCGCAATCGGCGCTGGATGACCGGTTGTTGCCCAGGCTCGATGGCCAGACGCTGTGGCTGCAGGGCGAGGTGGTCGGGTTGCCGAGTGCGGCAGATGGCGTGATCCGTTTCGAACTGAAGGACGCCCATTCCCGGCGCGCCCGGCTGCCGCAGCGCATTCGGGTGAGCTGGCATGGCGGCCCTGAGGTGCGCAGTGGCGAGCGCTGGCGGCTGGCGGTCAAGTTGCGGCGCCCGGACGGGCTGGTTAATCCCGGTACATTCGATTACGAGGCTTGGCTGCTGGCCCGGCGTATCGGGGCGAGCGGTACGGTGGTCGACGGGCAATTATTGGCGCCAGGGCATTCGGCCTGGCGCGAGGCCATTCGTCAGCGGCTGCTGGCAGTCGATGCCCAAGGCCGTGAGGGCGGGCTGGCGGCGTTGGTGCTCGGTGATGGCGCGGGATTGTCGAGCGCCGACTGGAGCGTGTTGCAAGAGACCGGCACCGTGCATCTGCTGGTGATCTCGGGCCAGCATGTAGGGTTGCTGGCCGGCGCTGTGTATTTCCTGATTGCCGCGCTGGCCCGTTGGGGATTATGGCCGCGCGCCTGGCCGTGGTTGCCGTGGGCATGCGGCCTGGCCTTTGCGGCGGCGCTGGGCTATGGATTGCTGGCCGGCTTTGAGGTGCCGGTGCGCCGCGCCTGTGCGATGGTCGCCATGGTCTTGCTGTGGCGTTTGCGCTTTCGCCACTTGGGGCTGGTCTGGCCGTGGCTGGTGTCGCTCAATCTGGTACTGGTCTTTGAGCCGCTGGCCAGCCTGCAACCCGGTTTCTGGCTGTCGTTCGCGGCGGTAGGCGTGCTGATCCTGACGTTTGGCGGTCGTCTGGGCGGCTGGCGCTGGTGGCAGGCATGGACCCGTTCACAGTGGCTGATCGCGATCGGCCTGTTGCCGTTTTTGCTGGCGCTCAATCTGCCAGTCAGTCTCACTGGGCCGTTTGCCAATCTGCTGGCGGTGCCTTGGGTCAGCCTTGTCGTCTTGCCGCTGGCGCTGTTGGGCACGCTGTTGTTGCCGCTGCCCGGTGTTGGCGAGTCCTTGCTGTGGCTGGCCGGTGGCGCATTGCAGGCACTGTTCTTGTTACTGGGCTGGCTGGCCGCGCAGGTGCCGGCCTGGATGCCAGTGGCGATTGCGTTGTGGGCCTGGGGCTTGAGCCTGTTGGGCGCGCTGTTGTTGCTGTTGCCGGCGGGTGTGCCGATGCGCCCGCTGGGCTGGCCATTGCTGTTGCTATGCGTGTTTGCGCCGGTAGAAAAGATCCCGCACGGGCACGTGGAGGTGCTGCAACTGGATGTCGGGCAAGGGCTGGCGGTTCTGTTGCGCACTCGCGATCACAGCCTGCTGTATGACGCAGGACCTGCTACAGCGGGTATCGACCTCGGTGAGCGGGTGGTGTTGCCCGTATTGCGCAAGGCCGGCGTGCGCCGGCTGGACCTGATGTTGATCAGCCACGCGCATGCCGACCATGCCGGTGGTGCGTTGGCAGTGCAGCGTGGGCTGCCAATCTTGCAAGTGCTGAGCGGCGAAGCCGATGCCTTGCCGGCGCTGCTGGCGGCTCAGCCCTGCCGTAACGGCGAGCGCTGGCAGTGGAATGGGGTCAATTTCTCGACCTGGCGCTGGGAAGACGCCCGTAGCAGCAACGAGTCGTCGTGCGTGCTCAGTGTCGAGGCCAATGGTGAGCGGTTGCTGCTCACCGGCGATATCGAATCGGGTGCCGAACGGACCCTGCTGACGTCGCCGTTCGATGTGCAGGCGCATTGGTTGCAGGCACCGCATCATGGCAGCCGCACCTCGTCCTCCCGACGTTTTCTGGAGCGCGTGGCACCCGAAGGCGTATTGATCTCCCGTGGACGGCAGAATAATTTCGGTCATCCGCACCCTGTGGTTCAGGCGCGTTACAAGGCGCTGGGCATCGCCATTCATGACAGCGCCGAGTCGGGTGCAATCAGTTTGCGCCTGGGTGCCTTCGGCCAGCCAGCGGCTGCGCGGGCGCAGCGGCGTTTCTGGCGAGATAGATGCGTCGATACCGAACATCGGTCGTGTTAGAGTGGCGCCAATTTTTCAGGGGGGACGGCACTGTGTGGGAACTGGTCAAATCCGGTGGCTGGATGATGCTACCGATCATTCTGAGTTCGATCGTCGCAGCCGGCATCATCATTGAGCGCCTCTGGACACTGCGTAGCAGCAGGATTACTCCGCCGCATCTGCTGGGGCAGGTCTGGCAATGGATTCAGGAAAATAAACTCGACGGCGAGAAACTCAAGCAACTGCGCGCCGACTCGCCGCTGGGTGAAATCATGGCGGCGGGCCTTGCCAACTCCAAGCATGGTCGCGAGATCATGAAAGAGAGCATTGAAGAGGCCGCCGCCCGGGTCATTCATGAGCTGGAGCGCTACCTCAGTGCCTTGGGTTCGATCGGGGCCATGGCGCCGTTGCTCGGCTTGCTGGGTACGGTGCTGGGCATGATCGATATCTTCGCCTCGTTCAACGCTTCAGGTACCGCTGGCAATGCCGTGGTTCTGGCCGGCGGTATTTCCAAGGCGCTGATCTGTACCGCCTCGGGCCTGATGGTGGCCATTCCGACGATTTTCTTCCATCGCTTCCTGCAAGGCCGCGTCGACGAACTGGTTGTCGGCATGGAACAGCAGGCTATCCGTCTGGTGGAAGTGGTGCAGGGTGATCGGGAAGTCGATCTGGTCGATGCGCCGGTCGATCTCAAATCGCTGGCCAAAACCGGGGGCAAGAGAAAGTGAAGTTCCGTCGCCGCAAACAGCGCGACATCATCGACATCAATCTGGTGGCGTTGATCGATGTGGTGTTCATTCTGTTGCTGTTCTTCATTCTGACCACCACGTTTACCCGTGAGACTCAATTGCGTGTCGATCTGCCGCAGGCGGTGACTGGTGCTTCGAACGACGACGCTGCGCGCAAGCAGGTGGACATCGCGATCAATGCCGACGGGATCTTTTCGGTGAACAATCAGTTGTTGCCCAGTAACGACCTGGCCAGCCTGATCGACGCCTTGCAGCGCGAGTCCGCCGGTGATACCAGCCTGCCGCTGTCGATCAGCGCCGATGGCAAGACTCCGCATCAAGCTGTGGTTACCGCCATGGATGCGGCCGGCAAACTCGGTTTCAGCCATCTGCGCATGACCACCGTTCAGGCCGCTTCAGCTAACTGATGGCCGCTCACTGATGGCGCTTTCCGACCGCTTGCTTGCCGCCTGGTACGAAGGGCATCCGGCGCTGGCGCTGTTGCGACCGTTGGAGTGCTTGTATCGCCGGGTGGTCAATGCAAAACGGGCGCGCTTTCTGGCCGGTGAAGGGACGATCTACAAGGCAGCAGTGCCGGTCGTGGTGGTGGGCAACATTACCGTCGGCGGCACCGGCAAGACGCCGTTGATCCTGTGGCTGATCGATCACTGTCGTCGCCGCGGCCTGAAGGTCGGCGTGGTCAGCCGTGGTTACGGTGCCAGGCCGCCGGGTTTTCCGTGGCGGGTGCGCGCCGAGCAAAGTGCTGCCGAGGCCGGTGATGAACCTTTGCTGATCGTGCAGCGCACCGGCGTGCCGCTAATGATCGACCCGGATCGCGGGCGTGCCGTGCAGGCGCTGCTCGACGCTGAACCGCTGGACCTGATTCTTTCCGACGATGGCATGCAGCATTACCGCCTGGCCCGCGATCTGGAGCTGGTGCTGATCGATGCCGCGCGCGGCCTGGGTAATCGCCGCTGTCTGCCGGCCGGTCCCCTGCGTGAGCCGGTCGAGCGCCTGCAAAGTGTCGATGCGCTGCTTTATAACGGTGCCCAGGCCGATCGCGAAGATGGCTTTGCCTTTACCCTCAAGCCTTCGGCACTGGTCAATCTGCGCACTGGCCAACGGGTCGGCGTGGAGCATTTTCCGCCGGGGCAGGCGATGCATGCAGTGGCCGGCATCGGTAACCCGCAACGTTTCTTCAAAACCCTCGAAGGGCTAGACTGGCGGCCTGTGGCGCATGCCTTCGCCGACCACGCGGTGTTCGATGCGCAGGCTTTGAGTTTTACACCCGCGCTGCCGTTGGTCATGACCGAGAAGGATGCGGTTAAATGCCGGTCCTTCGCCGCCCAGGACTGGTGGTATCTGGCCGTGGACGCTCAGCCTTCCACGGCATTCGTCAGCTGGTTCGATGAGCGGCTGACACATCTTATTCAATGACGGGATCTTCCATGGATACCAAACTGCTCGACATCCTCGCCTGCCCGATCTGCAAGGGACCGCTTAAACTCAGCGCCGACAAGACCGAACTGATCAGCAAGGGCGCAGGCCTGGCCTACCCGATTCGTGACGGCATCCCGGTGATGCTCGAAAGCGAGGCACGCACCCTGACGGCCGAGGAGCGCCTGGAAAAATGACTGCGCCCTTTACCGTTGTCATTCCGGCCCGTTTCGGCTCCAGCCGTTTTCCCGGCAAGCCGCTCAAGACCATCGCTGGCAAGCCGATGGTTCAGCATGTCTGGGAACAGGCGCGCAAAAGCAGCGCCGAGCGGGTGGTCGTGGCCACCGATGACGCGCGCATTGCCGAGGCCTGCCAGGGCTTTGGTGCCGAAGTATTGCTGACCCGCGAAGATCACAATTCCGGCACCGACCGTCTGGCCGAAGTGGCCGGCAAGCTGGGCCTGGCGGCGGATGCCATCGTGGTCAATGTGCAGGGTGACGAGCCATTGATCCCACCTGCGCTTATCGATCAGGTGGCGGCCAACCTGGCGGCGCACCCTGAAGCCGGTATTTCGACGCTGTCCGAGCCGATTGAAGACGTCGCCAGTCTGTTCAATCCCAATGTGGTCAAGGTCGCGACCGATATCAACGGTCTGGCCCTGACCTTCAGCCGTGCGCCGTTGCCATGGGCGCGCGACGCCCTGGCCGCCAGCCGCGATGTACTGCCGCAAGGCGTGCCGTATCGTCGGCATATCGGTATTTATGCCTATCGTGCGGGTTTTCTGCATGACTTCGTCGCATGGGGTCCGTGCTGGCTGGAAAACACCGAGTCTCTGGAGCAGTTGCGAGCGCTGTGGCATGGCGTGCGTATTCACGTGGCCGACGCTGTAGAGGCGCCACCGGCAGGCGTGGACACCCCCGAAGACCTGGAGCGCGTTCGGCGCTTGCTGGAGGGTTGATGTGGTTCCTGACGAGGCTCGGCGCATGAGTCTTGAGGTGCGTGCGGCGGTTTCCCTCAAGCCGTTCAACAGCTTTGGCGTTGATGTGCAGGCCAGGCTGTTTGCTGAGGTTCATGACGACGATCAAGTGCGGCAAGCGCTGGCGCAGGCCCGTGAGTTGCAGGTGCCACTGCTGGTGATCGGCGGTGGCAGCAACCTGCTGCTGAGCGGCGATGTACAGGCGTTGGTGGTGCGCATGGCCAGTCGCGGCGTGCGGATTCTCAGCGATGAGCCGCAGCGTGTCGTGGTTGAGGCCGAGGCTGGCGAGCCCTGGCACCCGTTTGTGCAAACGTGTTTGCAGATGGGCCTGGCAGGGCTGGAAAACCTCAGCCTGATTCCAGGCACGGTCGGCGCGGCGCCGATGCAGAACATTGGCGCCTACGGGGTCGAGATCAAGGATGTGTTCCACAGCCTGGTCGCCCTGGAGCGTGAAACCGGTGAGCTGCACGAGTTCTCTCTGGAGCAGTGCCGGTTTGGCTATCGCGACAGTGTGTTCAAGCAGCAGGCCGGGCGCTGGATCATCCTGCGGGTACGTTTTGTCTTGAGCCGCGAGGCGCATCTGCACCTTGAGTACGGCCCGGTGCGTCAACGCTTGAGCGAGCAGGGCATCGAGCAGCCGACGCCGCTGGATGTCAGTCAGGCCATCTGTGCGATTCGCAGCGAGAAGCTTCCGGACCCTGCCGTGTTGGGCAATGCCGGCAGTTTCTTCAAGAATCCGCTGGTCCCCGCCGAGCAGGCCGAAGCCCTCAAGCTGCGCTATCCGCAATTGGTGGCTTATCCACAGGCTGATGGTCTGGTGAAGCTGGCGGCAGGCTGGTTGATCGAGCAGGCCGGCTGGAAGGGCTTTCGCGAAGGCGATGCGGGCGTGCATCGTTTGCAGGCGCTGGTGCTGGTCAACTATGGCGCGGCCACCGGCCTGCAATTGTTGAATCTGGCGCAGCGCATTCAGGCCGATATCGTCGAGCGCTTCGGGGTCAGCCTGGAGATGGAGCCCAACCTGTATTAAGCCCGGTCTCAATCGGCGGGTGGCAAGCCAGGGTCGATGCCGGTCATGGCAATTGACTCATCCCAGAGTCGTCGTGCGAGTGCAGGGTCTTGCGCCTTTGCCGAGCGCGACGCCTTGCCCGAGACGCCTCTTGCTTCACCCAGTCCCGTCGGGCCGTAATAAGCGCCTGGCGTTACGTCTCCGGTCGCCGCTTGCAGCGCAGGCAATGCGCCCTTTTCTGCAGTATTGAGCAACCATCTGACCAGCGGACCGAAGAACTGCATGGGCCCCATGAAACGGCCCAGTTCGGTGGCGGCAATGCCTGGATGACAACCCAGCGCCGTCACGTTTGAGTGGGCGGCGCGCAGTCGTCTATCAAGCTCGAAAAAGAACAGCGCATTGGCCAGCTTGCTGGCGCCATAGCGTTTCATCCGGTTGTAGCTTTTTTCGGCATTCAGATCATCCCAGTCGATGCTGGCGCCCCGGTGCGCAATGCTGGAGGTGGTCACGACCCTGGCGCCGGGTGTTTCGCCGAGTTTGGGCAACAGCAGGGCGGTCAGCGCGAAGCAGCCCAGGTGATTGACGCCGAACTGGAATTCAAAGCCTTGTCGGGTGCGCATGAGCGGTGGCGTCATCACCCCTGCGTTATTGATCAGGGCATCCAGGCGCGGCTCGGTAGCCACCTGGCTGGCGGCCATTTGCAGGCTTGGCAGGTCCGCCAGGTCCAGTGCGATAAATCTCAGGTCGGCATTCGGGTGGATGGATTCGATGCGCGCCATGGCCTGCTCGGCCTTGGCTTGATCGCGGCATGCGAGCAGGACCCGTGCGCCACGTGCCGCCAGTACGCGGGTGATCTGATAGCCGAGCCCGGTATTGGCGCCGGTGACCATGAAGCACTTGCCAGACTGATCGGGCACATCGGCTTCGGTAAAGCCTGTTGAAGGGGCGGGCATGATGAGTCTCTCGTTCAAGTGATGGCAGTTAATTCAGAGACAAAAAAGCCCCGCCTGCTTACACAGGCGGGGCTTTTTATAAGGCAGATCAGACCAGCGGTTTGCTTTCGCGGGTGTCTTCCTCAGTCAGGGCCTGCTGGGGAGCGGTCTGTTCAACCTTTTCCTCGGCAGTGTCCTGGGCAGGTGCGGCTTCGGTTACCACCAGCGGTTCTACTGCCGGTGCTTCGATTGCCGCATTTTCGACGACAGGGGCTTCGACGGGCGCCACTGGGGCTGCCTGATTTTCAGCTTCCTGACGACGACGCTCTTCCTCTTCACGCTTGCGACGACGCACTTCACGTGGATCGTTCGGGGCGCGGCCGTTGCTGCTGACAGGCAACGCTGGTGCTTCTACCGGCGCGGCCACTGCAGGTGCTTCGACAGCCACTGGCGTTTCGATGGCTGGCGTCTCAACTGCCGGCGTTTCAACTGCCAGCGTTTCAACGACAGGAGCCTCAACGACCGGAGCTTCGACAACTGGCGACTCGGCGATGGCAGCCGGCACTTCAGCCACTTCAGGCTCTGCCTGGACGGCAGGGACTTCGGCTACCGGAACGCTCAGTTCGGAAGACTCGGTTGCCGGAACGTCTGTTTCGACCACAGCTTCAACCGGAGCTTCAACCTCTGGGGTTGGCTTTGGCGTCGGCGTGAAACGCGCGGCTGGCTGGTCGTCTGCGATCACGACAGGTGCAGGTGCTGCGTCGCTCAGCTCGACGTCAGGAGCAACCTGGCTTGCTTGCGCAGGCTCGATGCTTTCGACGGCTGGTGCTTCTACAACTGCATCGGCGTGTGGCGCAGTCACTTCTACAGGAGTGGCTTCTACCGGCGTTGCTTCGACCACAGGTGCTTGTGCAACCGGGGTTTCGCTGGCAGTGACATCCAGAGCTGGCGCTTCGACTGTTTCGACCGGAGCCTCGACCGCAGTCTCGGCGACTGGCGCAGCTGCCGTTTCGCTGGCACGTTCGGCCTGCTGATTGGCATCGGCTTCAGCCGGAGCGCTGATCACGCCGCCTGCAACGGCTGCAGTAACGACCAGGCCAGCAGCCACGGCGTCGCTGTGCTCATCGTTGCCAGCTTCTTCGCTGCCTTCGATGATGTTGCCGTTGGCATCGCGTTGACGCTCGCGACGGTTGCTGCGACGACGCTGACCACGGGAGCGACGACGAGGGCGATCGCCATCGTTACCATCCTGTTGCTCGTCGTGCGCCTGATCTTCACCGTTCAGCGTTTCTTCTTCGCTGGCGGCAGCGTCTTGCTCTACACGTGGCTGACGTTCTTCACGCGGTGCACGTGGTTGGCGCTCTTCGCGTGGAGCACGCTCCGGGCGTTCTTCACGTACGGCCGGTGCATCGGCAACCGGTGCCTCGACAGCGCTGGCTGCCAGGGCAGCGGCGACCGGAGCGGCATCCAGCGGCTCGCGCAGTTCGCGTACACGCTCTTCACGTGGCTTGCGATCACGAGAGTTGCGCTCTTCACGCGGGGCGCGGGCCGGGCGTTCTTCACGCTGACCGTTTTCTTCACGAGGGGCACGCTCTTCACGAGGCGCGCGTTCTTCGCGAGGTGCGCGTTCTTCACGCGGCGCACGCTCTTCGCGAGGTGCGCGTTCTTCGCGTGGCGCACGCTCTTCACGAGGTGCACGTTCTTCACGCGGGGCGCGTTCTTCGCGAGGCGCACGCTCTTCACGTGGAGCACGTTCGGCGCGTTCTTCGCGTGGTTTGCGCTCTTCATCGCGGCGGTTGTTGCGACCGCGGCTTTGCTGACGGCCGTTACGGCGCTCGTCATTGCGCGCCGGGCGCTCGGTGCTGGCTGGTTTCTCGGCGGCGACCGGGGCGACAGGTTCCGGCTTGCTGGTGGCGAACAGGCTGACCAGCGACTTCACCAGGCCCTTGAACAGGCTGGGTTCGTGCGCAGGTGTCGGTGCGACGACCGGAGCAGCAGCGGGTGCCGCTTCTTCGGCCGGTACAGGCGCGTTGGCGCGTGCCGGTGCCGTCTTGACCGCAGCTTCCTGGCGAACCAGGGTGCGGGTGGCGCTGACCTGAGGCACAACTTCTTCGACTTCGGCAGCAGCGGCTGCGATTTCGTAGCTGGTGTTGATGTTGGCGTCAGGGTTGTCGTCACGCAGGCGCTGCACTTCGAAGTGCGGCGTTTCGAGGTGGTCGGTCGGCAGGATGACGATGCGGGCACGGGTGCGCAGTTCGATCTTGGTGATCGAGTTGCGTTTCTCGTTGAGCAGGAACGCGGCAACCGGAATCGGCACCTGGGCGCGGACTTCGGCGGTGCGGTCTTTCAGCGCTTCTTCTTCGATCAGGCGCAGGATAGCCAGCGACAGCGATTCGACGTCACGGATGATGCCGGTACCGTTGCAGCGTGGGCAGACGATGCCGCTGCTTTCGCCCAGCGAAGGACGCAGGCGCTGACGGGACATTTCCAGCAAGCCGAAGCGCGAAATGCGACCGACCTGAACGCGGGCGCGGTCGGCTTCCAGGCATTCGCGGACTTTTTCTTCCACGGCGCGCTGGTTCTTGGCTGGCGTCATGTCGATGAAGTCGATGACGATCAGGCCGCCGATGTCACGCAGACGCAGTTGGCGGGCGATTTCTTCGGCCGCTTCCAGGTTGGTCTGCAGGGCGGTTTCTTCGATGTCGCTGCCTTTGGTGGCGCGCGCCGAGTTGATGTCGATGGACACCAGGGCTTCGGTCGGATCGATCACGATCGAGCCGCCCGACGGCAGTTCGACCACACGCTGGAAGGCGGTTTCGATCTGGCTTTCGATCTGGAAGCGATTGAACAGCGGCACGCTGTCTTCGTACAGCTTGATCTTGGTCGCGTACTGCGGCATCACCTGGCGGATGAAGGTCAGGGCTTCTTCCTGGGCCTCGATGCTGTCGATCAGCACTTCGCCGATGTCCTGGCGCAGGTAATCGCGGATCGCGCGAATGATCACGTTGCTTTCCTGGTAGATCAGGAACGGTGCAGAGCGATCCAGCGATGCTTCTTTGATGGCGGTCCACAGTTGCAACAGGTAATCGAGGTCCCACTGCATTTCTTCGCTGCTGCGGCCCAGGCCTGCAGTGCGCACGATCAGACCCATGTCGGCGGGGGCGATCAGGCCGTTGAGGGCTTCGCGCAGTTCATTGCGCTCTTCGCCTTCGATGCGGCGCGAGATGCCACCGGCACGCGGGTTGTTGGGCATCAGCACCAGGTAACGACCGGCCAGGCTGATGAAGGTGGTCAGGGCGGCGCCCTTGTTGCCACGTTCTTCTTTTTCGACCTGGACGATGACTTCCTGGCCTTCGCTCAGGACGTCCTTGATGTTGACCCGGCCTTCAGGGTTCTTCTTGAAGTACTCGCGGGAGATTTCCTTGAGGGGCAGGAAGCCGTGGCGCTCGGAGCCGAAGTCGACAAAGGCGGCCTCAAGGCTTGGTTCGATGCGAGTGATGCGGCCTTTATAGATGTTGGCCTTTTTCTGCTCGCGTGCACCGGACTCGATGTCCAGATCGTAGAGGCGCTGGCCGTCTACCAGAGCAACACGCAACTCTTCGGGTTGAGTTGCGTTAATCAGCATTCTTTTCATGTAGTACCGTCGGTTTCCGGGCTGCCGGAAACGGCGTTCGGCACACACGACTTCTCACGGTCGGTGTCAGAGCACGTCAGGAGTGCCGAAGCGCTCCAGTTTCTGGCGAGTATCCCGGCCAACAGGGCCGGAAAGTCGCAACGACGTATCCTGTTTGCTGTGGTGACATAAGACACCCATTCAGCAAAAGCTTGGTCAGGAGGAGGAATCGGCCATCGGTAGCGGACGAGATGAAGCGTCTTTGAACAGCGTTGTTGCTACACAGTCCGATGGTCGTGCGTCTCCGCCCTACACGTATCCCTGATAATTCGGGTGCTGCCGTGCGCAGAATCCGCAGCGGGTTGGCTTTTACCGCGATCTTCCCGTGGAAGCTCGCGCATCATGGCTCGAGGCGTTGTTCGTAAGGCTCCGCTCAAAGCGCCCGGAAGCGACTGCACCTTGTGAACTGGCCGTGGGTTATTCGCTCGGCAAGCGCGAGTAGGACTCAGCGATCCGGCGTATTTCAGGCCTCATGTCACCTGCGCTTGTTACATTTCCAGGGGGCTTTGTTATCACCGAAAGCCTTGCAGGGCGGCCTCCCGCCCTGTGAATTGCGTTGGTCAGGGCCGGTTGTCAACCGTTTGTCCGCTGTCCGACCGCTTTTGGCGGCGTTCGCGACTATAGCAGCAATCATTAAGTGCTTCAAATCCATAAAAAATTGTTATGATTCGCGGCATGACGAATATTGCCCCCCCAACCCCCGGCGTCCAGCTGGTCGAGGTTGCCCCGGAACTTGCCGGTCAACGTATTGATAATTTTCTGATCACGTACCTCAAAGGTGTGCCCAAGACCTTGATCTACCGCATCGTGCGCAAAGGCGAAGTGCGGGTGAACAAGGGGCGGACCAAGCCTGAGTACAAGTTGCAGGCGGGCGACATCGTGCGTATTCCGCCGGTGCGCGTGCCTGAGCGCGACGAGCCGGTGCCGGTGGCGCAGGCTCTGTTGCAGCGTCTGGAAGCGGCGATTGTCCATGAAGACAAGGCGCTGATCGTGATCAACAAGCCTGCCGGTATTGCCGTGCATGGCGGCAGCGGCCTGAGCTTCGGGGTGATCGAGGCGTTCCGCCAGTTGCGTCCCGATGCCAAGGAGCTGGAGCTGGTCCATCGTCTGGACCGCGATACCTCTGGCCTGCTGATGATTGCCAAGAAGCGCAGCATGCTTCGCCATCTGCACGAGGCCTTGCGCGGTGATGGCGTCGACAAGCGCTACATGGCGCTGGTGCGGGGTAACTGGCCGACCAGTTGCAAACAGGTGCGTGCGCCATTGCTCAAGAGCAACTTGCGTTCGGGCGAGCGCATGGTCGAGGTCAACGATGAGGGCAAGGAGGCCTTGACGCTGTTCAAGGTGCTGCGTCGCTTCGGTGATTTCGCCACCATGGTCGAGGCCAAGCCGGTCACCGGCCGTACTCACCAGATTCGTGTGCACACCCTGCATGCCGGGCATTCGATTGCCGGTGATTCCAAGTACGGTGACGAAGACTTTAGCCGCGAAATTCGTGACCTGGGCGGCAAGCGCCTGTTTTTGCACGCTTATATGTTGAATGTGCCGTTGCCCGATGGCGGGCTTCTTCAATTGCAGGCTCCCGTCGATGAGATGTGGGCCAAGACCGTGGAGCGTTTGAGTGCGCCGTGATTATGACCTGCTGATCTTTGACTGGGACGGCACCCTGGCCAACTCCATCGGTCGTATCGTCGAAGCCATGCGCGCGGCGGCCATTAATGGCGACATGCCGGTGCGTGACGATGCGGCGATCAAGGGCATTATTGGTCTGGGTCTGCCTGAAGCCATTCGCACGCTTTACCCGGAAATATCGCCCAATGCGCTGCTGGATTTTCGCCAGCGCTACGCCGACAGCTACATGGCCATGGATCAAGTGGCCTCGCCGCTGTTCGATGGTGTGCTGGAGTCGATGCAGGTCTTTCGCGAGCAGGGTTATCGCCTGGCCGTGGCGACCGGCAAGGCGCGGCGCGGGCTGGACCGTGTACTGAGTGCGCATGGCTGGCTTGAGTATTTCGATATCACCCGGGCTGCCGACGAAACAGCCAGCAAGCCCGACCCGCTGATGCTGCACGAGATCATGGCGCATTGCGACGTGGCGCCTGAGCGGTCGCTGATGATCGGCGACGCTTCGTTCGATCTGTTGATGGCGCGCAATGCGGGCATGGATTCGGTGGCGGTGGGCTATGGCGCGCAATCGCTGGACTCGCTGCGCGAATACGGGCCGCGTCTGGCCATCGAGCATTTTTCCGAACTGCGTACCTGGCTGGATGGACGTAGTAACTAGTTTTTCGCAGGTGGGGTGAGTGAGCTATGTCTGACCAATGGAAGGCGCCGACGCTGGAAAAGGACGGGTCGCCGGAAGATGCCAAGAGCTGGAAGCTGTTAGAGAAAACCCTGCTGGCCGGTGTTCAGGAACAGCGTCGCAGTCGGCGCTGGGGTATTTTTTTCAAGTTTCTGACGTTTGCCTATCTGTTCACGGCGCTGTTGCTGTTCACGCCCTTGTTTGGCGATAAAAAGACATCGAGCAAGGGCGATCACACGGCCCTGGTCGAGATTCAGGGCATGATCGCCGACAAGGAATCGGCCAGCGCCGACAACATCGTCGGTAGCCTGCGGGCCGCTTTTGAAGACAGCAAGACGCGCGGCGTGATCCTGCGCATTAACAGCCCTGGCGGCAGTCCTGTGCAGTCGGGTTATGTGTATGACGAGATCCGTCGTCTGCGTGCCGAAAAGCCTGCGATCAAGGTCTATGCGGTGATTACCGATCTGGGGGCTTCGGGCGCTTATTACATCGCCAGTGCGGCCGATCAGATCTACGCCGACAAGGCTAGCCTGGTGGGTTCTATCGGTGTGACGGCGGCCGGCTTTGGCTTTGTCGGCATCATGGAGAAGCTGGGCGTGGATCGTCGCACCTATACCGCAGGTGAGCATAAGGCGTTCCTTGACCCGTTCCAGCCGCAAAAGGCTGACGAGACCCAGTTCTGGCAAGAAGTGCTGGCGACCACCCACCGTCAGTTCATCGCCAGCGTCAAGCAGGGGCGTGGTGATCGCCTTAAAGACAAGGAGCATCCTGAGCTGTTCTCCGGCCTGATCTGGACCGGTGAGCAAGCTGTCGGGCTGGGGCTGGTCGATGGGCTGGGCAGTTCAAGCTATGTGGCGCGCGAGGTGATTGGCGCCAAGGACATCGTCGACTACACGATTCAGGAGTCGCCGTTTGACCGTTTCTCCAAGAAGCTGGGTACCAGCATTGCCGAGCGTCTGGCGATGTGGGCTGGCTTTACCGGGCCAAGCCTGCGCTGATCGTTGCGGTGCTGCGTAATAAAAGCCCGGCCATTGGCCGGGCTTTTATTTCAGGGAATGCTGACGCCTTCCTTTATGAGCATGTCGACCAGGCGAATCAGCGGCAGGCCTATCAGGCTGGTGGCGTCTGTGCCTTCGGTGCTTTGAAACAGGCTGACGCCCAGGCCTTCGGCCTTGAAGCTGCCGGCGCAGTCATAGGGCTGCTCGGCGTGCAGGTAGCGCTCCAGTGTGGCGTTGTCGAGCTCGCGAAGCTGGACGCTGAACGGCACGTAATCAACCTGATACTGGCCGGTACGGCTGTTGAGCAGGGCCAGGCCGGTCAGGAATGTGACCCGCTTGCCACTGGCGGCGGACAGCTGCGCCAGGGCGCGCTCGAAGGTATGTGGCTTGCCGAGAATCTCCTCGCCGAGCACCGCCACCTGGTCGGAGCCGATGATCAAGTGGTCGGGGTGGCTGGCTGCAAGGGCCTGGGCTTTTTCCTGGGCCAGGCGCTGCACAAGCTCGATGGCGCTTTCGCCGGGCCGGTGGCTTTCGTCGATGTCGGGCGAACTGCAGGTGAAGGGCAGGCGCAGGCGGGCGAGTAATTCGCGCCGGTAAGGCGAGCTGGAGGCAAGTAGCAAGGATGGCATGCGATTCTCCACGGATTGGACGTTGAATTCTAATCAGGGCCGGTCCTCGCTGACAGGCTCAATTTCCTTTGACATGCCAAGGGGCGATCCCTAGAATGCTGCGCCTATGTTGAATGACCAGATTCCACCTCACGTTGACCCTCGCAAATTGGCTGACCGCGGCACTTCCCTTGAAGGAAATGTGCAGCTGGCCGATCTGGAGAGGCTGTGCGACCCGTTGGCCGATAGTGTCGGCACGGTACAAGCGAAATTCATTTTCGAGCGAGATGAGCGCCGGTCGGTGGTTTTCCACACCCAGCTGCAGGTCCCGGTCAAAATGGTTTGCCAGCGCTGTCTTGAGCTGGTCACCCTGCCGATCCAAAGCGAATGTACCTACATCGTGGTGAAGGAGGGTGCGAATACCCAGTCGTTGCCGAAAGGTTATGACGTACTGGAACTGGGCGAAGATCCTTTGGATCTGCTGGCATTGATCGAGGAGGAGCTTTTGCTCGCCTTGCCAATCGTGCCGGCTCATCAACCGGAAGAATGCCAGCAACCGGCGGGTCTCGATGAGCCCGAACCGAGCGTGGACGAGGTAACACGGTCCAACCCGTTCAGTGTATTGGCGCAGTTAAAGCGTGACCCAAACGTTTAGGAGTTAATCAATTATGGCTGTTCAGCAGAACAAAAAATCCCGCTCTGCCCGCGACATGCGCCGTTCGCACGACGCCCTCGAGGCCAGCGCTCTGTCGGTTGAGAAAACCACCGGTGAAGTTCACCTGCGTCACCACGTATCGCCTGAAGGCGTTTACCGTGGCCGTAAAGTGATCGACAAGGGCGCTGACGAGTAATTTCTTGTCCGCTCCGATCATCGCGATCGACGCAATGGGCGGGGACTTCGGTCCCCGCAGCATTGTAAAGGCAAGCCTCGCCTGCCTGACTGCAAACCCCTCGCTGCACCTGGCCCTCGTCGGCCAAGCCCCCCTTATTGAAGAACTGATTGCCCGCCAGCAGTGTGTGGACCGTACGCGCCTGCACGTTGTGCATGCCAGCGAAGTCATCACCATGGATGAAAAGCCTTCACAGGCCTTGCGCGGCAAACCTGACTCTTCCATGCGCGTGGCGCTCGGTCTGGTGGCTGATGGGCAGGCCCAGGCGTGTGTCAGTGCCGGCAACACCGGGGCATTGATGGCGCTGTCGCGTTTTGTACTCAAGACGCTTCCGGGCATTGATCGGCCGGCCATGGTGGCGGCAATTCCGACCCGTAACGGCTATTGTCAGTTGCTGGACCTTGGCGCGAACGTCGATTGCAGTGCTGAAAACCTTTATCAGTTTGCAGTCATGGGTGCTGTGGCGGCCGAAGTGCTCGGCGTGGTGCGACCAAAAGTCGCGCTGCTCAACGTCGGCACCGAAGACATCAAGGGTAATCAGCAGGTTCGTCAGGCGGCAGCCTTGCTGCAGGCGGCGCCGGGACTCAACTACATTGGTTTTGTCGAAGGCGATGGCTTGTACCGTGGTGAAGCGGATGTCGTGGTGTGCGACGGTTTTGTCGGTAATGTCCTGCTTAAATCCAGTGAGGGCCTGGCGACGATGATCGCCGACCGGATTGAAACATTGTTCACGCAAGGTGTGCTGGGCAAGCTGGCGGGCGTTGTGGCCCTGCCATTGCTCAAGCGCTTGCAGGGCGACCTTGCACCCGCGCGGCATAACGGTGCCAGTCTGCTGGGTTTGCAGGGGATCGTGGTCAAAAGCCACGGTGCTGCCGGCGTCGAAGGCTTGCAGAGTGCGATCCAGCGCACGGTGGTGCTGGTGCAGGAAAATCTACCGCAACGCCTGCGTGGGCGGCTTGAAACGCTGCTGCAGGGGCGTGAGCAAATGTGACGCTGCACGCAGGCGGATCATCCAACCGTTCAGTCGTGCCGATTTAATCGTGCCTGTTTGCATCATGTCGTCGGCTGCGCCGGCGGCTCATTTCAAAGATAACTACTCAGGGGCCTGTTACATGTCTGCATCCCTCGCATTCGTCTTTCCGGGTCAAGGATCGCAATCGCTCGGCATGCTTGCCGAACAAGGCGCGCACCATCCGTTGATCCTCGATACTTTCGAGCAGGCGTCCGAAGCGCTGAACTACGATCTGTGGAAGCTGGTTCAGGAAGGTCCGGTCGAGCTGCTCAATCAGACCGACAAGACCCAGCCGGCCATCCTTACCGCCTCCATCGCCCTGTGGCATGTGTGGCTGGCGGAAGGCGGCGCGGTGCCTGCGTATGTCGCCGGTCACAGCCTGGGCGAATACAGCGCCCTGGTTGCCGCACAAAGCCTGGCGCTTGAAGATGCCGTCAGGCTGGTCGAGCGTCGCGGTCAGCTCATGCAAGAGGCCGTACCGGCCGGGCAGGGCGGCATGGCGGCGATTCTCGGGCTGGACGATGCCGATGTGATTGCTGCCTGTGCCGAAGCGGCGCAAGGCGAAGTGGTCAGTGCGGTCAATTTCAACTCGCCAGGCCAGGTCGTCATCGCCGGTAGCGCAGAGGCGGTCAAGCGTGCAATCGAGCTGTGCAAGGCGCGTGGCGCCAAGCGTGCGTTGCCGCTGCCGGTCAGCGTGCCGTCGCACTGTGAGTTGATGCGTCCTGCGGCCGAGCGTTTTGCCGAGTCGGTCGAAGCCATCGACTGGCAGGCGCCGGGCATTGCTTTGGTGCAGAACGTCAGTGCCGCAGCGGTCACTGATCTGGCGACCCTCAAGCGTGATCTGCTTGAGCAGTTGTACAAGCCTGTGCGCTGGGTCGAGTCCATTCAGTGTCTGGCAGGTCTCGGTGTAACCCAATTGGTCGAGTGTGGTCCGGGCAAAGTGCTCGCCGGCCTGAACAAGCGCTGCGCCGACGGCGTGGTGACCTACAACCTGGATACCCCCGACGCCTTTGCTGCCGCGCGTGCGGCACTGGCTTGAACAAGGAGAAATCTGCATGAGTCTGCAAGGTAAAGTTGCATTGGTAACCGGCGCCAGCCGCGGGATTGGTCAGGCCATCGCTCTGGAACTGGGGCGCAACGGTGCCGTGGTCGTCGGTACCGCGACCTCCGAAGCGGGTGCAGAGCGCATCAGCGCGACCCTCAAGGAGCATGGCATCGAAGGTTTCGGCCTGGCGCTGGATGTCTGCAATGCCGAGTCCGTCGAAAGCGTGCTGGCGACGATTCAGGAGCGTGTAGGCGTACCGTTGATCCTGGTCAACAATGCGGGCATCACACGCGATAATCTGATGATGCGCATGAAAGACGACGAATGGCACGATGTCATTAACACCAACCTGACCAGTCTGTACCGCCTGTCCAAGGGCGTTTTGCGCGGTATGACCAAGGCGCGTTGGGGTCGAATCATCAATATTGGCTCTGTTGTCGGTGCCATGGGCAATGCCGGTCAAGTAAACTACGCTTCCGCGAAGGCTGGGCTGGAAGGTTTCAGTCGTGCACTGGCGCGTGAGCTCGGTTCGCGTGCCGTGACCGTGAACGCGGTCGCGCCAGGCTTTATCGATACGGACATGACCCGCGAATTGCCGGATGCCCAGCGCGAAGCCTTGCTGACCCAGATTCCTCTGGCACGCCTGGGGCAAGCGCAAGAGATCGCCAACGTAGTGGCATTTCTTGCGTCCGAGGGTGCAGGCTATGTGACCGGGGCTACAATCCCGGTGAACGGCGGGATGTACATGTGAGCTGATGACGACTGTTCGTTTCAAAAAAATGTAATACGAGCTGTCTAAAATCCGTTATAAAGCTGCAATCTTTCAATGGGTACAGGGGCGGTGGGGAGCCGGAGGGGTGCGATAAGCTTGAAAAGCCCAAAACCTCTTCTATACACTTACCCACTGGCCAGATGCCTGAACATTTCCACTAGGAGTTAAAACTAGGTATGAGCACCATCGAAGAACGCGTCAAGAAAATCGTTGCCGAGCAACTTGGCGTCAAAGAAGACGAAGTGAAGCTGCAGTCTTCTTTCGTTGAAGACCTGGGCGCTGACTCCCTGGACACTGTTGAGCTGGTTATGGCTCTGGAAGAGGAATTCGAGACTGAAATTCCTGACGAAGAAGCGGAAAAGATCACTACCGTTCAGGCTGCCATCGATTACGTGAATGCCCACAAGGCCTGATTTTTCGTAATTGCTGCCTGCTGTATGGGAAAACCGCACTGCTTTTACCGGCGTGCGGTTTTTTCTTTAAAACGATGAAGATGTTTCGCCAACGAGAGAGAAGGAGAGTCCTGTGTCGCGTAGACGCGTCGTGGTCACCGGGATGGGAATGATATCGCCACTGGGCAATGATGTACCCAGCAGTTGGCAAGGCATTCTGGCAGGCCGCAGTGGCATTGATCTTATCGAGCACACTGACCTGTCGGCTTTCACCACTCGCTTCGGTGGTTCGGTGAAGGGGTTTGATGTCACGCAATACCTGGCGCCCAAAGAGGCGCGGCGGGTCGATCTCTTTATTCAGTACGGCCTGGCGGCCAGTTTTCAGGCTGTGCGTAACGCAGGGCTTGAAGTGACCGATGCCAACCGTGAACGCATCGGTGTCGCGATGGGTTCGGGCATTGGCGGGCTGACCAACATCGAGAGCAGCAGCCGTCTGCTGCATGAACAGGGACCTGGACGGATTTCTCCGTTTTTCGTGCCTGGCTCGATCATCAATATGATTTCCGGCTTCCTGTCCATCCACCTCGGTGCACAGGGGCCCAATTACGCTATTTCCACCGCCTGCACCACTGGCACTCATTGCATTGGCATGGCGGCGCGCAACATTGCTTACGGTGAAGCCGATGTGATGATTGCCGGCGGCGCCGAAATGGCGGCGTGCGGTCTGGGCATGGGCGGCTTTGGTGCCGCCCGCGCGCTGTCGACGCGCAATGACGAGCCTGCACGTGCCAGCCGTCCCTGGGACAAGGATCGCGACGGTTTTGTGCTGTCCGACGGTTCCGGTGCCATGGTGCTTGAGGAGCTTGAGCATGCCAAGGCGCGTGGCGCGACCATTCTGGCCGAGCTGGTTGGCTTCGGCATGAGCGGCGATGCGTTCCACATGACATCGCCGCCTGACAACGGTGCCGGTGCTGCTCGCTGCATCACCAATGCCCTGCGCGATGCACGGGTCAATCCCGAGCAGGTGCAGTACATCAACGCCCACGGCACCTCGACCCCGGCTGGTGACCTCGCTGAAGCCCAGGCGATCAAGAGTGTGTTCGGTGATTACGCCTATGAACTGGCGGTCAGCTCGACCAAATCGATGACTGGCCACCTGTTGGGCGCGGCGGGCGCCGTCGAGGCGATTTTCAGCGTGCTGGCCCTGCTCGATCAGGTGGCACCGCCGACCATCAACCTCGACCAGCCTGACGAAGGTTGCGACCTGGACTTTGTCGCCCATGAAGCCCGGCGCATGCCGATCGATGTCGTACTGTCCAACTCCTTTGGTTTTGGCGGTACCAACGGCTCGCTGGTGTTCCGCCGGTTCAGCGAGTGATGCCGGCCTGGGTCGACGGCTGCCCGGCTGACGCGCTGTCGTTGGCCAATCGGGGGCTGGCGTATGGCGATGGTCTGTTCGAGACCATCGCCGTCAAGGCGGGTTGGCCCTTGTTGTTCGAGCGCCATCTGCAACGGCTCGACAACGCCTGCCAGCGCCTGGCGATAGACTTGGACCTGGCGCTGGTCAGTGCTGAAATGACGCGCTTTGCCGCGCAACTGGGCGACGGGGTCATGAAGCTGATTCTGACCCGTGGCGATAGCCTGCGCGGCTACGCCCCGGCAGTCGACGCAGCGCCCCGGCGCATTCTTCAGGGCTCGGCTGCACCGGCCTATCCGCCCGCGCATTACGAGCAGGGCGTCTGGCTGTTTGAATGCCAGACGCGCCTGGCCGAGCAGCCGCTATTGGCCGGCCTGAAACACCTCAATCGCCTGGAGCAGGTGCTGGCCCGTGCCGAATGGCGCGATCCGCATTACGCCGAAGGCCTGATGCGCGATATGTCCGGGCGTCCGGTCGAAGGCGTGTACAGCAATCTGTTCCTGATTCGTAACGGGGTATTGCTCACCGCCGAGCTGAACCGTTGCGGCGTGGCCGGCGTGATGCGCGGCGAATTGCTCGATCAGGCACGAACGCTGGGGATTACTGTCGAAATCCGCGACTTGTCGATGTCTGACCTTGAGCAGGCAGATGAACTCTTTGTGTGCAATAGCGTGTATGGCATCTGGCCGGTGCGTGGGTTTGCACAGTTGAACTGGCCGGTCGGACCGCTCACCCGTAAACTGCAGTCTATTGCGCGTGTGCTTCTGGATAACTGATTCGTGATCCGAAAATTACTGGTGTTACTGGAAACTGCCGTCGTTCTGGTGGTGTTGGCGCTCGGCTATGCGCTCTGGGAACAGAACCAGGCCTTGCATCAACCCTTGAACGTCACTCAAGAGCGTTTGCTGGACGTGCCAAGTGGCTCGACGCCATCGGGTGTCCTCAGTCGCCTGCAAGGTGATGGCGTCATCGAGGGCGCGTTCTGGCTGCGCCTGTACTGGCGCTTCAACCTGGCCAGTCAGCCATTGCACAGCGGTGAATACCGCATGACTCCAGGCATGAGCGTTCAGGACCTGTTTGGCGTGTGGAAGCGCAAAGAGGTGGTGCAATACAGCGTGACCCTGGTCGAGGGCTGGAACTTTCGTCAGGTGCGAGCAGCGCTGGCACGTCAGGACAAGCTCGAACAAACCCTGCAAGGCCTCAGCGACAGCGAATTGATGGCCCGCCTTGGCTATCCGAATGTCGTGCCCGAAGGGCGATTCTTCCCGGACACCTACCGTTACGTGCGCGGCATGACCGATGTCGAACTGCTCAAGCAGGCCTACAAACGCCTGGAAGATGTACTCGATGACGAGTGGCGCCAGCGTGCGCCAGACTTGCCCTACGTCGACCCGTATCAGGCGCTGATCATGGCATCGCTGGTCGAAAAAGAGACGGGTGTACCTCAAGAGCGCGGCCAGATCGCCGGGGTTTTTGTGCGCCGCCTGCAAGTGGGCATGCTGCTGCAGACCGACCCGACCGTGATCTACGGCATGGGTGAGCGCTACAACGGCAAGATTACCCGCGCCCACCTTAAAGAGCCCACGCCTTACAACACGTACGTGATCGCCGGCCTGCCGCCGACGCCCATTGCGCTGGCCGGCCGCGAGGCTATCAATGCCGCCTTGCATCCGGTGGCCGGACGCAGCCTGTACTTCGTCGCCAAGGGCGACGGCAGCCATGTATTTTCTGCAAGCCTGGATCAGCACAATGCGGCGGTACGCGAATACCAGATCAAGCGCCGCGCCGATTACCGTTCAAGCCCGGCCCCGTTGACCGCGCCGGCCACCGATTCAACCCCTGCGCCAACCGATCCCGCTGAGGCTGCGCCAACGCCCGGTGACGAGCCGGTTGAGCCATGACCCACAAGGATTTCCTGTGACTGGCCTGTTTATCACCCTTGAAGGCCCGGAAGGCGCCGGCAAAAGCACCAATCGCGAGTATCTGGCGGCACAGTTGCGTGCCCATGATGTCGACGTCGTGCTGACCCGCGAGCCTGGTGGCACGCCGCTGGCCGAGCGGATCCGCGAGATCCTGCTGGCGCCCAGCGATGAAGTCATGAGCAGCGATGCCGAACTGCTGCTGGTCTTTGCCGCACGTGCCCAGCACATTGCCGAGGTCATTCGCCCGGCGTTGGCGCGCGGTGCGGTGGTGTTGTGTGATCGCTTTACCGATGCCACGTATGCGTATCAGGGCGGCGGGCGCGGTCTGTCGCATGAGCGCATTGCCGTGCTGGAGCAGTTCGTTCAGGGCGAACTGCGTCCCGACCTGACGCTGGTCTTCGACTTGCCGGTCGAAATCGGCCTGTCGCGTGCAGCGGCCCGTGGCCGGCTGGACCGCTTCGAGCAGGAAGGCCGGGCCTTTTTCGATGCCGTGCGCAGCACCTATTTGCAGCGCGCGAATGCCGAGCCCGCACGTTACAAATTGATCGATGCGGCGCAGTCGCTTGAGCAGGTTCAGCAATCGCTCAATGCCCTGTTGCCTGGCTTGCTGGAACGCTGCCGTGGCTGAGGCCTACCCTTGGCAGGACGCGCTGTGGAAACAATTGGCCGGCCGCCCCCAGCACGCCCACGCTTACCTGTTGCACGGCCCTGCCGGCATTGGCAAACGCGCGCTGGCCGAGCGGCTGATGGCGCTGTTGCTGTGCCAGCGGCCTGAAAGCCTGAATGCCTGCGGGCAATGCAAGTCCTGCCTGCTGCTGGTCGCGGGCAGTCACCCCGATAATTATGTTCTTGAGCCTGAAGAGGCTGACAAGCCGATCAAGGTCGATCAGGTGCGTGATCTGGTGAGCTTCGTGGTCCAGACCGCGCAAATGGGCGGGCGCAAGGTCGTGCTCATCGAGCCGGTCGAGGCGATGAACATCAATGCCGCCAACGCCCTGCTGAAAAGCCTTGAAGAGCCCTCGGGCAATACCGTCTTGCTGTTGGTCAGCCACCAGCCCAGCCGCTTGTTGCCGACCATCAAGAGCCGTTGCGTACAGCAGGCTTGCCCGCTGCCTGGCGAGCGCATGAGCCTCGACTGGCTGGACGCGGCGCTGCCTGACCTCGACGAGTCGATGCGCGGCGAATTGCTGACCCTGGCTGCCGGCTCGCCGCTTCTGGCGGTCAAGTTGCATGCGCAAGGCGTCAGTGAGCAGCGTGCGCTGGTGGTCGACGGGGTCAAGAAATTGCTCAAGCAACAGCAGTCGCCGACGCAACTGGCCGAAGCCTGGAAAGACGTGCCGCTGCTGTTGCTGTTTGACTGGTTCTGCGATTGGTCGCACCTGATGCTGCGTTATCAGCTGACGCAGGATGAAGAGGGCCTGGGCCTGAACGATATGCGTAAAGTGGTGCAGTATCTGGCGCAGAAATCGGCGCGTAGCAAGGTGTTGGCCATTCAGGACTGGGTGTTGGCCCAGCGCCAGAAGGTAATGGGCAAGGCCAATCTCAACCGCGTGCTGTTGCTGGAAGCGTTGCTGGTGCAGTGGGCAGGCCTGCCTGGACAGGCGTAGACTGCGTTGAATGTTACTTCGAGGAGCTGCAATGAGCTTGCCGATCAGTCCTGGTCCGCGTAACGGTATTTTGTCTTTGACCATCAAGGACAAATCCGTGCTGTATGCCGCCTACATGCCCTTCGTCAAGAACGGCGGCTTGTTCATCCCGACCGGCAAGAACTACAAGCTGGGCGATGAAGTATTCATGCTGCTCAACCTGATGGACGAGCCGGAAAAGGTCCCGGTTGCCGGGCGCGTCATCTGGATCACACCCAAGGGCGGGCAGGGCAACCGCGCCGCTGGCGTCGGTGTGCAGTTCAGCGACGGCGACAACACCGCGCGCAACCTGATCGAAACCCATCTGGCCGGCGCCCTCAAGTCCGACCGTCCCACCCACACGATGTAGTTGTGTTCTTGCCATGCTTGTAGATTCCCATTGTCACCTTGACCGCCTCGACCTGACCTCGCATGCGGGGTCGCTGGATGCCGCGCTGGACGCCGCGCGTGCCCGCGGCGTCGGTCATTTTCTGTGCATCGGTGTCAGCGCCGACAACGCCGCCGTGGTCAAGGCGCTTGCCGAGCGCTATGACGATGTTGACTGCTCGGTCGGCATTCATCCGCTGGACCTGAGTCCGGGTGAAGCGCCTGCTCTTGAGTGGTTGTTGACCGAACTGGATCACCCGCGCGTAGTGGCCATTGGTGAAACCGGCCTGGATTACCATTACGAGCCCGAGGCGGCCGAGTTGCAGCAAGCCTCGTTTCGTTTGCATTTACAGGCAGCCCAGGTCACCGGCAAGCCGGTGATCGTGCACACTCGTGCTGCACGCAGCGATACCCTCGACCTGTTGCGTGAGGCGGCATTGCCACAAGGCGGTGTTCTGCATTGCTTTACCGAAGACTGGGACATGGCCAAGGCCGCCCTGGACCTGGGCTTTTATATCTCGTTGTCCGGGATCGTGACCTTCCGCAATGCCGATGCCTTGCGCGATGTGGCACGCCAGGTGCCGGCCGATCGCCTGCTGGTCGAGACCGACTCGCCTTATCTGGCCCCCATTCCCTATCGCGGCAAGCCCAACCTGCCGCAATACGTGCGCGAAGTGGCGGAGTTTCTGGCCATGCTGCGTGGCGAATCCTATGAGCGCTTTGCCGAACAGACCACGGCCAACTTCGCCCGCCTGTTCCCGCTTGCCCACTTGCGGGGTTAAATCGCGCGCAAAAAGAAACCCGGGTTCTGGGGGGTGAATCCGGGTCCAAGACCATTAGGAGTAAATCAAAGGCAGGTCATCCATGAGTGCCTTTACCGGCGCGACATTTGGGGGAATGCACGCCAACGTTTTAAGTATTGATGAGGATGCAGTGGCGTCCAGTCGACTTTGATCATTTTTTAAACAGTTTTGGAATACTAAATCCTGCATTCAGAGCCGGATGAATGGTCTGTGTGCCACTCATGGGCGCCACTTTTGTGTGAGGTATTGATAAATGGAGTTTTCCAACGGCTTTCTGCTGAGCCTGTCGTTATGCCTGGATATTGGCCTGGCCAATATCGCCATGATGACGCTGGCCATGCAGCGCGGTTTCTCCAAGGGGTTATGGCTGGGTATCGGCACCTGTTTCGGTGACCTGGCCTACGCCGTGCTGGCCATGACGGGCATGGCGGTGTTGTTGCAGTATGAAGCGGTGCGCTATGTCCTGTGGCTGGGCGGCACGGCGGTACTGAGCTGGTTCTGCTTCAAAATGATCATGAGCGCCATGTCTGCCACCACGGTCTTGCACGCCCAGGAGCGTCCGGCCAATGACAGCAACAGCACCTTGTTCTTTCGCGGCATCTTCCTGGCCATGTCGTCACCGACCGCCATATTGTGGTTTGCCGCCGTGGGCGGGGCGATCATTGCCCGCCAAGGCGCGGACCTTGGCAGTGCGTCGGCATTCTTGAGCGGGTTTTTCGTCGCCGGGCTGTGCTGGTCATTCGCCTTGTGCGCGCTGGCCCATCAGGGCGGGCGCTTGCTCGGCGAGCGTATGCTCAAGTGGTCCTATATCGCTTCGGCATTGATCTTCGCCTACTTCGCTATTTACGTAGTGGTCACTGGCTACATCGAATTCATCGGCACCTCGTCGCCGGTTTTCGAGCACTGACAGGCCGGGCGTCCGGGCCTGCTTGCCACCGGGCCGTGCCAGGGATAGCCTCGGTACCAAGGCTGAAACAGCGGCAGGTTTGCCGGTTGCGCAGTGTCTTGAAAAGTGGATGGTCCGTGCAATTTCGCGCAAGACAGGCATAATACGCGGCTTCGATTTGAGCCCTGCAGATTTACTCACTATGCAAAAAGAACCTCGAAAGGTCCGTGAATTTCGCCGTCGTGAGCAGGAAATTCTGGATACTGCGCTGAAGCTGTTTCTCGAGCAGGGCGAAGACAGCGTTACCGTCGAAATGATTGCCGATGCCGTCGGCATCGGTAAAGGGACGATCTACAAGCACTTCAAGTCCAAGGCCGAAATCTATCTGCGCCTGATGCTCGATTACGAGCGTGACCTGAACGCGCTGTTGCATTCGGCCGATGTCGACAAAGACAAGGAAGCGCTCTCGCGCGCCTATTTCGAGTTTCGCATGCGTGATCCGCAGCGTTACCGGCTGTTTGATCGCCTTGAAGAAAAGGTCGTCAAGGGCAATCAGGTTCCCGAGCTGGTTGAAGAACTGCACCGCATTCGGGCCTCCAACTTCGAGCACCTGACCTTGCTGATCAAGGGAAGGATCAACGAAGGCAAGCTTGAGGATGTGCCGCCGTATTTCCATTACTGCGCCGCCTGGGCGTTGGTGCATGGCGCAGTGGCGCTGTATCACTCGCCGTTCTGGAGCAATGTGCTCGAAGATCAGGAAGGCTTTTTCCAGTTCCTGATGGACATCGGCGTGCGCATGGGCAACAAGCGCAAGCGCGACGCCGATAACCACCCGGAACCTGCGCTCGATCCAGTCGACAAGTAAACAACTGCGCCCAATGTGAGCAGAGATGGCGCGGAAGCTGCATCAGGCGACCATTCGCCGGTTTTTCGTCACCGGCCTCTGGGAGGAACATGATGCGTAGCCTGGTCTTGCTGCTGGCGCTTGTGGCGCTGGGCGGTTGCATGAAAGTCAGTGACATGGGGGAGGGCGTGCGCGAGCAGTTCAGTGATGCGGGCCTGCTCGACCACAGCCAGACCCGGCGCACCAGCAACTTTCGCCTGCAGCCCGACTCCTTCATCTATATCGCCCAGGGCGCGTTCGTGCCACCAGGCAAGGCCTACCCGCGGCCCAATGTGGTTGCTGAAGAGGCGTTCAACAACTTTGTCGAGTTCTTCCCCATGGTGCGTCGCGCCCGTGGCCCGGAAGGCCTGGACGAAGCCTTGACCGAGGCGCGCAGTGCCGGCGCGCATTACCTGCTGTACACCCGCTTTGCCAGGGCTGACGACCGCATCGGCACCTACGACCAATGGGCGGATGAAGAGGCCGTCGACCGGCTGGGCATCGACAGCGGCGTGATTCAGTTGATGCTGATCGAAACCAGCACCCGCTACCTGATCGACAGCGCACGCATTCGCAGCCGCGGCGGATTGCTGACGCTTTACGATACTCGCCCTGAAGATTTGCTTGGCCCGCCTCTGGAGGACTACGCTCGCAGTCTGTTGGGTCTTTCCCGTTAGGATTGAGCGATGAGCGATTCAGGCAAGGTTGACGATCTGCTGGCGCAGATTCCGAAAACCGGCGCACCCGCGCCGGTTCACCAGTGGAATCCTGCATTCTGCGGTGATATCGACATGCGTATTGCCCGCGATGGCACCTGGTACTACTTGGGCTCGCCCATCGGCCGCAAGCCGATGGTGCGGCTGTTCTCGCGCATCATCCGCCGTGATGGCGATGACTATTTTTTGGTGACGCCGGTAGAAAAAGTCGGCATCAAGGTCGATGACGCGCCTTTCGTTGCCGTGACCTTGCAAGTGCTGGGCGAGGGCGAAAGCCAGGTCCTGCGCCTGGTGACCCATGTCGAAGATGAAGTCGAGGTCGGCCCCGAGCACCCTTTGCGCGTACACACCGATCCTGTGACTCAAGAGCCTGCACCTTATGTGCATGTGCGCCACAATCTCGAAGCCTTGATTCATCGCAATGTGTTCTACCAACTGGTCGAACTGGCGGTAGCGCGCGAGATCGACGGGCAGCGCTGGCTGGGCGTGTGGAGCCAGGGTGTGTTTTTCCCGATAGGCCTGGAGCCTTAACCTTGTTTGCCTGGCAAGGATTGCGCGAGTAAAGTGCCGCTCCCTGTTTTTCCTGAGGTTTTTGCATGAGCCAGTCCATTGCCATCGCCGTGATCGGCGCCACCGGTACTGTCGGCGAAACCATCGTCCAGATTCTTGAAGAGCGCGATTTCCCGGTCGGTGATCTGCACCTGTTGGCCAGTGTCGAGTCCGCCGGCAGCTCGCTGGCGTTTCGTGGCAAGAACGTTCGCGTGCGTGAGGTCGATACCTTCGACTTTTCCCGCGTGCGGCTGGTGTTTTTCGCGGCAGGTCCCGCGGTCAGCCTGAGCTTTGTGCCGCGCGCGCTGCAAGCTGGTTGCTCGGTGATCGACCTGTCGGGCGCTTTTCCGGGTGATCAGGCACCGCAAGTGGTGCCGGAAATCAATGCTGCGCAGATTGCAGGTTCGGCCTCTGCGCGGCTGGTGGCCAGCCCGAGTCCTGCGGCGACCGCCGTGGCGCTGGCGCTGGCACCCTTGCGTGATCTGCTGGACATCCAGCGTGTCGATATCACCGCGTGCCTGGCCGTCTCGACCCTGGGCCGCGAAGGGGTCAGCGAGCTGGCGCGCCAGACTGCCGAGCTGCTCAATGTGCGCCCGCTGGAACCACGCTTTTTTGATCGCCAGGTCGCCTTCAACGTGCTGGCCCAGGTCGGCACGCCCGATGACAACGGCCATGTGGCGCTGGAAAAACGCCTGGTTCTGGAGTTGCGCCAATTGCTGGATATGCCTTTACTCAAGGTCGCGGTCACCTGCATCCAGGTGCCGGTCTTCTTCGGCGATAGTTTCAGTGTTTCGCTGCAAAGTGGCCGGGATGTCGATCTGCCGGCCATCAATGCGCGACTGGACGCGGCAGACGGGATCGAGCTGGTCGAGGCGGGTGATTACCCGACGCCGGTAGGCGATGCGGTCGGTCAGGATGTGGTCTATGCAGGCCGGGTGCGCGGCTCGAATGACGATCCGCGTCAACTCAGTCTGTGGCTTGTTTCTGATAATGCGCGTAAAGGTGCGGCGCTCAATGCTGTGCAGCTAGGTGAATTGTTGATAAAAGACCATGTGTAAAAGATACTTGGCAGTAATTTTCAGCAACAACACGCTTTAGACCCATTGCGGAACTAAGTTCTTCAGCTTTCGGGGAATATTTAACAAGGGATGGGCTATGGTTCAGGTTCGTAAACTGGTAGTAGCAATCGCTGCGGCTTCGGCGCTGTCATCGGGGATGGCGCACGCTTTGGGGCTCGGAGAGTTGTCGGTCAAGTCGACCCTGAACCAGCCGTTGGTGGCTGAAATCGAGCTGACGGATGCCAGGGGCATCAATGCCTCGCAACTGGTCCCCAGTCTTGGTACGACTGCAGACCTGGCGCAGGCGGGTGTCACCCGTCGAGCCTTTCTCAGTGACCTGACCTTCACCCCGGTGATCAACCCCGGTGGTAAAAGTGTCTTGCGCATCACCTCCAGCAAGCCGGTGCGCGATCCTTATGTGAAATTTCTGGTGCAGGTGCTCTGGCCCAACGGGCGCGCGCAGCGTGAGTACAGCCTGCTGCTAGACCCGCCAAAATTTGAAGGCAGTGCAGCGCCCGCACCGGCTCCGGTTGCAGCGCCTGCGCAACTGCCGTCAGTGACGCCTCCGGCGACTGCACCAGCACCTGCCGAGCCTGCGCCTGTCGCCGCGACGCCAGCGGAAACGCCTTTGCCAGCGCCTGCCGCTGACAAGTCTGCCCAGTACGTCACCTCCAACAACGATACCCTGTGGGAAATCGCTGCGAAGGTGCGCAATGGCGGCACCATTCAACAGACCATGCTGGCCATTCAGGCACTGAACCCGGACGCTTTCATCGACGGTAATATCAACCGCCTGAAGAAAGGTCAGGTACTGCGCTTGCCAACGGCCCAGCAGACCACCTCACTGTCGCAAAGCCAGGCCGTGGCTGAAGTGGCCCAGCAATATCGGGCCTGGCGCGAAGGCCGTCGAACCCCGGCGGGTACCCGTCAGGTGGATGCGACTCGCCGCGCCAGTGCAGGCGCCGCCCCGGCCCAGGTCGAGGCCAGGGACAATCTGAGCCTGGTCGCAGCCGGTAATGCCGAGGCTGCGCAGAAAGGCGCTGCCGCTGACGGTGATCTGGCCAACAAGCTGGCCGTCACTCAGGAAGCCCTGGACACCACGCGCCGTGACAACGCCGAGCTGCAAAGCCGCATGGGCGACCTGCAGAGCCAGCTCGACAAATTGCAGCGGTTGATGGCGCTCAAGAACGATCAACTGGCCAAGATGCAGGCCAGTGGTGCAGCAGTGCCAGCGCCGGCTAATCCGCCATTGCCGGCAACGGCGGTCGATGCCGCAGGCGCACCGATCAAGCCGGCTGGCGAGATCGCCCCGGAAGATGCCCTTGCCGCTGCCCAGGTTGCCACGCCACCCGCCGACCAGCCGTTGGCCGTCGAGCCGGTGGCGCAAGAGCCTGAGTCCGATCCGCTCAAGGCGGTGCTCGACAACCCGGTCATGCTCGGCCTGATTGGCGGCGCGGCCTTGCTGATTCTGGCGTTGCTGCTGTTGTTCCTGGCGCGTCGTCGCAATGCCAAGGCCGAGGAAGACAAGCACAAGCGCATGGCACGAGTGCTGGCCGAGGAGTCGCAGTTTGCTTCGGATATGGACCTGAACGCGCCAGCCGATGGCTTCGACGGTCTGGAAGTGTCGTCGCCAAGCTACAAAATGGCTCCGGCAGCCGTGGCAGCGGCGGCCGCCAATGCCTCTCGCGAGCGTCCGACCGATCCATTGGTGCAGGCCGAGATTCATATTGCCTATGGCCGCATGAACCAGGCCATCGAGCTGCTTGAAGAGTCGGTCAAGGAAGAGCCGCAGCGGGACGATATGCGTCTGAAGCTGATGGAAATCTACGCCGAGCAAGGCAATCACAAGGCGTTCGCTGCCCACGAACGAAAGTTGGTGGCGGCGGGAAAGCTTCAGGCTGAGGCCGGGCCAGCCCCGATACCGGCGGCGGCCTCGGTCATCGTTCCGCCCGTGTCTGCGCCTAAAGCTGCCGACACGGCAGCCCCGGTAGCCGCTGTTGCTGCCGCCGCGGCGGTAGCGGCCACCACGGCAGCGCTGGCGACCGAACTGGATGCCAAGTACCTGGAAGAACTGCTGGCTGATGACGAGTCCGAGCCGGCCCCGGTTGTTGCGCCCGAGCCTGAAGACGATCCACTGGACAACGAATTCGACCTGAGCCTGGATGCTCTTGACGCCGCGCCTGCCGATGAAGTTGCCACTGTCGATGACTTCGACGATCTGTTGCTGGATGACTCGCTGAGCGCCACGGAGACGCCGATCGTCACCGAACCGCTGTCGGCGGCCGCTGCCGAGCCGGACGATTTGTCCGACTTCGATCTGGACCTTGCCGATGAAGAGCCCGGGCTCAGCACCGAGGACGACTTTCTGGTCAGCCTGGGTGAGGATCCACTGGATCTGGGCCAGAGCGAGCCTGAAAAAGCCAATGTTGACTTGGAGCTGCCTGAGGATTTCGATCTGTCGCTGGCCGATGAGATCGAAACCGAGCACGCCAGCGAGGCGTTTGCGTCCGAGATCGACGATGTCAATGCCGAGCTCGATCGCCTGTCGCAAAGCCTGGAAAGCCCGTCGCTCGATGAACATACGTTCACCAGTAATGATGCTTCCGCGTTCGACGACGAGCCGGAGTTCGATTTCCTCTCGGGCACTGATGAGGCGGCCACCAAGCTGGATCTGGCGCGGGCCTACATCGACATGGGCGATGCCGACGGTGCTCGCGACATCCTCGGTGAAGTGGTCGACGAAGGCGACGAAGGCCAGAAGAGCGAGGCCCGCGAGCTGCTGGCGAGCCTGGCTTGAAGTGATGCGCTGGCGGGCAGGTCGGCAGTGGCCGGCCCGCCCGCTGTTATCGAGCCCTGCAACGGGGCCGATTGACCCGCCTTGCTGGCGTCTTTTTTCCGCGGCCGTATAATGGCCGCCCTTTTGCGCAACCCTGCAGGCTGTATTTCCTTGGCGAACATAGATAACCCGGCTGCCGAAACCGCCGCCGAGGGCGTTTACCGCATTGCGCTGGGCGTCGAATACAAAGGCTCGCGCTATAACGGCTGGCAACGCCAGATCAGCAGCGCGATGACCGTGCAGGAAATCCTTGAAAATGCCTTGAGCAAAGTGGCAGCAGCGCCCATCTCGTTGCAGTGCGCCGGTCGCACCGATTCGGGTGTGCATGCCTGCGGCCAGGTGGTGCATTTCGACACCACGGTAGAGCGCTCCGAAAAAGCCTGGGTCATGGGCACCAATGCCAGCCTGCCGCACGATGTCAGCGTGACCTGGGCGCGGGTCATGCCGGCGCATTTTCATGCCCGCTTCAAAGCCATCGCCCGGCGCTACCGCTATGTGATCTACAACGACCAGATTCGTCCGGCGCACATGGGCCAGGAAGTGACCTGGAACTACCGGCCGCTGGATGTCGAGCGCATGCAAGAGGCCGCACAGTATCTGGTGGGTACGCACGACTTCAGCGCGTTCCGTGCAGGACAATGCCAGGCCAAATCGCCGATCAAGCAAATGCACCACCTGCGCGTGACCCGGCACGGCAAGATGATTGTCATCGATGTGCGCGCCAATGCCTTCCTGCATCACATGGTGCGCAACATTGCCGGTGTGCTGATGACCATCGGTGCCGGCGAGCGCCCGGCGCAATGGGCCCAGGAGGTCTTGCAAAGCCGGGTGCGGCGCAATGGCGGCGTGACCGCGCACCCGTTCGGGCTGTATCTGGTGCAGGTCGAGTACCGCGATGAGTTCGAGTTGCCGGAGCGTTATATCGGTCCGCACTTTCTCACCGGCTTCGCAGACCTTGCCGGCTGACGATCGCAACAGCATTTGTTAACATCCGGGACTTTCCGAAAGGACTGAGGTTTCGCAACATGTCAGCCGTTCGAAGCAAGATCTGCGGGATTACCCGCATAGAAGATGCGCTGGCCGCCGTCGACGCGGGGGCCGACGCCATTGGCCTGGTGTTCTATCCGCCCAGCCCGCGTGCGGTCAGTGTCGTGCAGGCGCGGGCGATCATCGCCGCCTTGCCGCCGTTCGTCACCACGGTCGGGTTGTTCGTCAACGCCAGTCGATGCGAGCTGAACGAGACGCTGGAAGCGGTGGCGCTGGACCTGTTGCAGTTTCATGGCGACGAAACCCCCGAGGACTGTGAAGGCTACCATCGGTCGTTCATCAAGGCGCTGCGGGTCAAGCCGGGCGACGACATTGCGGCGGCTTGCAGGGTATACGCCAGGGCCAGCGGCCTGTTGCTCGACGCCTATGTGCCCGGCGTACCGGGCGGCACCGGAGAAACCTTCGACTGGAGCCTGATTCCGAAGGATCTGTCGAAGCCGGTGATTCTGGCGGGCGGGCTGAGCCCTGACAACGTGGCGCAGGCCATTGCGCAGGTGCAGCCCTATGCGGTGGATGTCAGCGGTGGGGTAGAGCTGCATAAGGGCATAAAAGATCACGGCAAGATTCGTGCATTCATGAAAGCAGTGCGCGGAGCCTGATGTGACGGTTGCCAGCGGGCCGCCGTCCATTATTACGAATTTAGTCAAGGGTATGCACCCGACGCACTGGCGTCTGGTGCGCGAACCTAACCGGTACTGGAGAAACAAAGCATGAGCAATTGGTTGGTAGACAAACTGATCCCTTCGATCATGCGTTCCGAGGTCAAGAAAAGCTCGGTCCCCGAAGGGCTGTGGCACAAGTGTCCATCCTGCGAAGCGGTGCTGTATCGCCCCGAACTGGAAAAGACCCTGGATGTCTGCCCCAAGTGCGATCACCACATGCGCATCGGCGCACGCCAGCGCATCAATATCTTCCTGGATGCCGAAGGCCGTAACGAACTGGGTGTCGACCTGGAACCGGTTGACCGTCTGAAATTTCGCGACGGCAAGAAGTACAAGGATCGCCTGACCGCTGCACAGAAGCAGACCGGCGAGAAAGACGCGCTGATCTCCATGAGCGGCACCCTGCTCGACATTCCTGTGGTGGTGTCGGCATTCGAGTTCTCGTTCATGGGCGGCTCGATGGGCGCCATCGTCGGTGAGCGTTTCGTGCGCGCAGCCAACTATGCACTTGAGCATCGCTGCCCGATGATCTGCTTCTCGGCCTCCGGCGGTGCGCGCATGCAGGAAGCGCTGATCTCGCTGATGCAGATGGCCAAGACCTCGGCTGCGCTGGCGCGTCTGCGCGAGGAAGGCATTCCGTTCATTTCCGTGCTGACCGACCCGGTCTACGGCGGCGTCTCCGCCAGCCTGGCGATGCTGGGTGACGTGATCATTGCCGAACCCAAGGCACTGGTCGGTTTCGCAGGCCCCCGTGTGATCGAGCAGACCGTTCGCGAGAAGCTGCCTGAAGGCTTCCAGCGCAGCGAGTTTCTGATCGAGCATGGCGCCATCGACATGATTATCCCGCGTCAGGAACTGCGCGTACGTCTGGCCACGCTGCTGGCGCAATTGCTGGGCTTGCCGTCGCCAAAGACGCCAAAGCCGGTATTTGAAGCCGTGGTTACCGAGCCGGACCTGGCCACCGTATGACCTCGCGCACGCTGGGCGACTGGCTCGCCTACCTGGAGCAACTGCACCCGTCGGCCATCGACATGGGGCTGGATCGCTCGCGGCAAGTCGCCAGTCAACTGGGCCTGACCCGGCCGGCGCCACGGGTGATCACCGTGACCGGCACCAACGGCAAGGGCTCGACCTGTGCATTCCTGGCCGCCCTGTTGCAGGCTCAGGGACTCAAGGTTGGCGTCTACAGCTCGCCGCACCTGCTGCGCTATAACGAGCGTGTCCAGGTGCAGGGCGAGCAGGCCAGCGATGCTCAGCTGTGCGAAGCCTTCAGCGCCGTCGAGGCGGCGCGTGGCGATATCACCCTGACCTATTTCGAGATGGGTACCCTGGCGGCGTTCTGGCTGTTCGAGCAGGCGCAACTGGACGCAGTGGTGCTGGAAGTCGGTCTGGGCGGTCGTCTGGATGCGGTCAACCTGATCGATGCCGATCTGGCGCTGGTGACCAGCATCGGCCTGGACCACGCTGACTGGCTGGGTGATACCCGCGAGTCGGTGGCGTTTGAAAAGGCCGGAATCTTCCGTGCCGATATTCCTGCGCTGTGCGGCGACCTTGATCCACCGGCGCCTTTGCTGGCGCGTGCCGCCGAGCTGGGTTGCCCATTGTCGCTGCGCGGTCGCGATTTCGACCTGAGCATCGAAGCGCACGCCTGGCACTGGCAAGGAAAGAACCGGGCAGGGCAGGCGCTTGAGCTGCGCGATTTGCCGTTGCTCGACCTGCCGATGGAAAACGCAGCCCTTGCATTGCAGGCCTATGCACAGCTCGATCTGCCCTGGCAGGCCGCGCAACTGAGCCAGGCGCTGAACGGTACCCGAATCGTCGGTCGACTGGATCGGCGGGTATTTCGCTGGCAGGGCAAAACCCTCACGCTGTTGCTCGACGTCGGCCACAACCCGCAGGCCGCGCACTTTCTGGCGCAGCGCATGGCCCAGCGTCCGCTGGCCGCCAGGCGTCTGGCAGTGTTCGGTCTTCTGTCGGACAAAGACCTCGACGGCGTGGTCGGTGAGTTGTCTGACAGCGTGCGGCACTGGGCCGTAGCGCCCTTGCCGACGCCGCGTACCCGACCGGTGGAACAATTGCAGTCGGCCCTACAGAACCTTGGCGCAAGCGTGACGTCTTATCAGGGCGTCGCACAGGCACTGGATGCTCAGTGTGCGCTGGCGACAACGGATGACGAGATCCTGGTATTCGGGTCTTTTTATTGTGTTGCCGAGGCTCTGGAATGGTTGGCCCGGCACACCGATTGAGGATTGAGGAAGCTGCACATGGCGTTTCTGGATAAGGCTTACAAGCAGCGGATGGTCGGTGCTCTGGTATTGATCGCCCTGGCGGTGATCTTCCTGCCGATGCTGTTTACTCGCCAGGATGAGACCCGTTCGGTGCAGGTCGACGCCCCGGCGGCGCCTCAGGCACCGGTGGTTCAACCGGTGCAAATCGAGCCGGTTCCGGTGCCCGAGCAGCAGCAAGTGCTGGTCGATCAGGCGCCAACAGGCAATGCGCCGCCCGCCATGCCGATCGCACCTGCGCCCACCGCGCCCGCGCAATCTTCAGCACCGGTTGCCAGCGCGCCGGCACCCAAGCCTGCGGCGCCGGCCGCTCCAGCGCCCAAGCCGGCACCCGCATCAACACCGGCACCGGTTGCGCAAGCACCGGCCAAACCGGCTACCCCAAGCGGTGTCGATGCCAACGGCCTGTCGGTGAGCTGGTCGGTGCAACTGGCCAGCCTGTCCAATCGCGCCAATGCCGACAACCTGCAGAAAACCCTGCGCACCCAGGGCTATAACGCTTATATCCGCACCGCAGACGGCGTGAACCGGGTATTCGTCGGGCCGCTGATCGAGCGTGCAGAAGCCGAGCGCCTGCGCGATCAGCTCGACAAGCAGCAAAAGCTCAAGGGTATCGTGGTGCGCTTCCAGCCTGAACGCGGCTGATAGCCTGCGTTTTCGAGAAAAAGCGCTACGCCGATAATCGCCGCTTACCGAGGGGCGGCCGCTCTGCTAAAATGCGCCGCCTTATCCGTCTGCAGGCTGCAACGTGGCACTTACTCCGGTTGACTGGGCGATTCTTGCGATTATCGCCATCTCCGCTTTGATCAGTCTCAAGCGCGGCTTCGTCAAGGAAGCCTTGTCGCTGCTGACCTGGATCATTGCAGGTGCGGTCGCCTGGATGTTCGGCGCGGGGCTGGCCTATCATCTGGCTGACTACATTGCGACGCCTTCAGCGCGTGTCATTGCCAGTTGCATCATTCTTTTCGTCGCCACCTTGCTGGTAGGCGCCATGGTCAATTTTCTCATCGGCGAACTGATTCGCGTCACCGGCCTGTCCGGGACCGATCGTTTTCTGGGTATGGTCTTCGGCGCGGCGCGCGGCGGCCTGCTGGTTGTCATTGCGGTCGGGCTGATGAGCCTGGGGCCGGTACAACAGGATCAATGGTGGCAGCAATCGCGTCTGCTTCCGCAATTTCTCATGGTCGCTGACTGGTCGAAAAACCTCGTTCTGGGGATGACGAGTCAGTGGTCCACCAGCGGTATCGGCATTCCTGCCGATCTACCGTTCAAGGAGCAGGTACTGTCGCCGGAAATGGCCCAGGACGTGCTCGGTAAATCCAGTTCCACTAAGTAGGGGTTGTGTCGCATGTGTGGCATCGTCGGAATCGTCGGTAAGTCGAATGTCAATCAGGCGCTGTATGACGCGCTCACTGTCCTCCAGCATCGCGGCCAGGATGCTGCCGGTATCGTGACCAGCCATGATGGCCGGTTGTTCCTGCGCAAGGACAATGGATTGGTGCGTGATGTGTTCCAGCAGCGCCATATGCAGCGTCTGGTCGGGCACATGGGCATTGGCCATGTGCGCTATCCAACAGCGGGCAGCTCGACTTCGGCCGAAGCCCAGCCGTTCTATGTCAACTCGCCTTACGGCATCACGTTGGCGCACAACGGCAACCTGACCAACGTCGTTCAGTTGGCCAAGGAGATCTACGAGTCGGACCTGCGTCACGTCAACACCAATTCCGATTCGGAAGTGCTGCTCAACGTGTTCGCCCATGAGCTGGCCGTGCGCGGCAAGCTGCAGCCGACCGAAGAAGACATCTTCGCGGCCGTGACCGATGTGCATAAACGCTGCCGTGGTGGTTACGCCGTCGTGGCGATGATCACCGGCTACGGCATCGTCGGCTTCCGTGACCCTGACGCGATCCGTCCGATCGTGTTCGGCCAGCGTCACACCGACGAAGGCGTCGAGTACATGATCGCCTCCGAAAGCGTGGCCCTGGACGTGTTGGGTTTCACCCTGATCCGCGACCTGGCACCAGGCGAGGCGGTGTACATCACTGACGACGGCAAGCTTTATACCCGTCAGTGCGCACCCGATCCAAAATACGCACCGTGCATCTTCGAACACGTCTACCTGGCGCGTCCGGACTCGATCATCGACGGTATTTCGGTGTACAAGGCGCGTCTGCGCATGGGCGAGCGTCTGGCCGACAAGATCCGTCGCGAGCGCCCGGAGCACGACATCGATGTGGTCATCCCGATTCCGGACACCAGCCGCACGGCGGCGCTGGAGCTGGCCAACCATCTGGGCGTCAAGTTCCGCGAAGGCTTCGTCAAGAACCGTTACATCGGCCGTACCTTCATCATGCCGGGCCAGGCTGCACGGAAAAAATCCGTGCGCCAGAAGCTCAACGCCATCGAGCTTGAGTTCCGCGGCAAGAACGTGATGCTGGTCGACGACTCGATCGTGCGCGGCACCACCTGCAAGCAGATCATTCAGATGGCCCGCGAAGCCGGCGCCAAGAATGTGTATTTCTGCTCGGCGGCACCGGCTGTGCGTTACCCGAACGTCTACGGCATCGACATGCCGAGTGCTCACGAACTGATCGCGCATAACCGCAGCACCCAGGAAGTGGCTGATCTGATCGGCGCCGACTGGCTGGTCTATCAGGACCTGAGTGACCTGATCGAAGCGGTCAGCGGCAGCAAGAAGATCAAGATCGACAACTTCGACTGCTCGGTTTTCGACGGCAAGTACGTCACCGGCGACATCGACGAGCACTACCTGAACCGGATCGAAGATGCGCGTAACGACGCTGCCAAGGTCAAGACCCAGGCGGTGAGTGCGATCATCGATCTGTACAACAACTGATTGGTACAAGGAATACGTGCATGTCTGAGCAATGGGATGCAGGGCGCCTGGACAGTGATCTCGAAGGTGTAGGCTTCGACACACTGGCCGTGCGCGCGGGTCAGCACCGTACGCCTGAAAGCGAACACGGCGACCCGATGTTCTTCACCTCCAGCTACGTGTTCCGCACGGCGGCCGATGCCGCCGCGCGTTTCGCGGGCGAAGTGCCGGGCAACGTCTATTCGCGTTACACCAACCCGACCGTGCGTGCCTTCGAGGAGCGCATTGCCGCCCTTGAAGGTGCCGAGCAAGCGGTGGCCACGGCCACCGGCATGGCCGCGATTCTGTCGGTGGTGATGAGCCTGTGCAGCGCCGGCGATCATGTGCTGGTGTCGCGCAGCGTGTTCGGGTCGACCATCAGCCTGTTCGAGAAGTACTTCAAGCGCTTCGGCGTTGAAGTCGACTACGTGCCGCTGGCCGAACTGGCTGGCTGGGACGCGGCGATCAAGAGCAACACCAAATTGTTGTTCGTCGAATCGCCGTCCAACCCGCTGGCCGAACTGGTCGATATCGCGGCACTGGCTGAAATCGCTCATGCCAAGGGCGCGATGCTGGTCGTCGATAACTGCTTCTGCACCCCGGCGCTGCAACAGCCGCTGAAACTGGGTGCCGATGTGGTTGTGCATTCGGCCACCAAGTTCATCGACGGCCAGGGCCGTTGCATGGGCGGTGTGGTTGCCGGTCGCAGCGAGCAGATGAAGGAAGTGGTCGGTTTCCTGCGCACCGCAGGCCCGACCCTGAGCCCGTTCAACGCCTGGATCTTCCTCAAGGGCCTGGAAACCCTCAGCCTGCGCATGCGTGCTCATTGCGCCAATGCTCAGGCCGTGGCCGAGTGGCTGGAGCAGCAGGACGGCATCGAGAAAGTGCACTACGCCGGCCTCAAGAGCCATCCGCAGCATGCGTTGGCCCAGCGCCAGCAAAAAGGCTTCGGTGCCGTGGTGAGTTTCGAGGTCAAGGGTGGCAAAGAGGGCGCCTGGCGCTTTATCGACGCCACTCGCCTGGTGTCGATCACTGCCAACCTGGGCGACAGCAAAACCACCATCACCCATCCGGCCACCACCTCCCATGGTCGCCTGTCCCCGCAGGAGCGTGCGTCGGCTGGTATCAGCGACAGCCTGATCCGCGTGGCGGTCGGCCTGGAAGATGTGGCTGACCTGCAAGCGGACATGGCGCGCGGGCTGGCGGCACTGTGAGTGACTGGTCGCTGCCGGTCCACAGCCACAGCAATGGTCGCGTCGCCCTGGTGACCGGTGCCGCTCGCGGCATCGGCCTGGGCATCGCGGGCTGGCTGATCAGTGAAGGCTGGCAGGTGGTGCTGACCGATGTGGACCGCATTCGCGGTGCCAAAGTCGCCGAAAGCCTGGGCGAGAACGCCTTGTTCATTTTCATGGACGTGGCCAACGAAGGTCAGGTAGTCGGTGGCGTGGCGCAGGTGCTGCGCCAGTTCGGGCGTCTGGATGCGCTGGTGTGTAACGCGGCAGTGTCCGAGGCGCACAACGGCACACTCGAAAGCCTGAGTCTTGAGCACTGGAACCGCGTACTGGGGGTCAACCTCAGCGGTCCCATGCTGTTGGCCAAGCACTGCGCGCCTTATCTGCGCGCTCACGGTGGCGGTATCGTCAATCTGACCTCGACCCGCGCTCACCAGTCCGAGCCCGACACAGAGGCTTATGCGGCGAGCAAGGGCGGCCTGCTGGCCCTGACCCATGCGCTGGCTATCAGCCTGGGCCCGGAAATCCGCGTCAATGCGGTGTGCCCCGGCTGGATCGATGCCCGTGACCCTTCGGCAAGACGCGCCGAGCCGCTGGCTGACGCCGACCATGCGCAACACCCGGTTGGCCGCGTCGGTACGGTGGAAGATGTAGCGGCCATGGTCGCCTGGCTGTTGTCGCGCAACGCAGGTTTCGTGACAGGGCAGGAGTTCGTGGTCGACGGCGGCATGAGCCGCAAGATGATTTATCAGGAGTAAGCGGGGACTGCATCGTCATCGAGTTCGATCTGTTCGATCTGTTCGATCTGTTCGATGGTGTAGATGCATTTGCCTCCAAGGGTGCCGGGCGGATTCCATCCGCCTTCCCCGACTTCAACATTGACCATCCCCAGCCGGCGCATGGCTTGCAGAGAGTATGTCCAGCCTGTGCAATCCTGCGTACTGGCATCGAACTCTGGTCGTTGCCCGTACACCGTGGATACCTGCGCAACCCCTATCCTGTTGAAATACACCGTCTCTTGCACCACCTGTCGAACAAGGTCGTCGAGCAGCTGGGCGATTTCTTGTGGCTGGAATTTCTGCAGACGACCCACATAGTCGACGGACGCTTTTTGCGTTGCACCGCCGTGCCAGCCAAGCAGGGTGTGGGGGCCAAGAATCTTGCGCTTGCCCGCAGGAAATACATAGTTGGCGCAGGATGAAAAACAGAGTTCCAGGGCTTCTACATCCATGCCGTGCCTGTGTACCCACTCGCCCAAGGCCATGCCTGCCAGGATATTACCGCCCGGACTGTGAATCTTCAGGCGGGTCACCGACGGTGTAAGCAGGTCGAAGGCGCGCTGGTTGGCCTCGGTGCTCAGTTCGCCTTGATAGGTGATCGTGTTGTCATGGCGAGTTACCTGAGCGGTCTGCGACGGATTGCCGAGGCTGATCATGGGCCATGCTGCTGTAGAGAGTGCCAGAGCGCTCAGCACGAAGTGTGGATTGTTCATGGTTGTGCAGGTTCCATTGCGACAGTTACGCCACAGGGTAGAAGAGTCGGCAGCGAAGGCGTCAGTGTGTTGTTACAGGTTTGCTCCAACGGTAAGAAAACATGTCGCCGGCATCTTTGAGTTCGGGTGAAGATCATTGCCGAAGAAGTGAGTTTGAAAAAAACTTCAATCAGGCTATTGACTTAGGTTCGTCAGGTGCGTAAATTTCGCGGCCTCAGCGAAGCAAAGGGTGATTAGCTCAGCCGGGAGAGCATCTGCCTTACAAGCAGAGGGTCGGCGGTTCGATCCCGTCATCACCCACCATCGTTGAGTTTGAAGGCTGTTTCACGAGGGTCTTCAAAGTGTCAAAACCAGGGTGAAAGTCCTGAATGCGCAGCGGTAGTTCAGTCGGTTAGAATACCGGCCTGTCACGCCGGGGGTCGCGGGTTCGAGTCCCGTCCGCTGCGCCATATTATCCAGACCGGGTTCGCCGGGTCTGCGATTGAAGAGCCCAAGGGTGATTCAATCAGGCAGTGAAACAAACTACCGAAAGTCTGTTTCAGGTCGATTAGCAGAGTTACACAAGCGATACGCAGCGGTAGTTCAGTCGGTTAGAATACCGGCCTGTCACGCCGGGGGTCGCGGGTTCGAGTCCCGTCCGCTGCGCCATACACAGCTTCAAGGCCTTGAACTCCTTGAAGCGAATAAAAAAGCCACCTCAGGGTGGCTTTTTTATTGCCCGGATTTTGTTGGCATCGAGCTTCATAGTGATTCGTCGACTACCAGGGCAATTCCATCTGCCCCGGTGCATCAGCGCTCCCGCCGCCTATTTCGCAGGCTTGATCAACTGCAACTGTTGCCGGTAATCATCGGTCACTTGTCGCGCCTGGCTGTTGTTGGTGACCACTCTGGGCGTGATCAGCACAATCAGCTCTGTGCGTTTTTTGCTTTTGCTGGTATTGCCAAACAACCAGCGCAGTCCCGGTACACGTCCCAGATAGGGCACCGCTGCAACGCTGTCGGCATTGTCCTGTTTGATCAGCCCGCCGAGCAAAACGGTCTGGCCGCTTTGCACGGCCACTTGAGTGGAGACCGAGCGGGTGGAAATACGCGGGTTGCCGTTGTTGTCCGCCGCCTGCGTGTTGTCGGCATCGCTGACCTGCTGCTGAATGTCCATGTACACCAGGCCGCCCGGATTGATCCGCGGCACCACATCGAGAATCACCCCGGTCTGTACGTATTCGACACTGCTCAACGTGGTGTTGGATACGTTGGTGTTGACCGTGGTCTGGCTGATGGGGATGTTGTCGCCCACCTGAATCTGCGCCTGCTGGTTATTCATGACCACCAGCGACGGTGCCGACAGCACTTGCGTACGGCCGCTGGTTTCCAGGGCGTGCAGGGCGAACTGTAGATTGCTGCTGACAAAGGAGTAGAACAGCGAGTCAGTGGCGCCCAGCCCGGCGCCTCCGCCACCGAGCGCACCCTGGCTGCCCGCGGCGTTGGCGACCGTGGTGCTGGCGGAGTTTCCGGCCAGGCGGCCCAGATACCACTGCACGCCCAGGTCCAGTTCACCGTTGAGGTTGACCTCCAGAATGCGCGTTTCGATCTGCACCTGCATCGGCGCATTGTCCAGGCGCTTGATCGCGGACTCGATCTCGGCCCATTGCGCGGGGCGGGTGCGAATCAGCAACTGGTTGCTGCTTTTCTGCGCGGTGATGCGCGTGCTGTCATCCAGGCGCTTGCTGGCGCCGGACTCCGGGCTGGCCATCTCGCTGTCGCTGCCCTCGGCGCTGTCACTGCCCATGCCGCTGCCATCGTCGGTTTCTTCGCTGGCGCCATCTTCTTCGTTCTGCTGCAGATCGGTCTGCAGGCCGCCGTTGCTGCCATTGCTGCCCAGCCCCATCTCGCCAGTGCTGCCGCCGCCGCTGCCGTTGAGCGAGGACAGCGAGCGGGTGCGCAAGCCGGGGGCGACCCTGGCGGCGCTGTCATCCTTGATCTGACCGTTGCCGTAGATCTGGCGCAGGTACTTGGCCAGGTCTGTGGCCTTCATGTTGCGAACGTCGTACACGTACATCTGCGGTTCGTTGCCGCCGCCCTCATCGATGGTGTGAATCCAGTCACCCACTTCACTGAGGTACTGCGGCTGCGACGAGATTGCCACCACCGAGTTGGTTCTTTCGATGGGCAGGAATCGCACCATGCCTGCCAGCGGCATGCCGCTGTCGGGGCCGAACATCTTTTGCAGTTCCGGCATCAACTCGCCCACGGTGGCGCGCTGCAAGCCGTAGACACCAATCGACATGCCCTTGAGCCAGTCGACATCGAAGGTGTCGATGGTGTCCTGATAGTTGGCCAGCTCATCCGGCGTACCGGCCAGGCTCAGGACGTTGCGCGCAGGATCGACCAGCAGAAAGGCATTGTCGCGGGCAAACGGCTTGAGCAGCTTCTGCATCTCGGTGGCCGAGATGTAGTGCAGCGGAAACAGCCGCGCCGACAACCCGTTCGACGGTCGCGCCACCGGCATTTCAGGCACCAGCTTGCCCGCCACCGCCTGGTTGGCCGGCAGGATCACATAGCGGTTGCCCTGCTTGATCATTGCGTTGTCGGTCCAGGACAACAGGGTTTCGAGGATCGATAACGCCTGCTGTTTGTTCACCGGCTTGGAGGTCGAGAAGCTGACGTCGCCTTTGACGCCCTCGTTGATGCTGTAGTTTTCGTGCAGCAGATCGCCCATCACGCTGTTGATCACCGCTTCAATCGGCTGATTGCTGAAATTGAACACGATATCGCCACTGGCTTCAGCCGGCTGCGCCGCGCCTGATTTTGGCTGCGCGGCTCCCGGCCCGCGTACGAACGTCTGGTTGCCGCGAATGATCTGCTGGCGTCTGGACGCTGCGGCAGGTGGGTTCGCCTGGCTGCTCGGCGCGGCTGTCTCGGTCAGTGGCGGACGCTGTGAACCGGTGCCATCGAGTGCTTCCTGCATCAATGCCGGATCGTTTTCGAAACGCTCCGGTGTGGTGGCGCAACCGGCCAGTGCCACGGCGGTGGCCAGGCACAGAAGGGGGCTGCGCAAACGGGGAAACTCAAGGTAGCGATTGTTCATGGTGTGGGTACGTCTGGAAGGGTAATGAGAGGAGTTTTCGAAGGGGGTGGAAGGCGAAGTCTTGGCAGGCGCAGCTCGCGGGTCTGGCCCTGGTGCGTGAAGGTGGCTTGCTGGGGCGTGGCGCCGGTGAGCGTCCAGCCGTTATCAAGGCTGCTGCCGACGGCAAGCTTCAGGTGGCGTTTGTCCGGCATGCGCAGCAGCACCCATTGCGCCTGGCCATCGATGATCACGCCGCTGAGGCTGATGCCGTCCAGTGAAGATGCTTGCGCCTTGCCGGTGGCAAGGTCGGGCTTGCGATCGGGGCTGAACATCGACTGCTGCCAGATCAGCGCCAGGGCCTGGGGCGGCAGCGGCGCGGCCGGTTGCAGCGCCTGTGCAGGCGCAACTTCACGGGCCGGGCCCGGCGCCAGCCAGTCCACCGATTGCCCGGCGCCCATGGCCAGGCTCACGGCCGCAGCGCTCAACAGCGCCGTGCTTGCCAGCAGCGCGAGGGTCAGTGTGTCGAACTTCATGTTTCAGGCTCCGCGGTCGATGCACGCGGCCGTGCTTTTGCCTGCGTTGGATCGGGCGCCTGTTGCAGGTAGCCGCGCAGCAACAGGTGAATCTGCAAACGTCCCGCGCCGCCGCTGGCCGGGGCCGACGTGGCGCGGCGCAGGCTCAGGTTGTCGATGAACAGAAACGGCTGGCTGTATTCGAAGTCGTGCAGCAGGTTGGCCAGCGGCTCCATCGCACACTCCAGCGTCAGGCTGACTTTTACCTGGCGATAGGGCTCTGCGCTGTCGCGCTGGGCCGTGATCGGCATGCGCTGCGTAACCTCGCAGCCCGGGCCCTGATTGGCATGCGCCTTGACCAGGTCGAGGCTGCGCTGCATCAGGTCGGCGGCGACCGCGCTGGGGTCTTCACCCGGCAACAAGCTGGTACGGCTGGAAGGATCGCGCCGCGCGGCCTGCAATTGCTGTTCGAGACTGCCGCGTTGCTCAAGCACCCCGGCGTAGCGCTGTTGCTGTGCGCGCAGGCTGTCGGCTTGCTCTTGCAGCACGCTCAGCGGATCGAGAAACCAGCTTTGTACCAGCAACCACCACGCCGCCCACAGCACCAGCGCCAAGGCGATCAGTGCGGCGCCGCGACGTTCCCGGCTGGTCAATTCACGGCGCATCGGTGGCCTCCTTGCGCAGCTGTGCGCGCAGCGAAAAACGCTCTTTACCAGTCTGCGCGTCGGGCTGGATGATTCCCTGGAACTGCGCATCCTGTAGCGTCTTGCAGTCCTTCATGCGCGTGATCAGGGCGCTGGCCCTGGCGCTTTGCCCTGCGATGGAAACCGCGCCGCCCTCGGCGATCTCCAGTTGCTCGACCCAGGTATCGGCGCCCAGACAACCGGTGAGGTCGACCAGCAGGCTGGACAGCGTCGGCTGCGCGGCTTTCTGTTGCGCGAGATAGCGCGCGGCGCCCTGGGTGTTGATCAGTTCGCGGCGCAGGTTCTGAACCTGCTGCACCTGGGTGCGCTGCTCCTCGACGCTCTGTTGCATGGCGTCGACCATGGCCGTGCGCGCATCCAGCCACAGCGCCATGCAGGCCACTACCAGCGCACAGCACGCCAGCGCCAGGTAGCGGGGCAGGCGCGCACCGCCGATGCGCGGGGGTTTCTGCCCGGCGGGCAACAGATCGACACCCAGGCGTACGCCCTGCGCGTTGCGGCTGTCGACGCCATGCAGCGCTAGACCCTGAGCCTTGCAAGCGTCGATGGCCGGCTGCAGACGATCACGCAGGATCGCCACCAGCAGCACCTGCGCCTGTGTTCCCTCTTTGCCGATAACGCGGGCCACATAGTGCATCTGCTCGCGAGGGTAGGGCGTGTACTTGTCGAGCTCGAAACCGATGACGTTGTGCAGGTCGCGCAACGCCGCCATGGGCAGCAACAGGGTTTGCGCCAACACCATGCTGGCGGGCAAGACCAGAATCAGGCGCTCATCGGCGCGTTGCTGGCTGTCGGCACCCAGCGGCCAGTCGATCAGGCGTTCGTGTACCTGAGGCAGCAGGCGCGCGCGCACTGCGGCAGGCAGCATGTTTTGCAGTTCATGCAGCCAGGCCTGCCATAGCTGTTGTGCGCGGCTGTCGCGCCACTGGCTGTAGACCCTGGACTGCAGCGGCCCAAGCCGTCTGGAAAATAAATGCTTCATTCTTGCCAGCGCAGGACCCGGTAAGGCCTGACACCCTCCTTCAATGGGTTCAGTAACAGGGTGACGCTCAGCGTCGTGGTAAAACCGCCAGGCAATGTCGCCTGGCTCTGTACGGTGATGACTGATCCTGCGTCGTCGGCCGTGCCGGTGCTCTGGGCCAGGTTCAATGCCTGCCGCAGCCAGGGCGATGCCAGGCGCGAATCCGGCGCCGGCAGCCCGCTCCACAGCGTCAGGTGGGCGCTGGTGCAGCGATAAAGCGCCTGATCCATGCCCGGCAGCTCGCGCACCTCCTCGATCACCCGCAGCGGTGCCGGGTTACCGCCCCGGCGTTGCTCCAGCGTCTGTGCCAGTTGCCTGGCGCGCCCGGCCGATCCGCCGCACGCCTGCACCAGTCGGGCGAACGACGCCGCCGGCGCTGCGTTGATATCGAGCTTGCCAGCCTCACTGCTCAGGCTGACCTGCAATGCGGCCTCATCGAAGCGCAGCGTGTGCGGCTGGCCGTCGGCCTTCCAGCGCCGCTGCGGATCGCGGTCCAGTTGCGCCAGCACCGCCATGCTCACGCCCGCTTCAGCGGCGAGTACCGCTTGCGTGTGCTGGCGCTGCCACAGCGCCTGACGATTCTGCAGATGCACCCAGCCGGTCAGCCCGGCGAGCAGCGTTCCCAGTAGCGCCAGCACCCACAACACCAGCAGCAGCGCGACCCCGCGTTGGTTGCTCATAACGCTTGCGCCTCGCCGGACAAGTCCAGGCGCAGGTCGATACTTTGCAGCGGCCAGGGCACGGGGCCGGCCAGTTGCGCATCGATGCGCACGCTTTCCGGCAGCCGCCCCGGCCATGGCCAATGCTCCAGCCAGTCGCTGGCGGTGCCTTGTGGCGAGATCCCGCGGTAGCTGAAACGCACACTGCGCACCTGATGCAGCAGCACTTGCGGTTCGCCGGCAGGCAACAAGCCCTGGTCATGCAGACGTTGCAGGCTGACCTGCAAACGCTGATCCGCCGCCAGCGTCACGCTGTAGCGGTACAAGCCACCGCCGAGGCTGGCAACCAGCGGCGCGTAAAAGCTCAGGCTTTGCGGCTCACCGGCAAACACCGGCGACTGCTTGACGCCGGGTGTGCCTGCCGACAGAGGCAAGGTCTGACCGAGGGCGTTGCGCAAAAAGTTCTGCGTCGAGCGCACCTCGTCCAGTCGCGTGCTGTAGCGTTCAGCCTTGGCCATCGCCTGGTTGGCGCCGGTGATGGCGCCGGCGATCAACATCAGCAGCACGCCCAGCAGGCTCAGCACCACCAGCACTTCGAGCAAGGTGAAGCCTTGCGCCCGACGCTTCATTGCTCAGCCTCGGAATCGAAGCCGGAACCGGAACCGGAACCGGTCCCCGCACTGCGCAGTTGCAGGGCGCTGTAATGCGCTTTTCGCACGCCGTCGCTGACCTCCAGATCCAGTCGCCAGGTGTCGATCGAAGCATTGCCCGCCGGTAATGCACTGACATTCAGTCGCCAGTTCACCCCGGACCAGCGGCCTTCGGTCAGCCCTGACTGCAAGCGCCCGGCGCTGGCTTCATCCATCAGCGAGCGCGCAGTCAGGCTCAGTCGGTCACTGCGCTGCGCCTGTTGCAGCGCTCGAGCGCTGTGCCCGAACGCCGCCACCAGAACACTGCTGCACACCGCCAGTACCGCGAGGGCGGCGAGCATTTCCAGCAAGGTAAAGCCGCGCTCACGGTTCAATTGAGCGTGCGCAACTGAACATTGCCGGTCAGCCAATTGATGTCGACCCGCCAGCGTTTGTCGTTGCGCGTCAGCAACAGATGGCCACCGCTTGAGCCGCCGTCCGGGTAGAACTCGAACGCCGGGCCCAGGCCGTCAGCGGTCTGCAATTGCACCTGCATGTCGCGGGGCAACTGCCGGGCCTTTTGCAGCGGTCCCTGAAAGCGGCCGCTGTTCAAATCAAACTGCGTGCGCGCAGGCTGGCCGGTGACGATGGCCTGCACCCGTGCCGCGCGCAGCGCCTGGACCACTTCGCCCAAGGCGCGCCGCTCGCTGGCGCTGTGCAGGCCTTGGCCCACGCCGTACCCCACCAGCCCGACGCTGATGCCGATCAGTACGATCACCACCAGCAGTTCGAACAGGGTGAAGCCGCGAGCGCGGGGCAGGGCGCGCATGTTATTCCCAGTTACCGATGTCGGCTTTGTAGCCGTCGCCGCCGGGCTGGCCGTCCTGGCCGAAGAAAATCAGGTCAAAGCTGCCGTGCTCGCCGGGGTAGCGATAACCGAAGGCGTGGCCGAACGGGTCTTTCAGGTCGGACTGCTTCGCATACGGGCCCGCCCAGCCGGTGGCGTTCGCAGGCTTGGCCACCAGTTGCTGCAGGTTGGCGGGCGGCGAGCCGACATCCAGGCCGTAGCTTTCGATCTTCATGCTCAGGCTGGCCAGTTGCGCCTTGCCGGCGCCGTACTTGCCCTTGTCGACGTTGCCGCCGACCTGACGCACAACGATGGTGGCGACGATGCCGAGCAAGACGATGACCGCGAGCATTTCCAGCAGGGTAAAACCGCCCTGACGACGGGCCGACTTAAGGGTTTTCATTGCGGTGGTTCCTCTAAATGTTACTGGTCAGGCTCATCAGCGGCAGCATGATGGCGAGCATGATCACCGCCACCATCACCGCCATGACCACGGTCAGGCTGGGCACCAGGGCGGCGAGCATGCGGTCGATGCCGCGCTTGGCCTCGACATCGAAAACGTCGGCGACCTTGAGCAGCATGCTGTCGAGGTTGCCGGCCTGTTCGCCGACCTCGATCATCTGCAGCGCAAGCTCTGGCAGCAGCGGTTGCTCGCCGAATGCCTGCGCCAGCGTGCCGCCGCCCTTGACCCGGTCGGTGGCTTGCTCGACCTGGGCACGCAACGCATGGTTGCCGCACACCTGGCGAACGATGTTCATGGCCTGCAGCAGCGCAACGCCGTTGCTCAGCAGCGTGCCCAGGGTGCGAGCCAGGCGCGCCGCTTCGATACGTTGCAGCAGCGGGCCGATGACTTTCATCGACAGCAGGCGCCGGTCGTGCTGCTGGCGTCGCTGCGGGTCGCGGCGCAATACGGCAACGCCCCAGATCGACGCAACGATGGCGGCCAACAGCAACAGGCCGTAAGCGCTGAGAAATTCACCGAGGCCCAGAATCGCCTGGGTGATCAGTGGAATGGGGACGCCCAGATCGCGAAAGATCGGCACGAATTGCGGCACCACGTACGCCAGCAGCAACGCCAGCGAACCCAGCACCCCGACCACCAGAAAGATCGGGTAGATCAGGGCGTTGATGACTTCGCCACGCAGCTTCTGACTGCGTTCCAGGTATTCGCAGAGCTGATGCAGGGTGTTTTCCAGCGAGCCGCCGGCTTCACCTGCGCGGACCATGCTGATGTAAAGGCTCGAGAACTGGCCGTGTTCTTCTTCCAGGGCCTGACTCAACGGCTTGCCGGCCTTGACCTGCTCACGAATGCGCTCGATCAGTGCCTGGCGTTTGGGCTCGTGGCTCTGGCGCAGCAAGGTGCCCAGCGCGCGTTCCAGCGGCTGGCCGGCGCCAATCAGCGTCGCCAGTTGCTGGGTAAAGCTGACCAGCGCCGCACCGTTCAGCGCGTTACGACGCATGGCCGCGCCCAGGCCGCTGGTCGACCCTGTTTCGAGGCTGAGCAGCAACAGGCCGCGCTTTTGCACGATCGCCACCGCCGCGTCGTGGTCTGGCGCTTCCAGCGTGCCGTTCTGCGCGATGCCATCGGCATCCAGCGCGCGGTATTTGAAATACGCCATGATCAATCGCCGCGCGTGACGCGCAGCACCTCTTCAAGCGAGGTCACGCCCGCGACGGCCTGGCGCAGGCCTTCTTCATACAGGGTGCGCAGCCCGCCGCGTCGGGCGGCGGCTTCCAGTGTGGCAGCGTCGGCCTGGCGCATCAGCAGGGTGCGCAGCTCTTCGTTCATCACCAGCAATTCGGTGATCGCGCTGCGGCCGTGATAACCGCCGCCCGGCAACTCGCTGGCGGGCCGGTAGAGCATGATCGGCCGCTGTTCGGTGAAGCGCTCCAGGCCGTGTTCGGCGATCAGCTCGGCAGGCGCTTCAAACGCGATGCGGGTCACCGGATCGAGCCGGCGCACCAGGCGCTGCGCCAGAATGCCTTTGACGGTCGAGGCAATCAGGTAGCTTTCGACGCCCATGTCCAGCAGGCGGGTGATACTCGCCGCCGCGCTGTTGGTGTGCAGGGTCGACAGCACCAGGTGGCCGGTGAGCGAGGACTGGATCGCGATCCGGCAGGTTTCCAGATCGCGCATTTCGCCGATCATGATCACGTCCGGGTCCTGACGCACGATAGAGCGCAGGGCGCCGGCGAAGTCCAGGCCAATCGAAGGCTTGACCTGAATCTGGTTGATGCCCTCAAGCTGGTACTCCACCGGATCTTCCACCGTGATGATCTTGCGTTCGGCGGTGTTCAGGCGTGACAGCGCGGTGTACAGGGTGGTGGTCTTGCCTGAGCCGGTGGGGCCGGTCACCAACAGAATGCCGTGGGGATTTTCCAGCACATCGAGAAAATTCTGCAGGCGCTCGCCGTCCATGCCCAGGCTGGGGAAATCGAAACTCACGGTCTGGCGATCGAGCAGGCGCATGACCACCGACTCGCCAAAACTGGTGGGCACCGTGCTGACGCGCAAATCCAGTTCCTTGCCCTGGATGCGCAGCATGATCCGCCCGTCCTGAGGCAGGCGGCGCTCGGCGATGTCCAGTCGCGCCATGATCTTCAGGCGCGAGATGATCGCCGCCGAAGAGCTGGAGGGCGGCGCCTCCGCTTCGTGCAGCACGCCGTCGATGCGATAGCGCACCTTGAGCTGGCTTTCGAAGGGTTCGATATGAATGTCTGAAGCGCGTTGTTCTACGGCGCGCTGCAAAATCAGATTGACCAGGCGGATGACCGGCGCCTCGGAGGCCAGGTCTTTGAGGTGCTCGATGTCTTCTTCGGCGCCGCTGTGGTCGTCCATCGTTTCGATCAGCGAGCCCATGGCCGAGCGGCCCTGGCCGTAGAAGCGCTCGATGAGGCCGTCGACTTCACTGGCCGGGCCGACCGACAGGTACACCGGCAACTGGCACGCATAGCGCACCGCTTCCAGCGCATAGCTATTGCCCGGATTGGCCGTCAGCACGTGGATGCCGTCGGCATGTTTGCCGATAGGCAGCAATCGGTGGTGACGCAGGAAGCGCTCGCTGAGGACGGGGAGGGCATCACCGGGAATCGGGACCGCGTCGGCGACCAGCAAGGGCGTCTCCAGCGTCGATGCCCACGCCCTGGCCAGGTCCAGTTCAGAGACCAGGCCCAGGCGGGTGAGCAACTCGGTCAGCGAGCTGCCCGGCGACTCTTGCGCCAGGCGTCGTGCCCGATCCAGATCACCTGTTTTCAGTCCGGCATTGGCCAGCAGCCAGGCACACAGTGCCTGCGTCGAGTGGGTGGCCAGTTGTTGGAGGTGAATAGGATTCAAAGTAGGGGCACGACGTGGTTTTAATGAGTCGCCGGAGCGAAGGCGCTTTTTTAGTGCAGGCTGTTAGTTGGACGGTGTGGCGGTTTTATTCGTTGGGCGGCCGCGGGTGTTTTCGTCGGCTTGAACTTGATTGTGCTGTTTTTTCTCGGTCTTTACTTTCTTGGCCTGGGTCATGACCGTGGAATCAGGTGCGCCCGATACTGTTTCTTTTGTCTCGGCCTCGGCCGCCATAGTTGTCGCGGCGAACGACAGGGTCAGGGCAGCAATCGTACCAACTAGTGGCAATTTCATATGATGAATCTCCAGTTTTTTAACAATGTTGAAATGATGGCATCACCCTGCGGAAGGGCGTTGATGCAGGCTTCAGGCCTCGGATAGCCCGGTTTTTCACAGGGGATCGATGCAGGTTTGGTAAAAATTGTTAAACCTACAGACCTATAGGTTTAGCTAAGGTTCACTGAGTGTGTCAAAAAATTTCCATGTGTTTCATGACTGTTATATTTCGTTTGACTTCAACTAAAAACAATTGTCTTAATTTAAATGTCGCGGGGAATCACCGCGTATTTAACTGGCGTAGTGCCAGTAGTTTATTTAAGTAGTTATATCGCCCAGGTTCTTTGCTTGCAGGCGCGTCACGTTTATTCGTCCGCTGTTTCATTATGAAGCACCGGTATAGGCGAACTATTGCCCGGAATAAAAGGCGTGTGGCGTGTCAACTGCGACCATTGCGCGCAGGCGATATCAGGAGTGTTTTTATCTATGCGAACCCGTAGAACGTTTGGTGCATTGGCTCTGTTGAGCCTGGCAATCGGTCATGCCAACGCGGCGACCACCCAGGAACAACTGGCCGCCAGAGAGGTGCGCGCCGACAAGGCGGCAGAGAAAACCCTGGCGAAGATGACCCAGGAAGAAAAACTGGCCTACATCGGCGGGATCGGTGGCTGGGACGTCAAGCCGTTGTCTCAGTACGGCGTGCCACAGATTCACGGCGCCGACGGCGGCGCGGGCATCCGCTACACCAGCGAAGGCAATGATCCGGGCGTGGTCTATCCGTCCGGCCCGAACCTGGCGGCCACCTTCAACCCGCGTCGCGCCCTCGATTTCGGCCGCGCCCTGGGCTACGACACCGCCACCGGCGGCTATCAGTTCGTCACCGGTCCCGGCATGAACCTGTATCGCATGCCGTGGAGCGGCCGCGCCTTCGAATACCTCTCCGGTGAAGATCCTTTCCTGGGCGCCAGCCTCGGTCCTGCGGTGATCAACGGTATCCAGCAGCGCCGTGTCTGGGCCGAAGCCAAGCACTATGCGGGCAACGATCAGGAAACCAACCGCTTCATCCTCAATCAGGTCATGCCCGAGCGTGTCCTGCGCGAAATGACGCTGCCGCCCTTCGAGTCGGCGACCAAGAACGGCACGGTCGCGATGATGATGTGTGCGTTCCAGAAGGTGAACGGCGAGTACGCCTGCGAAAGCGAGCACCTGATCGCCAACATTCTCAAGAAGGAATGGGGCTTCAAGGGCCTGGTACAAAGCGATTACAACGCCATCGTCAATGGTCTGCCTGCCGCCAAGGCCGGCACCGACCTGGACATGATGGGCGGCCAGATGAACAGCAAGGTGCTCAAGCCGTATCTGGACAGTGGCGAGCTGGACATGGCGACCATCGATGACAAGGTCCGCCGCATCCTCAAGAACATCTACCTGTACCAGTTCGACAAAATCGCACCGTTGACTGCCCACAACATGAACAGCGCGACCAGCAACAAGGTCGCCCTGAATATCGCCCGTGAAGGCATCGTGCTGCTGAAAAACCAGAACGACGTGCTGCCGCTGGACAAGGCCAAGGTCAAGCGCATCGCCGTGGTCGGCGATCTGGCCAAATACGCGCCACCTACCGGTTTTGGCAGTGCCCACGTCGATGCCACGCACTACATCAGCGAGCTGAGCGGCCTGCAACAGATGGCGCCTGGCGCCAAGGTCGAGTTTCTCGATGGCCTGTCGCTGGACCCTGCTGCCTCCAAGTGGACGACCACCGACAGCAAGGGCAACGCCGTTGCCGGTCTGAAAACCGAGTTCTTCACCAACGCCAACTGGTCCGGCGATGCGTCGTCGACCCGTATCGACACCCACGTCGACATGGACTGGTCCACCGACGATTTGCCCAGCGATGGCGACACCGCCAACACCTCCATTCGCTGGAGCGGCCAGATGACGCCGGTCACCAGCGGCGAGCAGGTCTTCAAGGTACGCGCCGACGGTGCCGTGCGCTTGTGGGTCAACGGCCAGAAGGTCATCGACAATGGCGATGGCGAGAACATCACCAACAAGAGCATCCCGCCGACCATTCCGGTCTCGGGCAAGATCAAGCTGGAAGCCGGCAAGGCTTACGACGTCAAGCTTGAGTACTCGCGCCGCGACGGTTACCTGTCCACCATGGGCGGGCTGGTCGGCGTGCAGATGGCCTGGGCTTCGCTGACAGCACCTGCCGACCTGTCGAACTACGACGCTGTGGTGGTCGCGGTGGGTAACAGCAACGAATACGAAGGCGAAGGATTCGACCATAGCTTCGACCTGCCCGAGTATCAGAACGAGCTGATCCAGAACATCGCCAAGGCCAACCCCAACACCATCGTGACCATGCACGGCGGCACGGGCCTGAAGATGAGCGACTGGATCGACCAGGTTCCGGCGGCATTGCATGCTTTCTATCCGGGTCAGAACGGTGGTCAGGCACTGGCCGAGATTCTGTTCGGCAAGGTCAACCCGTCGGGCAAGCTGCCGATCAGTATCGAGCGCAACATCGAAGACAACCCGCTGTACGCGGACTTCCCGAACTTCGATAACACCCGCACGCTCAAGGAAATCAGCTACAAGAACGACCTGACGATGCTCGGCTATCGCGGTTACGACAAGACCGGCACCAAGCCGCTGTTCGCCTTCGGCCATGGCCTTTCCTACACCCGCTTCAGCTACAACAACATCTCGGTCACGCCGGGCGTTGCCGTGGGCAACACGCCGATCAAGGTGTCGTTCGACCTGACCAACAGCGGCCAGCGCGCAGGCTCCGAAGTGGCCGAGCTGTATGTGGGGCAACAGAACCCGAAAGTCGAACGTGCCGTCAAAGAGCTCAAGGGCTACAAGAAGGTCTTCCTGAAGCCGGGTGAAACCCGTCACGTGACCATCGAGCTCAACGACCGCTCGCTGGCTTACTACGACGACACCAGCAAGCAGTGGGTGGTCGATGCCGACACCTTCAACATCGGCGTGGGCGCGGCATCCGACGATATCCGCCTGAATGCCAAGCTGGTCAACTCGTTCCGTCAGGAACTGTCGACCACCACCAGCAACCCGCTGCCACGTTCGGCGCTGAACTCGGTCAAGGCCACGCTGCCTGCGGTCAAGACCGGCGGCCTGTTCAACCAGGACGAAAACATCGACGACAGCAACGGTAACGCCGACTACGAAGGCAACACCGAGTACTGATCCGACTCACCGCACTCGCAGGAGCGAGCGCAGCTCGCGAAAGGGCCAGTGAACTCAGCACATTTGGAGTGACTGCACCTTCGCATTCGCGAGCTGGCGCTCGCTCCCACGGAGTTTGGACATGGCTTGATACCAAGTACGACACAAATTCCGCAGGAGCGAGCGCAGCTCGCGAAAGGGCCAGTGAACTCAGCACATTCGGGGTGACTGCACCTTCGCATTCGCGAGCTGGCGCTCGCTCCCACGGAGTTTGGACAGGGCTTGATACCAAGTACGACACAAATTCCGCAGGAGCGAGCGCAGCTCGCGAAAGGGCCAGTGAACTCAGCACATTCGGGGGTGACTGCACCTTCGCATTCGCGAGCTGGCGCTCGCTCCCACGGAGTTTGGACAGGCCTTGATACCAAGTACGACACAATTTCCGTAGGAGCGAGCACAGCTCGCGAAAGGGCCGACCTGTTCAACATCTTCGGTGGCTGATAGTCGGCATTCGCGAGCCAAGTGGGCGGCCACACCGCTACGCCTGTATATCCCTTCTGACCTGGGCCATGTAGCTTTCAAAGCTGGTGACCAGGTCGGTTTTTTCCGGGAAGCGCAACCATTGCAGTTGTAGCCCGTCCATCATCGCCAGCACCTGCTGGATGGTCAGGTCCAGGTCCACATCCCCGCGCACTTCCCCTGCCGCCACGAGGTTATCGAGTCGGGCGCGCATTCTTTGATGAATCATCTGATACCGGGACTGGAACCATTCCCAGGCCGGATGCGACTCCACCAGGCTTTCGGCATTGAGAATGCTGAACGCTCGAACGACACCGGGTGCCGTGGCGTTCGACCGATTGATCTGCTGTAGCCCTTCAACGAAACCCTCCAGGGTCGGTTCGCTCTGCAGCGAGTCGGCAACCGTTTGATTGACCTCGTCACGACGGGCCAGCACGGCCATCAGCAAGGCGGCCTTGTTGGGAAAGTGATGCAGGACCCCGGCGACCGATATCCCGACCAGATCGGCAATGCGGGCAATCGATGCCCCGGCATAACCTTCCAGCGAGAACAGCCCGAGGGCGGCAACCAGTATTTCTTCACGGCGTTTTTCGCCCTTGGGGGCGCGGCGGTTTCGGGAAACAGTAGTGTCTGACATAAGCGTTTGTCTGGGGCCTCCATGGCGCACAGGTCGTGTAGGTGCCCTGTTTAACGGCGGCGCTTTTTTTAATCAACCCTGAAAGCCTGTTAAACCGACGTCCCGTCGGCGCGCCAGCAAAAATGTGTACTACAGGTGACGGGCTGAACTATATAGTTGGCAAAGTGCCATGGATGAGGCCCATTACCCTTACCGAGTGAGTTCTCCATGCTGCATCTTTTTGGTTTTCGCCGTGACAGGCGCGCGCTTGAGCAACTGTTGTCCTCTATTTCTCAAGGCGCCAGGCCGGACGTTGAAGGCTGCGCGGCGGCAGCGGCGGTCAATGACGCCTGGACGACGCTCGACGCCAGAAGTCGCAACGAACAGCAACGTATCGATGAACTGCAGCAGGAGCTGGAAACCGCGCGCAGTCTTCTCGCCGAGGCCGCCGCTTCTGCAGCCGCCTATGAAACGCGCTTTGACCTGGTCAACAGAGCCTCCAGCGAAGGGCTTTGGGACATGGAGGTGGTTGCCGGTGACCCGGTCAACCCGAAGAACCGTTTCTGGTGGTCGCAACAACTTCGTAACCTGCTGGGCTTCAATGACGAACGCGATTTCCCCAATGTACTGGCCAGCTGGGCCGACCGCCTGCACCCGCAAGACAAGCAGGCCACACTGGATGCATTTGCCAGGCATCTCAACGACAAGTCGGGCAATACGCCGTACAAGGTGCGCAACCGGCTGGCGATGAAAAACGGCACCTACCGGTGGTTCTATGCGCAGGGCGAAACCTTGCGTGATGCCAGAGGCCTGCCCCTGAGGGTCGCCGGATCGCTGCGTGATATCCACGATGAACTCGAGCGCGATCTTGAGCATGACGTGATCATCACCCGCTTCGAACTCGCCCGCGAGATGCTGTCGGACGGCTTGTGGGATATGGAGGTGATCGCCGGTGATCCGGTCAACCCGAAAAATCCCTTCTGGTGGTCGCCCCAGTTCCGCCGGCTGCTGGGCTTTGAAACGGTCGAAGAATTTCCGGATGTTCTGGACAGCTGGGCATCGCGGTTGCACCCCGAGGACAAGGACCGCAGCCTGGCGGCCTTCGGTGCGCACTTGAATGATCACTCGGGCAAGACGCCGTTCGATATCGAGTACCGTCTGAAAATGAAAACGGGCGAATACCGCTGGTTCAGGGCGCGCGGCCAGACTCGCCGTGACGCCAGTGGTGCGCCGCTGCGTGTGGTCGGTGCGCTGGTGGATGTGAACCTGCAGCATGAGCAGGATGCACTGCGTGAAACCGAGGCCGAGCATCAACGAAACCTGGAGCAGAACATCACCCAGTTGACGCAGATCGTCGGCACCATCCAGAGCATCGCCAGCCAGACCAACCTTCTGGCGCTCAACGCGGCCATCGAGGCGGCGCGCGCAGGGGAGGCCGGGCGTGGTTTTGCCGTGGTGGCCGATGAAGTGCGCAAGCTGGCCACTCGAACCACCGAGGCGACGGAACAAGCGGCGAGCATGATGGGGCGTGGTGCCTGAGTGGCCGTCTTTTATAGCCCCTCGTGACGCATATAGCGCAAGGTCATCAGGCTCAGCGCTTTTATCCCCACCGCCAGGCTCGGGTCGTCGACCTGAAAGCCTGGTGAGTGCGTCGGCCAGACGGTCTGGCCCTCCAGCGCCTTGGGCGTTACGCCCATGCGCATGAAGATCCCCGGAATCTGCCGCGCGTACTCGGCAAAATCATCCGCCCCATACGTGCCGTTATCGATCCTCACCGGCGTGGTCGACACCTGTTGCAATACCGGCAGCATGCGTTCGACCAGGGCGGTGTCGTTGTAGCCCGAGCGATAGCCGCCGGGAAGATATTCCACTTTCGCCGTCGCCCCCGACGCTTGCGCGATGCCCTGTGCGGTGTTGCTCATGCGCTTGAGCACATCGTCGCGCTGTTCGTCGCTGACGGTGCGGATCGAACCTTCCAGGCGCACTTCGGCAGGAATGATGTTGTGGCGGTCGCCGCCTTCGATACGACCCACCGAGATCACTGGCGCCGGCAGCACGCTGAGGTTCGACTGGCGGCTGGGAATGGTCTGCCAGGCCAGGATCACCTGGGCTGCGACCGGCACCGGGTCGATGCCGGTCCACGGAAAGGCCGCATGGGTCTGGCGCCCGATGATGTGCGCGACAAAGGTATCGGCCGAGGCCGTGGTGCGTGCCTTGCTCAGGGTAAAGGTGCCTGCGGTGCCTGCCGTGACATGAATGCCGAAGATCACCTCAGGCTTGGGGGCCTGCAACACGCCTTGCTTGATCATCAGCGCCGCGCCGCCTTCTTCGCCCAGTGGCGGGCCTTCCTCGGCGGGCTGGAAAATCAGCTTCAGCGTGCCCGGCAACTCATCGCGATGCGCCGCCAGCACTTCAGCCACGCCGATGGCCATCGCCATGTGCGCGTCGTGGCCACAGGCGTGCATCACGCCGATGTCCTTGCCGCGGGTGCGCAGGTCGTTGCCGATGTCCTTGGCGCGCACGGTCGAGGCGTACGGCAGGCCGGTGTTCTCGGTCAGCGGCAGCGCATCGAGCTCGGCGCGGATCGCCACCACCGGGCCCGGTTTGCCGCCCTTGAGAATGCCGACCACGCCGGTGTGCGCCACCCCGGTCTGCACCTCCAGCCCCAGCTCGCGCAGGCGTTGGGCGATGCGCTGGCTGGTGTCGAATTCGCGGTTGCCCAGTTCCGGGTGCTGATGAATGGCGTGGCGCAGCTCGATGATGCCCGGCAACAACTGGCTGACCTGCGCGGGCAGGTCGCTCCACGGATCGGTTGCAGTATCGACGGCCGCGGCCTGCGCCTGGCCCACGCTCAGCGCCAGCAGCAAGCCCAGGCCGATAAAGTCAGTACGTGAAGGCGATAGGCGGATAGTTGCCATTGAGCAGATAGTCCCCGATGGCCTTGTATTTGTAGGCCAGTGAATCGTGAGTGGTGTGGGTGCGGGCGTTGCGCCAGTGACGGTCGAAGTTGTGCCGGGTTTGCGTGGTTGCCGCACCGCCGACTTCATACAGCCGCTCGCAGACATGCAGCGCTGCACGGGTCGAGGCGATCTTGGCTTCGGCGACGCTGATCGAGGCGCGGGCCAGAATGGCGTCGAGCGCTTCGCCTTCGGCCAGGCCTTGCAGTTGCGCGGTGGCGGCTTTCTGCACCTCGCCGGCCGCTTTCTCGACCAGCGCCTGCGCGCCATGAATGCTCGCCGACAGGTCACCGATGGTGTGCAGGATGTACGGATCGTTGCTGGCCTTGTCGACACCGCTTTCGCGCACCGGCCGCGAGCCGTTGCGTGCCCAGGCGATGGCGTCGTCGAGCGCTGCCAGACCGATGCCGACATCCAGCGCGCAATGAATCAACTGCGCGCTGGCGCCGATGTAATTGCGCCGCTGATACCACTGCGCCAGTGGAATGACCTGATCGGGATGCACCTGCACATTTTCCAGCAACGTGCTGCCGCTGGCGGTAACGCGCTGGCCCATGCCGTCCCAGTCGTCGAGCAAGGTCACGCCCGGCGTACCGGCCGGCAGCATCACGTACACCGCATTGCCGTCTTCATCCACGGCTTGAATTTTCAACAGGTCGGCGAACAGGCAGCCGGTGCTGTAGAACTTGCTGCCATTGAGCACAAGCTGCTCGCCGTGACGCTCCAGCCGGGTATGAATTTCGCCGCGAAACACGCCGCTGCGCTCGGCAATCGCCCCCGACGACAAGGTGCGCTCGGCAAAGGCGCCGAGGTATTCGCGCTGCTGGCGTTCGTTGGCGATCAGGCGCAGGTGCTCGACCGTGGCGAAATGCGGAAACAGCGCCTGGGCCACGCTGGGGTCGGCCTTGGCCAGGATCATGAAAATCTGCGCCACCTGAAGCTGATCGACATCGCCGCCGCCCAGCGCTTTCGGCACCCTTGCTGCGCCCAGCCCGGAGGCGCGAATCAGGTCGAGCTGGGCAAAGGGCAGGATCCTGCCGGCATCGCGCTCGGCGGCGCCGGGTTGAATCTGGGCGGCCAGTTGTTCGGCCAGTGCTACGTAATCGGCCAGTGCTACGTTATCGGTCATTGCGTTATCCATCTGACAATCAGGCATCGGGGGAGGCATCGCGCAGCGCCTGGCGCGGGACACCGAACAACAGAATCAGGGCGCCGCAGGTCACCAGACCCGCGACGATGTACAGCGCCAGGCTGATGCTGCCGGTGTTGGTCTTGATCGAGCCGATCATGATCGGCGTCAGCAGGCTGCTGATCTGCCCGCAGCAGTTGACCATCGCCAGCCCGGCGGCCTTGGCCTGGTCCGACAGGTAATAGGTCGGAATGGTCCAGAACACCGCCGTGGCCACCAGATAGCCGCTGGTCATCAAGGTCAGCACGCTGATCGCCGCCCACGGGCTGAACAGAAAATTGGGCAGGATCAGCATGGCGCTGGCCGCCACCAGGCCGCCCAGCGCAAAGTGCCAGCGGCGCTCCTGGCGCAGGTCCGAGTGATGGCAGGCCAGCAGCATCGCGCAGACTCCGACCACATACGGCAGGGCCGAGAACAGGCCCAGCTGGCTGAGGCTGGCCACGCCCGAATCACGAATGATCGACGGCGCCCAGATATTGGTGACGTTGCCGGTGCACATGATGGTCAGGCAGTAGGCCAGGGTGATGAACCACACCTTGCGGTCCTTGAGTGCCTCGACGAAGCGCTGGTGGCCGCCGGGTTTGCGGTTCAGCCGCTCATGGGCCAGCGCCTGTTCGATGCGCTGCTTTTCATCCGCCGTGAGCCATTTGGCCGTGGCCGGTTTGTCGTCCAGCCAGTACCAGGCGAACAGGCCGGCCAGCACGGGCGGAATGCCGGTGACCACGAACAGCCATTGCCAGCCTGTAAAGCCGCCCACGCCGGCAAAGTGGCCCATGATCCAGGTCGACAACGGCCCGCCGATCATGCCGCACACGGCAATCGCCATGATGAAGCGCGAGGTGATGCGCGCCCGGTAACTGGCCGGAAACCAGTAGGTCAGGTACAGGATCACACCGGGGAAGAACCCGGCTTCGGCGGCACCCAGCAGAATGCGCAGCACATAAAACTGCATCGGCGTCTGGGCAAACGCGGTGGCGATGGTCACCAGCCCCCAGAGCACCATGATGCGCATCATGGTTTTCTTGGCGCCGATCTTTTCCAGCAACAGGTTGCTGGGGATCTCGAACAGCAGATAACCGATGGAGAACACGCCGACGATGATGCCGAAGGTCGCGTCGCTGATGTTCAGGTCGGTCTTGAACTGCAAGTGGGCAAAGCTGATGTTCACCCGGTCGAGCCAGTTGAGCACAAAGCACAGAAACAGGAATGGCATGATCCGCCAGGCCAGCTTGCGGTACAGCGCCCGGTCGAAACCCTGGTGATCGGCGTCCAGCCCGTGCGCGGCTGGCGTAGCGTTTGAATGGCTCATGCGATCACCAGCTCACGTCGACTTTGGCGAAGTAGTACGCACCTTCCAGGCCGTAGGGCGAATACCAGCTGTAGGTCGGGTTGTCGGTGGGGAAGAAGTAGAAGCGCTTGGCCTCGGCATTCAGTTGCTGTGGCCGGCGGTCAAAGATGTTCTCGCCGCCCACGGTCAGCTTCACCGAGTCGGTCAGGTAGTAACCCAGGCTCAGGTCGGTGATGAAGGCGGCGCGGATCTTCTCGTCGCGGCTCTCGGAAATCTGGTTTTGACCGACGACCTTCGAATAGCGCGTGCCCTTGAGGTTGACGTCGAAGTCGCCCAGTTGCCACGCCAGGTTCAGCGAGGTGACGTTTTTCGGGTACGCGGTGGTCAGGTTGCCCTGACGGTCGCGGCCCACGGCGCTGACGCCGGTGCCGGCCAGCGCGGCAGGCTCCTTGATCTTCTCGATGGTCTGCAGGCTCTGGTTGCTCAGCAGGGTCCATTGGGTCTTGCCGTACTGGCCCAGGTCGTAGCGATAGTCGGCGACCAGGTCGATGCCGCGGGTGCGGGTGTCGGCCAGGTTGCCGAAGTACGAGACGATCTGGTTGGGGTTCAGGCCCTGGCCGGCCAGCACGTTGGAGACGGCGGTGCCTTGCAGGTTACTGGTCTGCAGGATGCGGTCCTTGATGTCGATCTGGTACAGGTCGACGGTGACATTGAGGTTGTCGGTCGGAGTCGCGACAAAGCCCAGGCTGTAGTTCAGCGAGCGCTCGGGGTCGAGTTTTTTCGCGCCCAGCGCACGGCCGGCGGCATCGTCGACGGTCACATAGCGGGTGGTGTTCTGCTCCAGCTGGCCGGTGAAGCTGTTGGCGCGCCAGGCGGTCAGCGACGACGAGTAGTTTTCCTGCTGCAACGACGGCGCACGGAAGCCATTGCTGACCGTGCCGCGCACCGCGAATTGCGGAGTGAAGGCATAGCGGGTCGACAGCTTGCCGCTGGTGGTGTCGCCAAAGTCGCTGTAATGCTCGAAGCGCCCGGCCAGGCTGACATCCCATTTCTCGGTCAGGCTCTGGTTGAGGTCCACATAGCCTGCGGTGTTGGTGCGTGAATAGTTGTGCGCGTCCTGCGGGGTGAAACCGGCCAGGCCCGGTGCGCCGGGGTTGGGGCGCTGGCCGGCCAGCGGATGGCCGACCGGGAACACATAGCCGCCGTCGCCATAGGAGGCGTAATCGCCGGCTTCGATCTCGAAACCGTCGCGGCGAAACTCCAGGCCGGTGGCCACGTTCAGCGGCTTGGCGAACAGGCCGGTGTCGAAGCTGCGGGTCAGGTCAAGGTTGTTGGTCCACTGGCTGGCGATCAGATGGCCGCCGTCCATATTGCGCGGGCTGTCGGCACCGAACGACGGGTTCAGCGAGCGCTCGTTGCGGATATTGGCGTCGTTGCGGCCAAAGCTGCTGCTCAGGTCCCATTTCCAGCCCAGCAGGTTTTCATTGCGAATGCCGATCACGCTCTGGAAATCGTCCTCTTCGACGACAAAGCGCGGCGCGAAGCCTTCCGGGTACACCGAGACGATGTTCTGCGGCGAGTTGGCGGTGCGGTAAGTGCCCCAGCTGGTGGAGTTGCGGTGGCTGACGGTCGAGAACGAGTACAGGGTGACATCGTCGTTGAGCGGCAACTCGGCGTTGTAACCCAGGTTGTAGGTCTGCGAACGCGGCTGGCCAAGTTGCTGGCGATAGCGGCTTTCGCTGGTTTCCCGTGGGTCGGCCTGGCCGTTCTGCGGGAAATAGATGCGCGTCGAATCCGGCACGGCGCCGGCGACGTTGGAGCTTTCCTGAATGCCGATGTCGGCGCTCAGGCTGAAGAAACCGTCGTTGGGCAAGGCAAAGCCCTGGTTGATCTGCCCCTGGCCGCGTGCCCCGAAATTGCCCTTGCCGCCGACCCGCTCACGGTACTGGCCATACAGCGCGCTGGCGCTGCCGCCGTGATCATTGCCCTTGAGAATGATGTTGATCACCCCGGCAATCGCATCCGAGCCGTACTGGGCGGCGGCGCCGTCGCGCAGCACTTCGATGTGGTCCACGGCGCTGACCGGAATCAGGTCCAGGTCGGCCGGCGACTGGCCGCTGGAGGTCGCGGCGGTCTGCACGAAGATCAGCGAGGTGTTGTGCCGGCGCTTGCCGTTGACCAGCACCAGCACATGGTTACCACCCAGACCGCGCAGGGTCGCCGACTTCACCGCCAGCCCGGTGCCGCCGGTAAAGCCTGCCGCGTTGGTGTACGACGGCACGCTGGCGGCCAGCGCATCGCGCAGGTTCTGCTTGCCGGAGCGCGCCAGCGCCTCGCCGCTGATGACATCGATGGGCGCCAGGCTCTCGGCCACGGTGCGGCCGCTGTCGCGGGCGCCGGTGACCACCACGGTTTGCAGGGCGGTGTCCTGCTCATCGGCGGCCAGCGCCAACGGCGCGGTGCACAGGCCCAGGATACTGACGGTCAACAGGCTGAGACGGGGGCGAAACGGTCTGCAAGGGCGAAACATGCTGAGGCTCCAAATGAAGCGCCGCTTCCATTCCTGGTGGTGGGTGTGCCTGACAGTACTGGTGGGGCGAAAAAGTGTGGGCAGATCTGGTTATGGTTTTTCGTGTCTAGCGGTCGAGCATCACGTCGATGCGCGCTTCGTCGACCAGTGCCAGGTGGCGTTTCAGGCGTTCATTGCGTTCGGCAAGCAACAGCGTCCTGGTCCAGGCAACCGCCCTGGGGTCATGGGCGGCCAGTTGCGCAGCCAGCTCCAGTGCACGGCTGAACGGGTCGTCGACCACCTCGTTGACCAGCCCCAGGCTCAAGGCGTGGGCGGCATCGAATGGGCGGGCGCTGAGCATGATGTCCAGCGCCGCCGCTTCGCCGATCAGGGCGGGCAGGGTGATGGCGCTGAAGCCCGAGAGCATGCCGTGGCGCACTTCCGGAAAGCTGAACTGCGTGTCATGCCGGGCAATACGAAAATCGCAATGAATCGCCAGGCTGATGCCCAGCCCTAACGTGTGGCCATGCAGTGCGGCAACCACCGGCTTGCGCAACGGGATGCCGACACCGGGCAGCGCACGGGCGAGCACTTCGCTGCTGGCGGTCTGCCCGGTGGCCTGGATTTCCTTGAGGTCGGAACCGGCACAGAACGCCCGTTCGCCTGCGCCACGCAGCACGATCGCGCGCACTTCATCATCGTCCTGGGCACGCTGCCACACCTGACCCAGTTCGGTTTTGGTCTGGCTGTTCAGCGCATTCAGGCGCTCCGGGCGGTTGAGGGTGACCAGCAGGACGCCTTCGCCCAGCTTCTGATATTCGACTGTCATGACTGATTTCGCTGATTTCGAAAGAAAGACGCATTGCCTCTTGAGGTCGGCGTCGAAGTGGGGAAAACTTAAAGTATGTGCACAATGCAAACAACATGTTTGTTATATGAACATATTATTAGATGGTTACTAACGGTTATAAATGATGAAAGCGATCGTTCTGAAAGGCTTCGGTGGCCCGGAGCAACTGCAACTCGAAGAAGTGCCCACCCCGACGGCAGGCCGTGGCGAAGTGCTGGTCAAGGTGCATGCCGCCGGCGTCTGCCATCACGATGTACTCCATCGCGCCGGGCAATTGCCGGGGGCGCACACCGGCGTGGTGCTGGGGCATGAAGTGGCCGGCGAAGTGGTCGAAGTCGGCGCCGATGTGCTGAACCTGGACATTGGTGCGCGCGTGGTGATCTACCAGCGGCGCTTCTGCGGGCAATGCCGGCAATGCCTGCGCGGTCGCCAGGATTTGTGCCGCGCCCTGGGTTTGCCCTCGGTCGACACCGAAGGCGCCTACGCCCAATACCTGCGCGTGCCGGCGATATCGGCGGTCGAATTGCCCGATGGCCTGGACTACACCCAGGCGGCGCTTGCCTCGTGCCCGATTGCCACCAGTGTCCGCGCACTGCATGGCGAGGCGGCGCTCAAACCCGGCGAAAGCGTGCTGATCAACGGCGCCAGCGGCGGCCTTGGCGCGCATCAGGTGCAATTGGCGCGGGCCTTGGGCGCGCGGGTCATCGCGGTGACCGGCAGCGCCGACAAGCGCGAGTTTCTGCAGGCGCTCGGAGCCCATGAAGTGGTCGTCAGCCATGGCGATTACAGCGCGCAGGTCTGGCAACTGACCGGCAAGCGTGGCGTCGATGTGGCGATGGAAAACCTTGGCCACACGCTGGGCGAAACCCTGCGCAGCATGACCCTCGGCGGGCGCGTGGTGGTGCTGGGCAATGTCGACCCCGGTGCGGTGCCGATCGCGCCCGGCCTGTTGATCGGCCGGCGCCTGAAGATTCAGGGCTCGGGCAGCGCGACACTCGAAGAACTGCGCACCGCGCTGGCGCTGATTGCCGCAGGCCAGGTGCGGCCGCTGATCGACCGGGTGTTGCCGTTTACCGAAGTGGCGCAGGCGCATGCGCTGCTGGAGTCGCGGCAGGTCAACGGGCGCATCGTCCTGAGCGGGTGGTAAGTATGGACATCAGCACACTGCTGCACCAGGCCGCCTGCAAATGGCCCGAGCGCACCGCCCTGCATGAACCGGCCAGCGCACGCCGCCTGACCTTTGCCGAACTCGACCAGGCATTGAGTGCCTTCGGCCAGACCCTTGAGCAGCGGGCGATTGCGGCCGGTGCGCGGGTGGCGCTGCTGGCCGATGCCAGTATCGACTACCTGCTCGCCGACTATGGCTGCATGGCCAACGGCCGGGTGCGGGTGCCGCTGGACCCGGCCTTGTCCGTTGAAGAACTGCTGGCGCAGGTGCGCGATGCCCAGGCCTCGTTACTGCTGTATTCCAGCCAGTACCAGGCGCTGATCGAACCGCTGCGTCAGGCCGGTGTGCAGTGCCAGGCGCTGGAAAACTTCATCGCAGTGGCGGACGTTGCAGCTGCGGATGTTGCAGCAGCGCCACGCCCGGCCCGGCCTGCCGATTCGCTGGCCTCGCTGAACTACACCGGCGGCACCACCGGCGTGCCCAAGGCGGTGATGCATCGGCATGCGAGCCTGTGCGCGGTGTTGCAGAACATCGTCATGGCCCGTGGTGCGGTGCCCGGCGACGTGTTGCTCAACGTGCGGCCGCTGTGGCCGATCGCCGCCGTCGCGGTCTTGGGGCATCTGCTCAGCGGCGGGCAAGTGGTGCTGGGCGGGCGTTTCGAGGCGGCGACCTTTATCGGGCAATTGCAGCAGCACGAGGCGGCATTCAGCTCGCTGGTGCCGACCCAGTTGCTGCGGTTGCTGCGTGAAGCCGGCACGCAGGCCGCCGCCTTGCCGCGATTCAAGACCCTCGACATCGGCGCCGCTGCCCTGGCCAGCGAAGTGCTCGACGGTGCCTGCGGTGTGTTTGGCGACCGCCTCAGCGTGCTGTACGGCATGACCGAAGCGCCCTGGAGTTGCTATCTGTCGGCGACGCAGATGGCCGACGTGCGGGCGGGCGGCGAGTCGGCGGAAGGCCTGGTGGGGCGGCCGGTGTTTTCCAGTGCCGTGCGCATCGACCGGCCCGATGAGCAGGGCACAGGTGAAATCCTGATTGCCGGCCCGCAACTCATGGCCGGCTACTGGCAGCAGTCCGACCTCAGCGCGCAGGTGTTGGAAGACGGCTGGCTGCGCAGCGGCGATCTGGGCCGCATCCGCCCGGACGGTCTGCTGCTGGTGCAGGGCCGCTGCAAGGACATCATTCGCAGTGGCGGCAAATCGGTGCAGCCCGGCGAAGTCGAGCAAAGCCTGCTGGAACATGCGCAGGTCAGCGATGCCCATGTGTTCGGTCTGCCGGACCTGGAATGGGGCGAGCAAGTCTGCGCGGTGGTGGTGCCCGGCGAAGGCGGCGCGCTTGATAGCGAAGCGCTGATCGAACATTGCCGCGCGCGGCTGTCACGCTTCAAGGTGCCGCGGCGCATCTGGTTTGTTGAGGAGCTGCCACGTTCGCACTACGGCAAGGTCCAGAAAAAGCGCCTGCTCGAAATGCTGGGGGTGGACCTGTAGGAGATCATTCGCATTAACGAGCCAAATGAGCTATTTCCAGCGCTGTAGCGAGGTGGGCAAGGCGTTTATCGTGCGTCCAAAGCAATGAGTGGGTCATCATTGCAGAGGCTAATAAAACCATATCGACCAGTCCGCAGCCCATGCCATAGAGCTTACGGTGTTCTACAAAGGTCATGACCTCATCCAGAGTGGGCTGCTGGCTGTATCTGAGACTGGAAAGATCCGCCAGTGTGTTCACTCTTTCCGGGGGAGTACCACACGCTATCTCCCCCAGAATCATTGGATGAATCAGCACACGATCTTGTTGTAAAAGCGCGATCAGGTGCTTATCTCTGTCGCGGAAATGGCCCACCCATACCGACGTATCGACTAAAACATTCATCGACTGGTCTGGGCGTTACGCCGCGGTATTTCTTCCATGGAGGGAGCGCCAGAACCCAAGGCAGCCAGACGCTTTGCGGCTTGTACCCGGACAAACGTCTGTATTGCCTCTCGAAATAGATCCGCTTTATCCATGTCAGGATCTGCGACTTCAAGCGCACGTTTGTAGAGTGCATCGTCGATGGTCACCGTGGTTCTCATAGTGCAATCTCTCATCAAAATTGATTCATTTATGCATCATTTCTGATGATTATGCGGCCGGTCATTTTGGAAGTCTATGCCCGGTAATGGGACCAATGTGTTTACACATCCCCCAACTGCGCCGCAATGCCGTCGCAGGCGCGGCGCACGTGGCTGGCCAGGGCCGATTGGGTGTGGATTTCACTTTCCATGTCGAGGCCGGCCACGACCAGTGCGCCGATCGCCGGGCCGCCGTTGGGGCGGATCGGGTAGGCCAGCGATGACAGTCCGGGCTTGAATTCGTTGTGGCCGAAGGCAAAGTGATCCTGCTGTTGGATCGTCTCCAGTGCCGGCAGTGCCTTGGCATGACGTTCCAGGCCCAGCAGGGCGATGGCGCTGGCCGGGCTGTAGGTCGCCAGGATGGCGCGGCCGCTCGGGCTGCCATCGAGGGGGAAATGGTCGGCCAGATCGACGATCACGTTCAGCGGCGTAATGGGCGTCCACATGCGTTCGATCAGCACCACCTGATCGCCCACCGGAATCGACACCGACACGATGGCCTGCCGGTCACCGGTCACGCGCTGCAATTCGATGGCGTAGGGCAGGGCGATCTTGCGCAGGTTCAGGCGGTTCAGGTAGGCCGTCGAATAGACCAGGCATTCCGGGCCCAGGCGGTAGGTGCCTTGCTGCGATTCGATCAGGCTCCAGTAGGTGAGGGTCTTGAGCAGTCGATGAATGGTGGTGCGGTCGATGCCGGTCAGGCGCGCCAGGTCCAGTGCGCTGGCGCCATGCTTGAGGCCGGCCAGGGTCCGCAGCAGCACGATAGAGCGGTCAATGACCTGCACACGCCCGCCGGCGGTCTGTTCCTTGCCGGATTCCTGGCTGGGGGCGGGTGTGGAATGAATCGAGGAGATGTCCATTGTGACTGTGGGTTCCGAATCGTCTGCAGGGCGTTCACGGGCGCGGCGGTCTGCAAGGGTAGCCGTGATCTGCACCAGGGTGAAGCGCCGAGTGCCTCCCGATGACTGCCGGGCCGGCAATTGAAACAGCAAATGTATCAACTTCCATGTCAACTCTGCGTTGATCCGTTGTCTGCCTTGTTGCAGACTTGTCGCCTACGTTTTAGATGTACCCTCTTGGCCTTGTCGTCTTGTCGCTACTTTCCCCGGGATTCTCGATGTTCAATTTTCTGAATGTGCGCACGGCATGCTGGGTGGCCGCCTTGCTGCTGGCCGCAGGCTGCTCTTCCAACAAGAAGCAGGCGATCTACGATCACGAGCATTTCGACGATGCCGGCACCTATTCGCGCAGCTACCCGGCCAGCGACGTGGCCTCTTGCGAGGCGGCGCGCCGGGCCTTGCTCAGCCAGGGCTACATCATCACCAGCAACGACCCGAAGATGATCAGCGGGCGCAAGAGCTTCCAGCAGACCGGCGATACCCATATCGAGATCAGCTTCAACGTGGTCTGTGCCGATGACACCCGTCCCGGCACCTCGAGCATGTTCGCCAACGCCCTGCAGGACCGCTACGCGCTGAAGAAAACCAACACCTCGGCCAGTCTGGGCGTCGGCGTGCTGGGTTCGGTGTCGATGCCGATCGGTTCCACCGACGACTCGATGGTCAAGGTCGCCAGCGAAACCGTGGCCTCGGACAAATTCTATGAGCGCTTCTTTGGTCTGGTAGAGAACTTCCTGCCGGCCGAGGTCAAGCAGGCGGCGCATATCGTCGAAAAACCCAAGGCCGACATGGGCGTGCCGGAAGTCGCCCCGGCGCCGGCAGCGGTCCCGGTTGCGCCGGCAGCATTGTCAGCCCCGGCAGCGGTGCCGCCGATAGAAGCAACCCCGGCGCCAGCCGCCGAGCCTGTCAGCGAATCGCCCGTTACGCCGGTGAGCAGCCAGCCGCAGGCGGCGCCGGTGGAGTCGGAGTCGATCAAGGTCGAGACCTTCGAAGCCCCGGCCGCACAGCCGAGCGAAACTGTTCAGCCGGCTGCAGAACAGCCCGCCACCGAGCAACCGGCTCTGGAAATCGAACCGTTGTCCACGGAGCCTGCGTCCACGCAGCCGCCGTCAGAACCGATCAAGGCCATGCCGATCCCGTAACCGCTCAGGGTTTGCTCGCCATGCTTTGCGCGTGCAGTTGCTGAAGAAACGCCGTCAGCGCGACTTCTTCAGCACTCAGCCCCTGACGTTTACGCGAGCGCGGCAGCTTGGCCAGCTCGCCCAGCACAAAGCCTTCCAGCACCGCCGGGTGGATATAGCACTTGCGGCACACCGCCGGCGTGTTGCCCAGCTCTTTGGCCACGTTCTTGACCATCTCGACGATGTGCTTTTTCGCGTCAGCCTCCGGTTCCCAGTCCAGTTTGCGCAAGGTCGTCAGCGCCATCACGCTGCCGGCCCAGGTGCGGTAATCCTTGGCGGTGAAATCGGCGCCGGTCAGGCTGTGCAGGTAAGCATTGACGTCCGATGAAGTGATGCCGTGGCGCTGGCCGTCCTCGTCCAGGTACTGGAACAGGTTCTGCCCCGGCAGCTCCATGCAGCGCTTGATGATCCGCGCCATGCGCTTGTCCTTGATGCTGATCTGGTGCTCGACGCCACTCTTGCCGCGAAACTGAAACAGAATCTCGCTGCCCTTGATGTCCACATGCTTGTTGCGCAGCGTGGTCAGGCCGAACGAGCGGTTGTCGCGGGCATAACGCGAGTTGCCGATGCGGATCAGCGTCGCGTCCAGCAACATCACCACCGCCGCGATGACCTTGTCACGGCCCATGCCGGGCGCGCCCATCTGCGCTTCAAGTTGCTTGCGCACCTTGGGCAGGGCCGAGCCGAAGGCCATCATGCGCGTGTATTTGTCTTCGTCGCGAATCTCGCGCCAGCGCACGTGATAACGGTACTGCTTGCGCCCGCGCGCATCGCGCCCGGTGGCCTGCAAGTGGCCGCGCGGGTCGGCGCAAATCCAGACGTCGGTGTAGGCGGGCGGGATGACCAGCGCATTGATCCGCGCGATCTCGGCCTTGTCGCGGATGCGCTGGCCGTCCAGATCGAAATAGGCAAACTTGCCACGCAGGATTTTCCGGCTGAAGCCGGGCTGGCTGTCGTCGACGTAATGCAAGTCGCTGGGGAGCTGTTCGGCGGCGATGGCATCGGGCATGAAGAAAGGTCCTGAAGGGCATATCTTCATGGACCGTCGCCGCGTTTACAGGTGCGAAATATCTTTAACCCAGAAACAAGCGATATGCCGGGTTATGCGTTTCGTCCCAGTACGGGTAGCCAATCTCCTGCAACGTGTCCTTGACCAGGTCGTGCTCGTCCTCAGGCACCACCAGCCCGGCCACCACCCGACCGTCGGCCGCGCCGTGGTTGCGGTAGTGGAACATTGAAATGGTCCAGCGCCCGCCGAGCTTGTTGAGGAAATTGAATAGCGCGCCCGGCCGCTCCGGAAACTCGAAACGCAGCACCAGCTCATCACTGACCCGCTCCGAATGGCCGCCGACCATGTGTCGGATATGCAGCTTGGCCAGTTCGTTATCGGTCAGGTCGACCACCGGGAAGCCTTGTTCGCTCAGGCTGGCAATCAGT